>JAUYEE010000126.1 GCA_030691545.1 bacterium | reverse complement strand
TGTTTTTCATGGTGAATGGAACTACAGAATCCGCCCTTCTCCATAGCTTGAGTTGTTTAGGTTGTTATGAATAGACGCCTAAGCGGGTACGAATGAGGTTACGATCGCCGGAAGGTGGCCGAGAGGTGAGGTACGGAATCTCCAGGCACTCAGAGGCAAGGGGTTGAATGAAGGATTTCTTCATCAGTTACAACCGAGCCGACCGCACGTGGGCGGAATGGATTGCCTGGCAGCTTGAGGAAGCCGGCTATTCGGTGGTTCTTCAAGCGTGGGATTTCCGACCCGGCTGCAATTTCGTCCTCGAAATGGACAGGGCGGCCGTGGAAGCTGAACGCACCATCCCCGTCCTCTCGCCCGCGTACCTCAGTGCTCTCTACACACAGCCCGAATGGGCGGCGGCTTTCGCTCAAGACCCGACCGGAGAAAAAGGAACGTTGCTGCCTGTCCGGGTTCAGGAATGCGAGCTCAAGGGCTTGCTCGCCCAGATCCTTTACATTGATCTGGCTAAGCTCGATGAGCCGAAAGCGAAGGAGGCTCTGCTCGAAGGGATAAAACGCGAGCGAGCGAAGCCGACGGTAAAGCCGGGGTTTCCCGGGAGAGTCGAACGCTCCGTCGCCGAGCAGCCGCGATTCCCCGGATCGCTCCCGCCGATCTGGAATATTCCGCACAATCGCAATCCGAATTTCACGGGCCGGAAAGAATTGCTGGCGGCTCTCCGCAGGGCGTTGGTCTCGAAGCAGCCGACTGCGCTGACACAGGCAATCAGCGGCCTTGGCGGAGTCGGCAAAACGCAACTGGCAGTTGAATACGCGTATCGCCACGCAGCCGACTACGACGTCGTCTGGTGGATTCGGGCGGAAGAGCCTGCGGCCCTCGCGGCAGACCTTGCCGCTCTCGCCGGACCGCTGAACCTGCCGCAAAAGGACGCGACCGACCAGCGTGTCATCATCCATGCTGTCCGGAGCTGGCTGGACGCCGGGCAGGCGCGATGGCTTCTGATTCTCGATAACGCACGGGGCCCCGAGGAGCTTCCCGAGTATCTCCCTCAAAGCCGACTCGGGCACCTCATCATCACGTCACGAAACCCCAACTGGCTCAGCGTGGCAGCGCCGCTGTCCGTGCAAGTGTGGAGCCCGGACGAGGCTACCCGGTTCCTCCTCAAGCGGACGAGGCAGACCGACGAGAATGCCGCCGCAAAGCTTGCGGAGGAACTGGGCGATTTGCCCCTCGCCCTCGAGCAGGCCGGCGCATACATCGAGGAAACCGACTACACAATTTCGGCCTACCTGGAGCTGTTTCGCTCCCGCCGGGGCGAATTGTGGGAGGAGGAACACCCGCCGACGGACTATCCGTACACCGTGGCCGCAACCCTGAGCCTTTCTGTGGATAAGGTTCTTCAGGAATCGCCCGTCGCGGCGGACCTCCTGAACCTCCTTGCCTTTCTTGGGCCGGATGAAATTCCCCTCTCGATCGTGACGGGCGGGAGAAAGCACCTCCCGAAGGCGCTCTCGGCAGCAGCGAAGAACGCGGTGGCCATAAACCGGGGGATCAAAGCGCTGAGGCAATACTCCCTCGTCGAGAGAAGCGGCGACTCGGTGACGGTTCATCGGTTGGTTCAGGCGGTGGTTCGCGATAGGCTCGATGAGCGCGACAAGAAGAAATGGGCGCAGGCCGCCGTGCGCCTCGTCAACGACGCTCTCCCCGTCGAAGCCCATGACGTGAGGACGTGGCCCGAATGCGCACGGCTTCTGCCTCACGCCCTGTCTGCCGCCGAACATGCCGAGAAGCTCGGTGTCGCTCCGGAAGCGACGGGGCGGGTCCTGAACCAGGTGGGCGTCTATCTCTGGGGACGTGCCGAGTTCCGAGAAGCGAAAGCGGCACTCGAGCGGGCGCTCTCCATTGATGAAGCGGCTTTTGGACCGAACCATCCCGAGGTCGCAACGCACGTCAACAACCTCGGCAACGTCCTCGAAGCCCTCGGAGACCTGAAAGGGGCAAAGAAATGCTGCGAGCGGGCGCTTTCCATTGATGAAGCGGCTTTTGGACCGAACCATCCCAATGTCGGAAGGGACGTCAACAACCTCGGCACCGTCCTCAGAGACCTCGGAGACCTGAAAGGGGCGAAGAAATGCTGCGAGCGGGCGCTTTCCATTGATGAAGCGGCTTTGGGACCGAACCATCCCAATGTCGCGAGCATCGTCAACAACCTCGCCGGCGTCCTGAAAGCCCTCGGAGACCTGAAAGGGGCGAAGAAATGCTACGAGCGGGCGCTTTCGATTGATGAAGCGGCTTTTGGACCGAACCATCCCAATGTCGCAAGGGACGTCAGCAACCTCGGCCTAGCCCTGCACGCCGTCGGAGACCTGAAAGGAGCAAAGAAATGCTACGAGCGGGCGCTCTCCATTGATGAAGCGGCTTTTGGGCCGAACCATCCGAACGTCGCCACGGATGTCAACAACCTCGGCAGCATCCTGAAAGCCCTCGGAGACCTGAAAGGGGCGAGGAAATGCTGCGAGCGGGCGCTGAGGATATTTCGGGAGTTTCTGGGGGACGATCACCCCAAAACGGTGACGGTCCGGAAGAACCTGGAATTGCTTGGGGTGTGAACTGCGGGCCGGGATTTCCGCCGCCGACCCCCTTCCCCGGTCGGGGGCTGCGCTTAAGTTCAGTTCCCCGTCAAATCAACAAGTGCTGAGTTCACGTAGTCCGAGAAACGCACGAAAAGGAGGTGCAACATGTCCACATCACTACGCATTGCGACATTCAACCTTGAGAACCTCGATGACGTGGACGGCGAGGAGCCCACGCTGGCAAAACGAATCGCCGTGATGCAACCCCAATTGATTCGACTGCGGGCTGACGTTTTGTGCTTGCAGGAAGTCAACGGCCAGGAGCACCCACCCCAGCCTCGTGATCTATCTGCCCTCGGAAAACTGCTTCAACAAACGCCGTATGCGGGCTATCAGATGGCCCATACACTCACAGCAAATGGCGATGCTTATGACAAGCGCAATCTCGTCGTGCTCAGCAAGTATGGGATAACCGATACGAAGCAGATCAGGGGCGAGGGTCTGAGGCCGAGCTATCGAAAAGTCACCGCCATTCCCCCTGAGCCGAATGCCGAAGAAATCACATGGGAGCGCCCTATCCTCCACGTGAAAGTCGCCCTGGGGAACAATCGTACCCTTCACCTATGCAATGTTCACCTGAAATCAAAAATACCCACCAAGATTGAGGGACGAATGATCGATCAGTACACCTGGAGCTCGGTGGCTGGCTGGGCGGAGGGATATTTCATCTCATCCATGAAGCGCGTGGGACAGGCGCTCGGATTGCGTATTCTTATAGACGAGATTTTCGACCAGGCAGACAGTGCAGGCGAGGAGGCCCTGGTGGCAGTGTGCGGGGACTTCAATGCCGACATAGACTCGGTGACGGTCAGCGCGATTCGTGGCCCCGTCGAGGAGACAGGGAATCCCGGGCTATCGCATCGCGTCATTGTTCCGTGCGAGCTGTCGGTGCCAGAGTCGTCCCGATATTCGCTATTCCATCTGGGGAAAGGGCTGATGCTCGATCACATCTTGGCTTCGCGCTCGCTGCTGACCTTTTACCGGGGCGCGGAGATACACAACGAGAATCTTCCCGACGAATCGGGCGCCTTCCGAACCGATGTCAAGTTCCCTGAGTCTGACCATGCCCCCGTAGTGGCAGAGTTCATCTTGCCTTGAGCAGATGAGGCCGGTGACGAACGTGCTCAGCTCGGCTGCAGGACAGGGTCCCGAGTTAGTGTCGGGACCATTTCCCCAATCAGGAATCTGCGGACACCATACGCATTTCTTTTGTCATCGGCTTTCGCTCTGCCCTCAAAATGACCTTCGACGGCGGTGCGTAGTCGCAGACCACCAAGGCACGAAGACACAAAGACGCCGTTTGCCCCGCGTGATTCCCCCTTCGTGCCCTTCGCGTCCTTCGCGGCTTTTCCTCCGCGTCCATCTGCGTTCATCTGCGGTTCCGTTCTCGCCTTCAGCAGATCCACCCTGTGCCTCGCCGCTTCCCTTTGAAGACGACTCACTTTGGCTCCGCCAGGGCCTTGAAAACCACCGTCACCGGCGTCCCGACGGGAGGAACGGCTTTTGTGTGCACGACGCAAACCGTATCGTCTCCCCCGTCCGGAAGAGGGTTGTCAATCAAAGTAAACGGGTCATGGAAGGTCGTTACGATTTGCCCCTCGCGTTGTGCCATGAACCCGTCTGTGGTCAAGACGGACCCCACGTAAACCCAGTGCGTATGCAACATCGGCCGCTTCGCGTGGGTATCGTAAACCCAGTCTTCGGCGCGGATGAGCTTCTCCTTTTCGCCGTTCTTCACCTCGAACCATATCTCCACGGGGCTGCCGACAGGCTTAGTGGGGTCGCCCTGGTATTTGACGGCGCGCCCCCCTTCGAGACCGAGCATCAAAAGGGCGACATTCAGGTGAAGGGGATTTATCTTGGTGCTCAGCAGGCTCTCGTGCGTCTTGCCGTATTCAGTACAGATAAGGACCTCGAGGACGCCCTGCGTGAGGTTGACTCGTGCGGGGAACGTGACCGTGCGCTCCTTCGTATCCACAACGACGTCCCCGACCCGATAGAGGTTCGCGTCAATTCTTTGAACAGAGGGTTTGGCGTTCTCGGTTGACTGGCTGGGAGCGGGCGGTCGCCCCGGCAGCGGAGGAAATTCCCGCCTGCTTTGCGTTTCCGCCAAGCCGATACGGACGGTCATGCCCAGTAAAAGAACACAACCTGCCGTGGTAAAACTGAATTTCATTTCGGCAACCCTTCGTTCGCGATGAAGAAAGCCTCTCGTCCCGCCTATGCAACACCTCAAGAAGCTATCACCGGCAGGCGCGGTCTGTCAATCCCGCCACATGGGCTGGACTGCCCTCACGTCGTCAGTCCCATCAGCGCCAGGTCGCCCTTGTGCAAATCCGTATCCAGAATGCCATCCCGCACAACGTGCTTTTTGTTCATCGTCCTGCGCGACAATCCTTGAGTTGACGCGACGCGGTGGCATGGTATAATTATTAGTAGTCAGGCGGACACTTTTCTGCGAGCCGCAACCGGCGATACTGGTTTAACGCTCCGTTTCGTCTGCCCCTGACAGCCGGGCATAGGCCGCGGTAATGTCGGGAACGGATGAAACTCCGGGAGCATCGGGTCGGGCCATTCATTCCCAGGAGAGGAGGAGAGCCAATGAAAACGTTTGCTGTGGTGGCACTGGTCACGGTGGCCTTCGGGCTGTCGCTTCCTTCAGCGCTCGCCGCATTTCAGGAGGGCGTGAGGCTGAAGGCGAACAACGAAGTGATTGACGTGGAGATCGGGCACCTGGTGCCCTGCGTCACCGACTGGAACAGCGATGGCAAGAAGGACTTGATCGTCGGACAGTTTTCCGGCGGGAAGATTCGTTTGTACCTGAACAGCGGCAGCGACGCCGAGCCAGCGTTTAAGGATTTCGAGTACCTCAAAGCGGGAGGCGCGGAAATCAGCCTCCCCGCGGGCTGATGCATCGGCGCTCATCCACAGGTTGTGGATTGGAACAACGATGGTAAAAAAGATTTGATCGCCGGCGACACCGGCGGAAATGTGACGCTCTTCCTCAACATCGGAACGAAAGAGAAACCCGAACTCGCCAAAGGTAAACCCGTTGAGGCCGACGGCAAGCCCATCACCCAGGGCAGTCACAAACTCGCGGAAAACTACGCCTGGCTTCACATGGGCGATTGGACGGGCGATGGACTCAAGGACCTGTTCGTCGGCCACGGCTCGATCCTCGCCTTCTACAAGAACATCGGCAACGAGTCCTCTCCTCGCTTCGCCGCGCCCACGCAGTTGCCCGCCCCGGAAGGAGGTTTCCCTACGCGCCCTTCAGCCTATGTTGTGGACTGGGATAGCGACGGAAAGAAGGACCTTCTCATGGGAGGCGACCAGCCGCAGGTCCGCTTCTATCGAAACATCGGAACGAACACGGAACCGCGCCTCGCCAAGGCTGAGGTTCTCGAGCTGAAGGGACCGGGCGCCGACGCCGGTTACCGCTGGAGGCAGGATGTCGCCGACTGGAATAACGACGGGAAAACAGACCTCCTCGTCGGCAACGCCTACAGCCGGACAACAGGAGCAACCCGCGGCACAGGAGGAAACATCTGGCTGTTCCTCGGTAAATGATGCGCGATGAGCCGACCGCGCATTGCGCTCCTGCGAGTGCAGAGCGCTCAGCATAGGGCGGGCGTGAGCATGTCGTCACACTCCTGCTGCATCGGCGGCGGATTGTCTATATAGCCTTTGCGCCGCTGGCAGCCTGCACAAAGGGGGAGATTTCGCGCAGCCTGGCGATGATGGGGGGGAATTTCTGGAGGATGTAGTTTATCTCCTCGTCCGTGTTGAAACGGCTGAGACTGAGGCGGATGGACCCGTGTACGGAGGTGTAAGGCACCCCCATCGCGCGCAGGACGTGAGACGGCTCCAGCGACCCGGAGCTCACCTGGATCAGTCCGGCGCGCACAGTTCGCGCAGGAACCCCTTTATTGTCTCGAAGGCCGCGTTCTCGAAAGGCCAATAACCCTTCTGGGCCGCCTCACCGAGGCGGAGGTCAGGGGTGGGCCTGGAGGACAGAAAGGCGTGGACTTTCGCTTTCGAAAGCTCCGCTGGCAGCTGTGTCCGCTCCTCAACGCAGTCGAAAAAGGGGTCAAGGCACGGCATCGCGGGGTCGTCGCGGACCGCTGCGAGGCAGAGATCCTCGAGCATGCCAGAACGTTGCGCGTCTGGAACGATAAAGGCCATGACGCGAGGCTCCCTCCCAGCAGGTTGTCCGACTTCTCGTGGGACGGACAAGCCACAATCCCGCAGGGCATCAGACACGCTCAAGAAGGCCGCCCGAGGGTCGTTGTTAGCGTCTCTGACGATGCCGAGCGAGACTACCGACGAGAACCCAGGCGCATCTCTCAGGGCCTTCAGGTTCGCCCTGAGCTTTGTCTTGCCGCCAATTCCCATGACTTGAAGCGTGGTCAGACCGAGCCGCTTCGCAAACGCGGAAAAGAACAGCTCTTCGTCTCTGCCTTCCACCACAAGCACGACCGAAGCCGTGATGCCGATGCGAGGAGGTTCCGGCATCAGCGCACCTCCAGACCCGATTCGATGGCGGCACCAAGCGTCTCTTGGTCATAGGTGACCGCCCGAATCTCCTCTCCCATTTGCTCGAGGCGGTGGAGGCGGAAATCATACTGCCCTGACTTTTCGAAGGCCTCGTGCGCTGACGCGATGCACTCAAAGCTATGGGTGGTGCAGAAGAGTTGAGTGTCGCAATGCCGTGCGAAAGCACCCAAGGCCTCCCATACCTTAGCCATCGACGCGTGGTAGATGCCGTTCTCAATTTCATCGATGAGTACTACGCCTCCCTCCGCGATGCCGACTGCCACAGCCATAGAAAAGAGGCGAGCCATCCCGCCCCCCATCAGAGGTACGGGAACGAGAGCGGACAGCCCGATATCGCCGTGCACGGCGAGTACACCATCGATTGGGATCACCGCGAGCCCCTCAAGTCGGGGCTCGATGATCCGTAGAAGCTCCAGGACTCGGCGTTCGCGCTTTTGACGCTGCAGGCTGCCGTACCGGTCTGCATCGCCTTGCAAGTCTGGTTGCCCGGCTGCAACCTGGAAAATCCCGGGGAACGGGGGGGGCGGGGGTGGGGGCTCAATGCGGAACCCCCTCCCATCGAAAAAGAACCGCGATGTGCGTGGTTCTTCAGACGGAGCGCGATGCTCGAAAACCAGACTCCGACCCACGACCGGCCCTGATACTGCCCTTTCTCGGCCCTCGTTGGGAGCTTTTGCCCCCGGCTCTTCAAGCGGGACGTGAACGGCCTCCTCCTGTCGGGGGAAGATGCGCAAGGATCGCGATGCTCCGTCGCTGTCGGTACTCGAAAGCTCAACGGCTTCCCCCAGGTTGAGATCGTGAAACAGAGACCGCCAAGCGCTTTCCGGGTCGCGTGGCGCGATAGGAATGCCGCGGAGCTGGTTCACAAAGGCCGCGAGACTCGCATTTGCGGGACCGGAGTGCAAGAAAAGCGCCTCAAGCAGAGCCGTCTTTCCAACATTGTTTTTGCCAGCGATCAGATTCACTCGCTCCAAGTCGCCCAATTCGATCTCACGAAAACAGCGGAAGTTTCGAATGCTCAGGGACCCGTACATGCCGACTCTCCCGTACTTCTGAAGGATTACGTTGCGTAGGATTGCACTCCGGCCTCGGCGTCATGCGCGCCCTCAGGCTCTTGTTCAGTCAACCGGAGCGTACCATAACGGTTTCAGGTGGGCAAGGGCTTCGCTGAACTTAACCGAGTTGGTACTGACGACATCCGGGGGTGAGTGTCATGCGTTGACTTCCTTTGCGCTGGCTTTGGCAAATGGGGAGATTTCGCGGAGCCTGGCGATGATGGGGGGAAATTTCTCCAGGATGTGGTCTATGTCCTGGTCCGTGTTGAAACGGCTCAGACTGAGGCGGATGGACCCGTGCACGGACGTATAGGGCACCCCCATCGCACGCAGGACGTGAGACGGCTCCAGCGACCCGGAGGTGCATGCCGACCCCGATGACGCGGCGATTCCCTCCCGGTCGAGAAGCAGCAGGATGGATTCTCCCTCGACGTATTCAAACCGAATGCTGAGCGTGTTCGGACCGCGAGGGCTTTTTGCCCCGTTCAGGGAGGCGTGGGGGACGGATTTCAGAAGCCCGTTCTGAAGTCGGTCTCTCATCGTCTTCACGCGGGTATTCATCTCCGGCAAATGCTCCGAAGCCAGCTCGCACGCTTTCCCGAATCCGATGATGTAGGGGACGTTCTCTGTGCCGCCTCTTCTGCCTTTCTCCTGGTGACCGCCGACCAGCAGCGGTCGGAGCTTGGTTCCGCGGCGGATGTACAGGGCGCCGACTCCTTTCGGGGCATGAATCTTGTGCCCGGAAAGGGAAAGGAGGTCAACGTTCAGCTTTTCGACGTCGAGGGGAATCTTGCCCGCCGCCTGGACAGCATCCACGTGGAACACCACGCCCCTTTCCTTGACAATCTGCCCGATCTGTTCAATCGGAAACACCACCCCCGTCTCATTGTTCGCGTACATGATGGAGACGATGGCAGTATCGTCGCGGATCGAGTCCTTCAGCTCGTCGAGGTCGAGCATTCCCTCGCTGTTCACCGAGAGAAACGTAACGGAGTAGTCCTTTTTCGCTAACAGTTGGCACGGATTCAAAACCGCCGGATGCTCGACCTTTGTGGTGACGATATGCTTCTTGTTTGGGTACGCTTCGAATGTGCCGAAAAGCGCCGCATTGTCGCTCTCGGTGCCGCAGCTCGTGAAGACGATTTCCGAAGGGTCCGCCTTGATGAACTTGGCGACCCTCTCTCTCGCCAGGCGGATTCGTTTCTCTGCTTCTGCTCCGAGAGTATGCATGCTCGAGGGGTTACCGTAAACCTGCGTGAAGGCCGGAAGCATTTCCTCGACGACCCGCTCATCCACGCGGGTAGTCGCGTTGTTATCGGCGTAAACGCGTCTCATTCTTTCGCCTCCTCGACGACGAGTTCAGGGGAGACAAACTCCCTCAGCTTGGCTTGCACGAAGCTCTGCATCGTCCAGCCGGATAGCACGCACTGCGAGCAGGTTCCCCGCAGGGCGACGACGACTCTATCTCCTTCGATATCTATCAGCTCGATGTCGCCTCCCTCTTTCTGGAGAGCGGGAGCAATCTCGTTCTTGATGGTCTCCTCGACGAGCTTCATCTTCTGGATGTTGCTGAGCTTCTTCCGCTCCGGTTTGACGCGCCAGATTCCTCCGCCCGTCTCCTTGATGACGCGGTCAATGATTTCCTGGATTTTCGGGTGACATTGCCCGCAACCGCCGCCGGCTTTTGTGTAATACGTAACCTGCTCGACGGTGGTCAGCCCATTTTCCTTGATGGCGCGCTCGATGGCCTTGTCCGTCACACCGAAGCACTTGCAGACGATCTCCCCCTCCTCCTTCGGCGCCTTCTCGCCACGGTAGTTCGCGATGGCCGCTTCAAGGGCCTCCCGCCCCATGACCGAGCAATGCATCTTTTCCTCGGGAAGCCCGCCGAGATACTCCGCAATGTCTTGATTGGTGATTTTGTCGGCTTGTTCAAGGGTCTTGCCCTTGATCAGTTCGGTGAGGGCTGAGGCGGAGGCGATGGCGCTCCCGCAGCCGAACGTCTGAAACTTCACATCGCCGATCTTCCCCTCGTCGTCGAGCTTGAACGTCAGCTTGAGCATATCGCCGCAGGCGAGAGACCCCACCTCACCCACTCCGTCCGGGTTTTCAATGACCCCGACGTTGCGCGGGTTATAGAAATGGTCCTTGACTTTTTCCGTGTAGTCCCACATCGCAAAACTCCTACGGTCGTTTGCGGCTATTCGTATTGCAGCCTTCTATCCTACGGCGACCGTCATATCGTGTCAACATCGGCATTTGCCGGTACGGTTCCATGACAAAGTAACCACGGGGCGTCGCCTTGCCGTACTGGCGAGAGAGATACGAGACGATTCACCGCAGAGAACGCCGAGATCGCAGAGGGGGAGCGGAGGAGCGGGAGAAACCACGAAGGACACGAAGAGCACGAAGCGAGGAACCCCAGATGAACGCAGAGGGGGCGCTTTGGAGTGCGGGAGCGACAGCTCCCGCTTTGCGACCGCGAAGCGCAGCTTCGGGAGCGTTCGTGACTGCAACACGCGAGTTCTTTGCCAGCGGATGAAAGCGGTCCGGCGCCTCGCGGCATTGCACACCGAAGCCTCCTGAAGGGACCCTTCACAGCAAGTACGGCATTTACTGATAACCGCATTTCTAATGTCCGGGCAGGTCGCCTGCATCTGTCTGCAAAATCACGGCTCCAGAGCCTGTGACCGGGACATTATTTTTGCCGCGATCAATAGTGATTCTTGCGCCGTCAACACAACACAGCCCGCTTCATGGGCATCTGGGGGCGGCCCTTCTCCCGGCGCTCCGCCAGGTGCCCCCGCGTTCCCGGGGCCACAAGGCCCGACTTGTGCTTTTGCCGGCTTCAGCCGGCTGCCCTCTTTAGCCACCGGCTTTAGTCGGTGGTTACATGTGCCGCTGGTCTGCCGCAAGCCGCCTTTAGGCGGGCTTCTCGAACAAAGGCTTCAGCCAGAGATTCCCCACGCCGTGGTTGTTCCGAGGCTCGATCCGCTCCTCCGTTGTCCGGGCAATCCTCAATAAGACAACATGACTGCCGGCTATCATTTCAGCCCAAACGTGAGGTCTAGTTTCCTGAGGGCTTTCTTGAGGAATTCCCCTTCATAATCGCGGATGCGGCTGTCCTGCAGAGAACCGGGAGGCTTGTAGTACAGGAAGCTCGCTTCGTCAATTTCGTGGGGAACGGCGTGGAGGGCGGCGATGGCGGCTCGGAGGTCGGGTCCGTAAACTTCCTTCTGGCCGTAGGTGACGGAGCCATCCGTGGCTTTCGAGACGGGAAACCAGACGATTCTCCGAAGTTTCGGGGTCATGGCTTCGTCGAAGATGCGTTCCAGCTCCATGAGGCGTTGATGCTTGTTCACGAGCCGGAAGCGGTTGGGGGCATCGTACTCCAGCATCCGGCGGTAGTGGCGGGTGCGGTTGAACCATCTCTCAGTGCGGCGGCGGCAGGTGGAGTAGTACTGCACTCGGGAGACGAGTTGGTCGAGGGAAAGGGGGATTTCGGGGAATTGAGAGAGGAGTTCTTCGGCGACCTGCCGGTGCGGCTTGAAGAGAGCTAATTGCTTGCAGATGAAATCCTTGTGCTTGAATTTGAGGCGGTATTTCGCGTTGTCGTTCATTGCCGATCCCCGTATGCTCTGTGACTAATGAGTTCGTTCGAGTTTACGGGAGTAGTGTATCAGGAGGGCAACCTTTTGTCAATACAAATCGCACGGAGTAATGTTTTGACAGGACGAACGCGGCACGGCGAAGGACTGCGCAGGCAGGCTGACCCACGTCAAAGGTGCTTCGCCGCGCGCCTCCAGAAAAAGGTGACCCGCGGCGGTCCGGAGTCTTGTCTTACTGCTTCTCATTTTGTTTGCTGCTTCCGAGTTTTGAGTCTTCTCCGCCGTTCAGCACTTCCCTGCCCCTGCGCTCCCCCTGACCGAAGGGCAGCGGTGCAGCCTGGGCTTTTTCCCCTTTAGCCCGGGGTGCCTTCTTGAAGGTCTTGCTCACGTGGCGGATGGGCGGCATGGCGATGCCCTTACCGGCGAGCAGCTCGGCCACCGTCAGGATTTGCAGCCTCGGATAATCGCGCCCCCAGCCCGGCGACGCGTAGAATCCGCCCGCGGCCGCCTCGGTGCGCATCGGCTGGGTCGGCTCCTGCATCGTAATAAGGACGCCGAACTCGGCGTTCTCGCGTTCCATGACGCCGCGCAGCTCGTGCATGTGGGCGACGCCGGTTGACCCGGCCTTGACGGAAAGGATAACCTGTTTCGTCTTGCCGCCCTCGGCCTCGTCGTGGAAGTACAGCCGCCCGTCAACGCCTTTGTCCGCCCCCTTCCTCTGTTCCACGGGCCGGGCCCCGACGAGGCCCAGGGCCCACCACTGGAATTGATAGGGGTCTTCGGCGGCAAGCGTGGCGGCGTCAGGAACCGACGTCGGCTCGCCGATGACCTGGTAGGCCACTTGCTCGCCGAAGGCGTCCCGCAGTCGGTGCTTCATAAGCGTGATGGCCAGGTGGGTGATGTCAATCCCGATCCAGCGGCGCTTGAGGCGCTCGGCCACAGCAATAGTCGTCCCGCAGCCGCAGAACGGGTCCAGAACAAGGTCGCCTTCATTGCTGCTGGCGTTGATGATGCGTCCGAGCAGGGCTTCCGGTTTCTGGGTAGGATAGCCGAGGCGCTCTCTTGCCTGGGAGTTTATTGGGTATATGTCAATCCATAGATCGTCGACTATGTCCCCCTTCATGTCATCTAAGAACTGCACTTTCTCTGGTCTGCCATTACGCGTGAAACGGATTAGCCCTTTGGCAAACGCTTCATCGACGCGCTCCTGACTCCAGATCCAGTGCCGTCCTGCAGGCGGCGCAAGCACCCTGTCCCCAAACCTCCTTGCGGGTCCCTGCCCTTGCTGTAGCATCGAAACGGTCCGATAAACCCTACCCGTCTGAGGATCACGCTTGTAATGGGATGCTATATAATTCGGGTCCAGGCTCTTATATTGCGTCCTAAACATCGGCCTCGCGCCCTTGCCATAGCAGAATATGATGTCATGGACTTTTCCGAACCCAAGAGTCTGGGTCTTCGTAGTTCTGATCTTCTGCCACACTATCTCATTGACAAGGTTCTCCGCCCCAAACACAGCATCCATGAGCATTTTTAGGTAGTGGCTTGCGGTCGGGTCGCAATGCAGGTAGATGCTTCCCGTGCGCTTGAGCACACGGCGCAGCTCCACGAGGCGCGGGGCCATCATGGCCAGATAGGCCATCATGTCATTTTCGCCCAGGAAGGTTCGAAAAGCCTGCATGGCCTGGGAGACTTGCCCGCCCGCCTCGACGGCCTCCTGGTAGGCCTTGGCTGCCGCCTGGTCCCATCTCCAGGTATCCTCAAACGCCTTGATTTGCGCGGCCGCACGAGAACCGTTGCGCTCGGCAAACAGGACGTTGTAGGTGGCCCTGCTGTTGAACGGGGGGTCCAAGTAAATCAGGTCCACCGTCTCGTCGCCGACGTGCCGCCGGAGAACGTCGAGGTTGTCGCCGTAATAAAGCGTGTTCTTCCAATCATTCGCCATGGCTCGCCTCCGTTTTCCCCCTCTCTCTTACTCTGTCCCCCCTTCACTGCATTTCTACGCGATAGAATTTGAGGGTCCCGAGGGCCTGACCGTCTGTCCAAGAAGTTGCCACGCCTTGGGATTCCACAGTCGTTTCTTCAGTCCAGGCGTCGGTGAGCAGGTCGAGACACGACCAGACGGCATAAGGTGCGCCCCCCTGGCTTGTCCAGATGAGTTGGATGCCAGTATCGCTCTTTCGGACGTAGCCCCTCAGCTCGTAACTTGGTGAGACGTACTCATAAGCCCCCATGTCAACCTTCCACGTGGAATTTCCTGGCAGGATGCGAGGATTGCCTCCCATGTCAACTGCATCCCACATCCAGTCCTCGTTTAACCCGGCATCTATGCAAGGCGATCCCGTTGCCAGGCGATAGTCATTGTCCTGATATGTCAAGGGATCGTTGTCCAGGCCGTCGGGGTCAGCGAATCGCGGGTCGTCAGCAATGTTGCCGTCGCCCCCTTCGCCCCAGTCCTGGATGCAGCAGTGTGTCGGGAGATCGGCAAGATACATGCGCACCTGGGGATAGCTGGGAGCTGTATTCGCCCACACGACGCAGTTTTGAATTCTGACCGAGTCGCCGGCCAAACCCCCACCAAAGCTCCCCGCTGAATTGCAGACGATTGTGTTATTGAGAATGGTGCCTCGGCACTCGGACAATCCCCCGCTGTGGCCACTGGCCCGATTGCCAGCAATGAGGTTGTTGCGGATCAGGCCATGACAAAAAGCCAACCCGCCAGCGCCCTGATTTGTATCATTTGAGATGATTCTGTTCCCTTCTATTGTCCCATCGCACCCGTACAACCCACCCGTGTAGTCGCCATAGTTGTTGGCGATCGTGTTGCCCTCGATGATGCCATCGCACTCATATAGTCCGCCTCCCCAATATGCATGGTTGTTTCTGATCTCATTATTTCTGATTGTGCCATTACAATATGCCAGCCCCCCTCCATACTGAGGCCAATTATCCGAAATCAGATTATTCTCGATTAAGCCATCACAAAAAGCTATCGCGCCATAGTACCCCCCAGGATTCTTGGTGATAACATTGCGTCGGATCGTGGCGTGGGCATGAGAACCTTCCAGCGTTCCACCGCAAATTCCCGCTCCAGGCTTATTGCTCCAACCGCCCTTCTGTATTGTGAAACCTTCAAGCATGCATGTCTCATCCTCTGCCCCAGAGAAGGTCACGACGGAACCGGGATCGCTCGCCTCCATCTCGATGATCGTGTTTGCCACGACGTTGGAATTCAGAGGATCGGTGCTCTGCAGGAGAATGTTGCTCCCACTAAAGCGGATATTTTCGACATACCTGCCAAAGGCGACGATTACCGTGTCGCCTTCGAGGGCTTTGTCAATACCCTCTTGGATCGTCTTGAGTGCGGTTGCCCAGGTTGTTCCATCGCCGGAAGAGGAGACGGAACCGGTCACATACAGGGTCGCGGCGGAAGCCGACACCGAGACACAGATCACCGTCCAAAGGATTGCTAAGAGAAGGAATGACTTCATTTGCGTACCCCCCTGAATTTGAGTTCCGCTGTACTCTGTCCGGAAGAAACCCGTCAAGTACTCAAGCGAAGTTTACCAGAGCGAAAGGAAAATGCGAGGGTTTTTTTGGTGTGGCTGTATTTGAGTCGGCGTGCAGCCGGCGGCTGGTGACCCGGGGCGATGCCCTGGGCTATGTTATTTCGCCCCGTTGGGGCTGGGGAATTGCTTTCGACAGGGCGCTGCGATTTGGGATTGCGGATGGGGAAAGGGAGAGGAACCGCGGATGGACGCACATGAACGCAGAGGGAGGAATGGACAGGACCACGAAGGACACGAAGGGCACGAAGGGGGAATTGCAGATTTTGGATTGCGGATTTTGGAGAAGGACCTGAAATCCTGAAGCGGAGCGATGCACGATTCCTTCAATGCGGGTGTGGCTGTATTTGAGTGCGCGTGCAGCCGGCGCCCGAACCAGACCTGCCAGGGCTCCGTGCCAGGACCCGCGTGTACCGCCGGCATCTTGCCGGCTGTCTCGGGGGCATCTTGCCCCCGAATCCGAGGGCGAGACGCCCTCGGGACTGCCGCCGAGAGGGCAGCGTTACCTTTACGAGCTTCACCCATTAGATACGGCCACACCCACCCCTGCGCCCCTCCCGAATTCGTTGACAAAACAGCAGGAATCCTGTATAATCCTGTCAAAAAGATGCATTTCAACTCATGCTCAATGATAGGAACGCAACATGCTTCCAGCGCACATTTCGCTCGCAGTCTCCGCCCATTTTCGACCAGCGCCCTCTCTTCTCGCAACCGGGAATGGCGAGAAACCCCGAGTTCTCCCTGCCACCTGGGCCTTTTCTCATCTTCCCGAACCGGAACCTATCTTGTTCTCCACAAGCAGATTACATCACAAATCCTCACCCCCAAAAGGCCCGAAAAGGCCCACTTTTTCGCCGTGCGGTATTTTTATACAAAGCCGCCTCCTTGGTCTCCCTTTGACAGGGATTGAACGATGCGCGTGTGGCTCCGTTTCAGTGGCAGCGGCCCGCCGCCCGTCGCAGCGGGCAGTGGCAGCGCTGCGTGGGTGGACCCTCTATGACGCCCTTACAGGGCTTTTGGAGGTTGGGCGGGACAGCCTTCCCAGGGCGTTGCCCTGGGCTAAGGTATTTCGCCCCGTTGGGGCTTGGCATCTCCTCCGGGACAAAGCCCTGAAAGGGCGCCATAGGATAGCCCAGGGCAACGCCCTGGGTCCCAATACGAATCGAATCATCCAAGCCCTGAAAGGGCGCGATAAGCCATGCCTCTATAATAGAACCGCAGCCTTAATGCCCTTGCCTGTTCGCGGCGGGCGTGGTTTAATGGAAGAGACGGATGTTGTGAAGGGGTTGCTTCACGTTTTTGGCAAAAGGAGGGTTTTTCGGCTCGCGTGAATTCGAGCCGTGTCTGTTGATGTCTCCCACACTCACACAAAGGAGGATGACCCATGAGAAAGCTCATCACTACCGTCCTCACACTCATTGTCGCGTTCGTTTCTTGCGGCATTCATGCGGCGGAGTTGCCGAGGTTCGCGTCGCGGATTCCTGCCGAGAGCCTCGCAGCCGTTTTCATCCCGGACTTTCCGGAATTGGCGAAGGGGAAAGCGTGGCTGGCGCCTCTCTCGGAGGTGCTTGTGGGAGAGGTCGCCATTGCGCTTCTCGATGTTCCCGAGAAGGGAGAGACACCGAAGTTCATCCTGATGGGGCAAATCAATGCCGACAAGTTCGAGTCGCTCGCAGAAACGCGGCTACTGCCGATTCTTCGGCGAAATCTCGGCAAGGTCGAGCTGGAGACCTCGGATGGAATCACCGATATTGTGGTGAACGATTCGCCGACGGCATTCTGCGCCGTAAAGGATAATGTGTTCTACTTTTCGTTGGACAGGGATCTGCTAACGGAGACGCTCTCTAAACCACTCGCTGCGGAGAAGGCTTTGCAGGGGAACCTGTCTTTCGCCAAGCTCCTTGAGAAAGTGCCTTCGCCGAGTCGCTGCATCTTTGTCGTCAACGCGCCGGCTGTCCTGGAAGCTCTCGGAGACAAGATTCCAGAGGAGGTGCGGGGCGTGCTAAAGGGGGCGGGATTGCTGGATATCAGTGTTATGGGCGGGGGCACCGGGCTTAGAGATGGGGCGCCTGTTGCGTCGTTCAGTCTCATCAGTTCGGAGAAGCTGCGGGGGCTTCTACCACTTTACGCCCAACCTCCTATGCCCACGACGAGCGCCGGGTTTATCCCGCAGGATTATTCCGCGTACGTGCGGCTCGGCTTCACGAGCTTTGCCGAGGGCTGGCAAACTCTGAAAAGGGCGGTGAGAGGAATGGCCGGAGAGGAAGGGGCGGAAGGGATTGCGGATTTCTTAGAGCAATTTCGGCAGAACACAGGACTTGATTTTGAGAAGGATTTTCTCGCGTCACTCGGCGGAGAGGTTGCTGTCGCGGCAGCGGTTCCCGAGAAGTTGCGCATTCCGGACGCGGTGGCTCTTCTCGAGGTGAAGGACAGGGAGAAGTTCGAGAAGATGCTCCTGAAGCTGTTTCCCCTTCCGCCGATGGGGTCGGAGACTTACAAGGATGTGCCGATTCGGTCCGTTCAACTTGGCCCGCTCCCGGCGGCGTATGCTTTGGTCGAGAATTACTTTGTTTTCGGGACAGACGTTTCCGCTGTGAGATCGGTCGTGGATGCGAGGCGAAGCGGCGTGTCATTGGCGGGGAATCCGGCGTTCCGCTCGGCGATGGGCGGTGTAGGCGAAGGAGCGCACGTGGTGTATCTGGACATTGGGAGTGCAATGCCGCTGCTTCTCAGCGCCATCAGCCGATTCGCGACAGAATGGTCTGATGAGGCGCCCGACATAGAAAGCCCGACGTGGGTGGTCATGGGGAAACTCCTGATGAGTCCGCTGGCGACGAACGCTGTTCTGGCATTCTCTGCTATCGGCGACGAAGGGAGCGTGACGTTTCGGGGCTATTCGACTATCACCGGACCGCATCGGATGTTCGCGACCTCAGGCATCCTGGCGGGGATGCTGCTGCCGGCTCTCATGCGTGCGAGAGAATCGGCCCACCGAGCCGCATGCATGAACAACCTGAAACAACTTGCAATGGCCGAGAAAATGTACGCCGCCGACCACGACGAGAAATTCAGTGAGAAGCTCTCCGACTTGTATCCGGAGTATGTGAACAACTTCGCGGTGTTCCTGTGTCCCTCTCATCGGGAACAGAGCGTTCCGTCGAAAGAGGATATTGACGAGCAGACGAGCTATATTCTGCGAAAGGGACTGACGGATGCGTCCCCCGCCGACGAGGTTATGATTCACGAAGAATCCTGGAATCACCGTGGGGATGGGGGAAATGCCGCGTTTGTTGACGGGCACGTGAGGTGGCTGGGGGCTTCTGAACTGGAGCGGCTTATCGAAAAAGACCAAGGCTCGGCAGAACAATAAAGGTTCTGTGGCGTTGAGCGTGTGTGCTCAGTCCTGAATGCGGCCGTCTTTGAGGCGGATGATGCGGTTGGCGTGTCCGGCGACGTATTCATCGTGGGTGACGATGACGAGGGTTCGCCCCTGTTTGTTTAGCTCGACGAGGAGCTTCATGATTTCCTCGCCGGTCTTGGAGTCG
The DNA here is from genome assembly GCA_030691545.1 of bacterium. Classification (GTDB taxonomy): domain Bacteria; phylum Auribacterota; class JABMQX01; order JABMQX01; family JABMQX01; genus JAUYEE01. The sequence continues at coordinate 43,738 of JAUYEE010000126.1, read as the reverse complement.
AGATTTCCTGTCGGTTCATCGGCGAGGACAATCGCGGGGCGGTTCACCAAGGCTCGCGCGATGGCGACCCTTTGCCTTTCCCCGCCGGATAGCTCCGTCGGTTTGTGTTGGGTGCGATGACCGAGGCCGACCTGCTCGAGTGCGTCCCGTGCTGCTTGCCGCCGCTTTCTCCATGGGGCCCCGGCATAGGCGAGTGGAAGCTCCACGTTCCTCAGGACGCTCATCCGCGGGAGGAGATTGAACATCTGGAAGACGAAGCCAATCTCGCGGTTGCGGATTTCGGAAAGCTCGTCCTCGTCCATCTCCGAGACTTCGGTGCCGCGGAGGAGGTACTGCCCGCTGTCCGACACATCGAGGCAGCCGAGGATGTTCATCAGGGTGGATTTGCCGGAACCGGAGGGGCCCATGATGGCCAGAAGGTCGCCCTCCCGGATGGATAAAGATAGTCCGTCCAGAGCATGGACCTCCGATTCGCCGACCCGGTAGGTCTTCGTTATCTCAGTCAGTTGGATGATCTCGCCATTGTCCATCTTTGTCGGCCTTGTCTCCCCTCGGAAAGCCCGGCGTGAAGCTCGGGGCCTGCTCGGCCACGTTTTCTTATTCCGCCCTTACAGGGCTGGTTGCTTTTTGTTCGGACGACGTTCCCAGGGCGTTGCCCTGGGCTATGTTATTTCGCCCCGTTGGGGCTTGGAACACTGCGGCGACCAAAGCGCCGGCTGGCCGGACAGGGAAAACCCGTAGTGACGCAATGTCGTTACAACAAAGCCACACCCACTGCCGCCGGGCGATCGCGTTTCTCGAAGAATCATCAGTGCACTTTTCGGTCACATGGGGAGGTCCCTGTCCGAGACCAGCTTTCGCCTTTGCGGACGGGCCTGCCGGAGGATTTTCTCCGCGATGTCGGTCAGGTCGAACTGTTGGTTGCGAATGCCTCGCCCCTCGACCCGCAGCAAGCTATAGTACGAGCCGTTGAAGTCAATCGTCGCGGCGAGGTGGCGGATTCTTGCGGCGATGAGGTCGTCCTGAAACTGGAGGAGGCGGAAGCTATTGGACATTCCTTGAGTGAATAGCTCGTTCTCCAATTGGAGCTGGAGTTCGGCTTGCTCGACAGCCGCCTTTGTGGAGGACATTCGTTTGATGTTGGTTTGAATGTTGCGATGGGCGTTAACCACCTCCAGCCTCAGTTCCTCCAAGAAATCGTTCAGGAGAATCTTCGCCCTTTCGAGATTGAGTCTTGCCTGGTTGTACTGGCTGCGCGCGGCGCGATTCCCCCACGGATAGCTCACCGACAAACCCACTTGCCACACGTAATCGTGCCCTTCCGATAGCTCGTCAAACGCGTTGCCATAGTTTCCATTTGCCCCGGCAAAGCCGACGTCTGCGCGAAGGTCAACGTTCGGGAGGCGGTTGTTTCGCGCTGCGGCCAGCTCCAGGGTGGCGCTGTCCAGGACGAACTTGAGCGACTGGACCTGGGGGCGATGCGCTATGGCAAATGATAGGCTCTCCTCAACCGGGGGAATCTGGAGTTCCGTGAGCGGCTCATCGGCCGGAATCAGTGATGCCCCCTCTTCTTCCTGGCGGACGGGGAGGTTCATGAGGCGGCGCAAAGAGTCTGCGGATTTGGCGATGTCGCTGAGCGCGATGATGACCCCTTCTTCTCGCGTGGCGATGGAGGCTTTGGCCTGCTGGACTTCGATGGACCGTTGGGGGAGTTTTCCGATCCGCGCGAGTTCCTCGTTCTTGGCCAGAAGCTCCTGGGCCAATTTCAGGCCCGATTGCTGGACGTCTAAGAACCGAATGGCGTACATAAGGTTGAGATAGGCGGCTTCGACTCTCCCTAAGAGGTTCATAATTTCTTCTTCCGTGGCGAGGACGGCTCGCTGTTCCTCGTTCCGGGCGATCCAGACGGGGGCCATGTTCACCGTGCGACCGGCCCCTTTCGCGAGAGGCTGAACGGCCGAGAACGTCCAATCGAGGTCGTAGAAAGGAGGGATGGGAACGTCCTGTTCGCCGTTGGAGCGCGAGGCGTTGTGAGTGACGCGGAGGACCTGGCCGGTGCGGACTTTCTTGCTCCAGCTCAGGTCAGTGCGGCGGCGGTCGCTGTCAACGCCCTCGCGTTGGCTCCGCGTTTTCTCGTACAGAAGGTCAAGGCCGAGTTGAGAGTCGAACGCTGCGTCCGCAGACATGACCCCCTGCTCGGCGATTCCAATGGTCAGGGCTTGCGCCGACAGCGATAGGTTCGCCTCAAGCGTGCGCCGGAGGCATTCTTCGAGAGACAAGCGAGCTCCGCCTTCCTTTCCCTCGGCATCCGAGGAGTCCCCCTCAGCCCGCACGCAGGGGGCGACGGAAAGAGTCAACGCTGTCGCCGCCGCTATTGTTGCGGCGATTCTTGCGCTTGCTACGGCGAATGTTTGCGTGAACGAGATTTTATTCATAGCGCAACGCTTCCACAGGGTCCAAGAGGGATGCCTTTCTCGCGGGATACACTCCAAAAAACACGCCTGTGAGAAAAGCGAAGCTTATCGCTACCGCCACCGCCTGCACCGACACCTTGCTCGGGAACGGCTCCTTCGCGAAGTGGCCAATAACCTCGGATATTCCTATGCCAAGACCTGTGCCAAAGAGAATCCCGACAGCTCCGCCGCAGAGGCTCAACACGACGGCCTCCGTGAGAAACTGAAGCAGGATGTGGCGTCGCTTGGCTCCGATGGCTTTCCGAATGCCGATCTCTCTGGTGCGCTCCGTGACCGAGACTAACATGATATTCATAATCCCTATCCCGCCCACCAAAAGGGAGACCCCGGCGATTCCCCCCACAACCATCTTCAGGATGTTGATGATGTGGTCCACCTTCTCGATCATCGTCTCGGCGGACTCGATTCGGAACTCCCCCCCATGCTCGTGATGTCGCTTGAAGAACTTCCCCAAGTCCTTGTTCACGGATCGCGCTTTGGTGCTGTCCGTGCAGTACACGAGGAGGGCATTCAGGTACTTGTTGCCGAAAATCCTTTTCTGGGCAGTGCTGAGTGGGATGAGGATATTCTGCCCCCAGTTATGGCCAAAAACCCGCTTGTCTTCCATGACGCCGACGACCACATAGCGCTGGTCGCGGATTCTCACCTCGTTTCCGAGGGCCTCCCGCGTGCCAAAGAGGTCCTCCTTAACCTGGTCGCCCAACACGACCACTTTGCGCGCTTCCGCGAAATCCGTGTCATTGACGAATCGCCCGCGAACCACGTTCCAATCCATCACTTCCGCGTAGTCAGGGCGAACCCCATCGAGGTTGCATTCCGTGGAAGCCCGACCGAATTTGACCGTTTCCCCGGACCCACCGATGGGGATGACACTCGCCACATCTGCGCATTCTTCGAGAATCAGGTCGGCGTCCCGGAGCGTCAGGTTCTCGACCCAGGGGCGGTGGGTCCAGCGTCCGTCTTTGCGGTAGTAAACAGGCGGCGGGGATACGAAGATCAACCGGCTGCCGCCTATCTTGTCAATCTCGGTCATCACCTTCGAGCGAAGCCCTTCCCCCATGGAGACTACGCCGACAACCGATCCGACGCCGATGATAATGCCAAGAAGGGTCAGAACCGATCGCAGCTTGTTCGCCCGAAGCTGGCTCAACGCCATGTTAACTGAATCAAGCATCGAACAACCTCGCCTTAGGAGAAACTCTCTCCTTGGCGTTCATCTTCGCTCTCAGCTCGGCTTCTTCTGCTTCCGTCTGGGGTATGGGGTCGGGGGTTGGGGGTCTGGGGTCCGGGATGTGCTCTCATCTGCGGTTCCTTTCTCCCTATCTTCTCCAGAGCGTGCGTTGGGAGCGCTATATTGTCTCAGCACGGTCGGATTCTTTCTCCTCGTCCTTCTTCTTTTCTTTTTTCTCCATCTTTTCGGCGTCGGGATGCACCTTATCCTCTGGCGTCAACCCGCCGAGAATCTCCATTCGCGACTCGCTCTTCAGCCCCACCTTCACCTCAGTCTTCTTGTATTTGTCGCCGGTTTTCTTGAAAACCATATACTTGTCTATCTGCTTGGTCTCTTTGCTCTCCTTGTCCTTCTGGTAAACCTTCAGTACAGCCTCGACGGGAAGGTAAGAGACATCCTCTTTTTCTCCGAGGACGACGTCCACGTCGCAGGTCATCTCCTGCTTGAGGAACGAATCCGGTTTCAGGACAACGATTTCCACGCGGTAGTAGATGATGCTGTTGACATTGATTCCTTGAGGCGAGATTTTCTCGATTTTGCCCTGGTAGGTTTTCTGTTCGTCTGCGTTCGGAATGATTTTCACGGGCATGCCGACGGAAAGCTTGGGCACGTCAATCTCATTGATCATGGACGAGACAATAATCTTGCGCGGGTCGCCAATTCGGAACAGAGTGGTCCCCTGGGTGAAGGACGACGTGCCGCGAATGACCATGTCCCCTTCCTCGATGTTTCGCGTCAGGACAACTCCGGTTAACGGAGCCTGGACCTTGAAGTCCTGCAACTGGATTTTTGACTCCATATCCTCTTCTTCGCCGGGATTCTCCACAGAAGGAAGTGTCTCCCCGGGCTTCTCTTCGGAAGGTTCGGTCTCTTCGGACTTGACTTCCTCCTCCAGAATGCTCAATTGAAGCTGAGCGAGCTCGTAATTGTACTTGGCCAGGTCGAGCTCGTCCTTAGCGTTCTCCAGTTGCTCTTTGGAGATGAGCTGCTTTTCAAAAAGCTGGCTGAGCCGTTGGTACTCCTTCTCTTTTTGTTTCCACATAATGTTGCTTCTTTTGACGGAAACCGCCGCCTCCGAAAGGCGCAGCGCCTGGTCCGGGTCGGGTCCGATGACGGCCATGACGTCATTTGCATTGACATCTTGTCCGTCATCCACCGAGAGCATTTTCACACGCCCGGATATCGCGGACTTCACATCCACAATCCGCTCGTATTCGACTTTGCCGGTTTCCGTGAGGCGGTCCACCACCGCCCCCTTTTTCAGAGAAACGGGGGCATCCACATCCTCCACTTTCTTCCCCGCTATCCGGAAATGATAGAAAGCGTACCCGCCTCCGGCGAGCAAGAGGAAGATAATCAGGAACTTAAGCTTTTTCTTCTTTCGTTTCCGCTTTGCCATAGGGGAAGCGTCCTTGCGCTGCAATGTGGGCGTGCTCCGCGCACACCTCACGTCTTTTACCATATAGTTATGCAGAATGGCAGGGCATCCTTCGATTTTCTCTATTGAATCGCTCTCCCCTCGCGCAAGGGGAATCGCTTGACGGCATGGGTGCGGCCGTATTTGAGCGGTGTGTCCCGTGAGTGTGGGAGGATTGGCCTCGTGATGGGCAGAATAGGTAACGCCGCCGTCTCGGCGGCTGTCCTGAGGGCGTCCCGCCCTCAGAAGGCGGTGGCCAGAGGCTTGCTTGAGCGCCGAGCACGTCAATGAAAGGATGCAGGCGAGACGCCTGCGCTACAACGGGGGGCAAGGTGCCGGCGGTACGACGAGTTATGGCCACGCTTCCATGGCGCGGCTCCCCTGAGTGTCCGGCTTACACGGTTGCCACTTCTCTGTAGCCACACTCGAGCGCATTGCCATCTTGATTTTCCGCAGACAGGTGTGATATAAGACAACGCGTCGTGAACTTTGTCGGATAGAACGCCAGGACTGGGAGACGGTTCAAATGACGATCATGGTGCCAGGCAAAGTGTTCTTCACAAAGGGCGTTGGTTCTCATCGGGAGGAATTAAGGTCTTTCGAGTTGGCTCTTCGCGCTGCGGGTATTGAGAAATATAACCTTGTCCACGTCAGCAGCATCTTGCCGCCGGGCTGTAAGATTGTCTCCCGGGCTCAGGGGTTGCAGGAGATGCTTCCCGGGCAGATTACCTATGTGGTCATGAGTCGGCTCAGCAGCAACGAGCCTCGCCGCCTTCTCGCTGCCTCCGTGGGATGCGCGATTCCGGCGGACAAGACGATTTACGGTTATCTGAGCGAACACTACGCCTTCGGCCAAACGGAGAAAGCCGCCGGTGATTATGCCGAGGACCTTGCCGCGGCGATGCTCGCCTCCACATTGGGCATTGAATTCGACGAGGACAAGAACTGGGACGAGAAGGAAGAGGTTTTCCGTATCAGCAAGAAAATCGTCCGAACCAGCAACATCACCCAGTCGGCGGTCATCCGCGACAAAGGCTACACCACCGTCGTCGCGTGCGCCGTCTTTCTGCCATAGGAGAACGGGGTGCGGCTCGTAGCGCAGGCATCCTGCCTGCATCCCGCAAGCTGGAAGCTTGCGCTGCGTCAGAAGAAGGGAAACCCATGCCGTCACGAACAGTCCTGGTCGTCGAGGACGAGAAACGCGCTCTCGACCCCATTGTCAAATGCCTGCGGCACATGCGCTATCGTGTCGTCACCTGCGGGTCGGCCGCGGAAGTCATGGGCGCCCTCGTCCGTCATCGCCCGAGCGCCGTGCTCCTCGACCTCAAGCTCCCCGACAAAGATGGCGTGACGGTCCTCAAGGAGATTAAAGGCGCCTTTGAGACCATTCCCGTCATCATCATTACCGGCGCAGGGACCGTGAGTCACGCGGTGGAATGCCTGCAATCCGGCGCCTTCGATTTCTTAGAAAAGCCCCTTGATTTCACCCACTTGCAGAATACGCTTCACAACGCCATCGTTCTTCACGAACTCCAGGAACAAGCCCACCGTCGCCCCTCGCCCGAGAGTTACACCTTCCACGACATTATCGGGATCAGCCCTCAGATGCAGTCGGTCTATCGCATCATCTCGAATGTCGCCCAGAGCGACGCGACAGTCTTTATCACCGGCGACAGCGGCACCGGCAAGGAGCTCGTCGCTCGCGCTGTCCACAAACGGAGCAAAAGGAGCCATGGTCCCTTCATTGCCGTGAACTGCGCTGCCATTCCCCGCGACCTCCTTGAGAGCGAGTTGTTCGGCCATGAAAAAGGCGCCTTCACGGGAGCCATCTCTCGCCACGAGGGGTGTTGTGAAGCGGCCAACGGGGGCACGCTGTTTCTCGATGAAATCTGCGACATGAGCGCCGACATCCAGGTCAAGCTCCTTCGGTTCCTTCAGGACCGGACGTTCCAGCGAGTCGGCGGAACGGAAACCCTTACCGCTGACGTGCGCCTCATTGCCGCTACGAATAAGGACCCCGAGAGGGAAGTAGAGCGAGGGACCTTTCGAGAGGATTTTTACTACCGCTTGATGGTGGTGCCGGTTCACCTGCAACCAGTGAGGGAAAGGGCGGGCGACCTCCCGCTCCTGGCGACACACTTCCTCAAGACGTTTGCCGAGCAAAACAAGAAGACGTTCACGGGGTTTTCCCAGGAAGCGATGGTCGCCATCCTGAATTACCCGTGGCCCGGCAACGTTCGGGAGCTGGAGAACGTCATCGAGAGAGTCGTTGTCCTCCACGAGGGACCCACGGTTACCTTGACGCACCTTGCCCCGGAAATTGTCCACTACCGACGGCAACGCGAACCCGCCCCTGACTCCGCGCACCAGACGCTCTCCCTCTCTGAGATTGTGAAAGACGCGATTCGCGACGCCCTGGAGTCGTCCGAAGGAGATGTTTCCGCGGCGGCGAAAAAACTGGACCTGCCCGAGGACACTGTCAGGGAAAAGGCCGGGGAGTATGGGCTGGATACAACAAGCTGAGTGAGGGGGCTGCGGAACCGAATTTGGGATTTGCGATTTCGGATTCTGTATAACGAGAGAGAACCACGAAGGACACCCTGGCCGCAGGCAGGCGCACGGCCGGCTTGGCGTCCCAGCCCGCCGTCGGGCCTGCGGAGCACAGCCATGTGACCGGGCAGGCGAAAGGCACAAAGCACGGTAGCATGTATCCCCGGTGGCGGCCTTCGTGGTAGCCCTTGTCCGTAATCCGCAATCGGAAGGTTGTGACGCTTCGCGGCTACTCCGTCCTCAGCGGACCTTATCGAATGGTGGCGGGCCTCTCCCCTCAACCCCTGCCGGATGCCGCAAGAAAGTACTCGATTGTTGTAACAAGATGGGTATAGAATGCACTGTCGGCGGACGGAGATGAATGCAACACGGCGGGGGCTGCACGCGTCAAAACCGCACGCCGAGAATCCACCATTGGTCAGGCAAAAAGGAGAGGAGCATGAACGTTGCCAAATGTCTCGTCAAAACCGTCGAGAAATTCCCCCAGAAAGTTGCCCTCATCTGGGGAGAAAGAACGGAGACGTTCTCGGAGCTTTTATCCCGCAGCCGGAGACTGGCCGGGGCCTTCCGGGCGCGCGGCGTCGAGAAAGGAACGCCAGTCGCCGTCATCCTTCCCAATTCCATTGAGTTCGTCGAGGTGTATTTTGCCACATTCCTCCTCGGCGGAATCTCCGTGCCGATTGATGTGCGTCTCCGAGGGCCTTCCCTCGCAGCGATCCTCGCCGATTCCGGCAGCCGCCTGGCTGTTGTGGATGCTTCCGTCGCCCCGTTTGTCGCAGAAGCCGCCAAAGGCTCTCCTGTTGAGAACAATCTCATCGTGGTGTCCGGGTCGCAGCCGGATGACGAATACAACCGCGCGCTACGTGAAGCGACGCCGGTAGAAGAGGTCCCCGAAGACGACGAGTCCGCGGATGCTCTGTACCTCTTTACCTCAGGCACCACGGCCCGTCCCAAAGGGGTCGTGTTAACCAACGCCCACCACGAGTTCTTCCCCGACCAACTGGTGAACATCACGGGCTGCTCCTCCGAGGACGTCGGCGGAATGGTTCTTCCCATGTCCCACATTTCGGGTCCGATCCTGTGCAATCATCTCGCTGTCGTGGGGGCCACGCTGGTCATTTTCAGAAGCCTTGCTCCAGGGGACATTCTGGCCGACGTGCAAAAACATAAAATCAACTGGTTCCATTCCGTGCCCCCGGTCTGCGGGGCGATGCTTCAATTGCCCTATCCGTGGCCTTTTGACACGTCAAGCCTGCACTTCATCGCCCTGATGGGGATGGCAGTCCCGGCGCAGATGATTCACGCTCTCGCCCACCGGTTCCCCGGCACAAAGATTATCCAGGGCTATGGGCTGACAGAGACATCCCCCATCATCACTCTCATGCCTCTGGACTGGGCCGACCGTAAACGCGGCAGCATGGGGCGAGCGGTTCCCAAAGCGGAGATCAAGCTCGTTGACGATGATGGCAATGAAGTTCCGCTGGGGGAGCGAGGGGAACTCCTCGTCCGCGGCCCCCACGTCATGAAAGGATACCTCGGCCGCGATGACCTGACGCAAGAAGTCATTGAGGACGGCTGGTTCAAGACGGGCGACATCGCGCGCATGGACGCGGACGGCTTCTTCTATCATCTTGGGCGCAAGGACGGCGTTTTCAACGTGGGCGGGCTGAAGGTCTATCCGCCGGAAGTTGAGGACATTCTCCGTCAGCACCCGGACATCCGGGACGTCGTCGTTTACGGGAAAAAGGGCGGGCCCCGCGGGTACGAGGTCGCGGCTCTCGTCGTGCCCAAACCCGGCCGGGCGGTTGATCGCCAGAGCGTCCTCCACTTCTGCCGCTCGATGCTCGGCGACTATCAGATTCCCCACGTCGTCACCGTGGTCGAGAGCATCCAGAGGACTCCCACGGGCAAGCCGATCATCCCCTCTTCGGAGTGACGGGAATTGTTCCGGCGAGAGGCGTCCATGGGAGAATTCCGGCGGTTCAAGGATGACCTCGCGCGGGCATTCATCCGCCTTCTTCTGGGGCTCATCCGTCGCCTGGACATAGTTACGGTGGTCCGGCTGGGACGTTGCCTCGGCTGGGTCGCGTCTCATCTTCTGAGTCTCCGAACAACCGTCTCCCTTCTCAACCTCCGTGTCGTTTTCGGCGACACGGTCAGCCGGCGCCGCAAGCGGCAGATTTTTCGCAGGGCCGCCGCGTACATCATGACCATGGGGCTGGAGACCATCCGGTACTGCTACGCGGACACGGCGACCTTCATGCGCAACGTCAGAATCGTCGGGTTGGAGCATCTTGCCGCTGCTAAAGCAAGGGGACGCGGCGTCGTCCTCGCGGGGGGACACGTGGGTACCTTTACCTTCGTCGCTGTCCGCCTCACGCGAGAGGGGTATCCGAGCTGGGTGATCCTTCGCTTCGCCCATGACCCTCGCATTGCCCAGCTTTACCGCGACATGATGGGGCGCCTCGGTGTCAACTGGATCGCGGACCGACCGCGCAGCCAGTGCATTAAGAGCTGCATTGCTCGGCTACTTTCCAACGACATCCTCCACGTCCTCATAGACCAGAAGCCCTCCCGCGGCAAGGGATGCGTTGTCCCGTTCTTCGGAATCCCCACGGAGATGTTCCCCGGAGTCATCAGCCTTGCCCTGAGAACCGGAGCCAGTATTCTGCCCGTCACCATTCACAGGAGAGGAATCGTTCGCCACGTCATCGAAATCGGCTGCCCCGTTCAACTCGTTTCCACCGGCGACCGTCAGAGGGACGTCGAGGTGAACCTCGCCAATGTCGTCAAATCCCTCGAGACGGCGATCCGGAAATATCCTGAGGAATGGTGGGTCATCAGCCGCCGCTGGAGTCGCAGCCAGCTCGCCGGGCAAGAACGCTCACTTCCGCTGGACGAGACGGTGACCATTGAGTAGGGAACGCGGTGGGTTCTGCGGGGTTCGTCCTCCCGCGCGGTCGCTCCCAACTCATCCGTTTCGCAGCGCTTTTGCCTCTTGACAAACGGCGCTCCATGAGTATGATTTTAATTGATCAAGGTTGACCCTGGAGGATGCCCGGAAAAGCACGCGATATTGTCAGGAGGAGGTGACAACAATGAAGGCGCTCCATGAACGAGGTGTCATTGTGGTGCTGGCCACTGTTGCGGCGTGTTTCTCGGTTAGAGCCTCAGGTGAGGGTCCGCCGCCATCTGAGGGCGGCGAAACACAGGGCCTCCGCAAACTCGAGATGACTTCGTACTACGAAGCCCGTCCAATCTCCGTGAACCCCAATGCTCCTTCATATTCTTTTCCCATTCAGTTCAGTGACATCGCAAATGCGCATCTTTCAGAATGGGTTCTTCGCCTGGATGACAACGCCAGGCAGGCCATTGAGAACAATGGTTTTGTTGTCGTTGACGGACTGGCTGGGGAGGAGCGGTACGATGACATGGTGAAGCCGTACGGCGATCTGAAGGAAGCGGGCGTCCCGAATTTTGTGACCTCGGATTCCCTCCTTCACCTCTACCACGTTCAGTTCGACGAGATTCTCCGGTGTATTGAGGAAAGAGAGTTCTTTTTCGACCTCATCTCGATGTCGGAAGCTCTGTTCGAGGAGTCCGTGAATCAGTACGAGGGTTTCTCCGGTGACCTGAAGGAGGCTGCCAAGAGAAACGTCGCCTACTTCGCTGTCGCCCTGAAGCTCCTCGGCTCGGAGGTCAACGTTCCCAACTTCGTTTCCGCTCCGGTGCAAAGTGAACTCGGGAAGATCGAGGCCCATTCAGGATTCCTGGAGAGCGACGTTTTCATCTACAAGGAGGACTACTCCCAGTACGTTCCGCGCGGTCACTACACCCGAAGCGAGACGCTGAAGAAGTATTTCAAAGCGATGATGTGGTACGGGCGGATGGCATTTCTCCTGAAGGGAGCCATCCCCTGGGGTCCGTTATGCGAGGCCGTCATTTCGCCAGACGACGCCAGGATTCAGACCGTTCAAGCCTCGCTGATAGCCCTCGCCCTCGACAGGCTCGAAGGGGAAGGGAAGCCCATCGCGGACATCTGGAATCGGATGTACGCGGTGACTTCCTTTTTCGTCGGTACAGCCGATGACCTGACGCCCTACGAATACAAGGAAGCGATCCTGAGCATCTTCGGCTCGCCGGTGAACGTCGAGGATTTCAACGACGATGAGAAGATGCTCTCATTGAAGACCGCTCTGGCTCTCATGCGGAGTCCTCAAATCTATGGAGGAACGGGCGAAATCTACATCGTCCTGCCGCCACCGCCGTGGCCGGAACCGCCACTGACCCCGGAACAACTCGATGAAGTGCTGGACAAGAGCAAAGGGATGCGGTTGATGGGGCAGCGCTTCATCCCGGATTCCTATATGTTTCAGCAGTTGGTCGCTCCCGTGACTGGCAGATACGTTGGCTCCGAGGAACCGTTCACGGCCGTGTACATAGAAGACCTCGGTTACGTCAGGGGTTTCCCGAGAGGACTCGATGTGATGGCGGTGCTCGGCTCGGACGAGGCTCTGGCGATTCTCGAACGAGAGGGAGACGCCGAGTACGAATTCTGGGACAAGGCTATGGGGGATATGGTGGAGCTTTTCGATTCGTTCACCGAGGAGGATTGGAACAAGAACCTCTACTGGAGCTGGATGTACACGCTGAAGTCGCTGCTGGGGAGTTACGGCGAGGGCTATCCGGCGTTCACGCAGGGAACTCGCTGGAAGCACAAGCAGCTCCACACAGCACTTGCTTCCTGGGCCGAGTTGCGGCATGACACGATTCTTTACGCAAAGCAGAGCTACACGCCGGGCATCTACGTCACCACCTCGGTTCCCCCGGAGCCGCCGAAACCCGACCGCGGATACGTGGAGCCGGTGCCGGAGTTCTACAATCGGCTTGTGGGAATGACGAGGATGACGAGAACGGGACTTACCGACCTGAACGTCCTCGACGCGGCGCAGGAGTACAGGCTCAAAGGCTTAGAGGACGTGCTGAGCCGCCTGACCGACATCTCTATTTCCGAGCTGGAAGGCAGAGAGCTGTCTGAGGAAGACTACGATTACATCGAGAATTTCGGCTGGACGCTCGCACCGTTAATCGAGGGACTTTCGGATGACAAGGGCGCCAAGACCGCGATGATTGCCGACGTCCACACGGACATCAACTCGAAGAAGGTGTTGGAGGAGGGCGTCGGATACGTCAAGTTGATGGTTGTCGCCTACAAGGTTCCGGACGGAAGGACCCTCTTAGGTGCTGGCCCCGTCTTCAGCTACTACGAATTCAAGTGGCCGATGGGGGACAGGCTGACGGACGAGAAATGGACGGCGATGCTCGAAAGCGGCACGAATCCGGCTCAGCCCGATTGGGTCAGTAGCTTCATGCATCCGGTGGACTCCTCGCCTGTCGGCGGGACGGAGGATAGCGACGGCGACCGCCTTCTTGACTCATGGGAGAAATCAATTTGGGGCGGGATTGATGTGGTCAACGACCCGAATGGCGATTACGACGAGGACGGCTTCACGAATGAGCAGGAGTACATGCTCGGAACAAATCCCGCCGATGCGGCATCGTGCTTCCGTGTCCTCGAGATTCAACAGTGGGGTTCGGGAACATACCTCTACTGGAACACGCCGCCTGGCAACAAGTATCAGATTCTCTATTCCGATGACCTGCGAACATGGCAGGAATGGGGAACGCCAATCAGCCCGCGTTACGAGAATACTGATGTCGTGGTTCCGGGAACGGGCGATTTCCGGCAGCGATTCTTCCGGGTGAATCTCGTTCCATAGCCCGCCTCAAGGCGGAGGGCAGGAAACATGGTATTTGGAAAGCTTCTTTCGGACATCGCATTTAGCGACATCGAACAACTGCAAAACAACGATGTGCGTGAGAGCGTCGTCCTGGAGTACAAGTCCCAATTTAAGTCCGGGGACGCTGGCAGGGACGACGTGCTGAAGGAGATGTCCGCGTTCGCTAATACATTCGGCGGCTACCTCATTTTCGGCATAGAAGAAAAGGGTGGACAGGAGAGGGGCCAGATCAAGTCCATTCCGGGCGTGGACCCGATTCCCAACCTCAAGCAGACCCTGATTCAATGGGCCGTGGAGTGGGTGTATCCCCCGCTCGTAGATATTGAGGTCTCCGACGCGATTCCAGTCGGCAATCAGAATAAGGTTTGCTATGTCGTCCACGTCCCGGCGAGCATGTCCGCGCCCCATTTTCTCTTCAAGAGAGAGGGGTGCTACGTGCGCGTTGATGAACACTCGAAGCCTTTCGAGCCGAAGCTGGCGACCCTCGACGAGATCCTTCGATTGACCGAGCGCCGCAAGGCGCTTGTTGACCACAGGAACCAGATTCGCCGAACGGCGATGAAAAGGTGGAAGGCCCTCGGCACCCCATGCCTGAGCAACTCCAAGCGACCAGCGCCGGCTATCCTCTTCTGGGCGCTCCCCGAGTTCCCGGCGCAGCGCGTGATTGAGCCCCGTGGGCTGCACGCGCTCTTACAGCAGGCGGCCGTCCAGCATAGCCGCTCGCCGTGGCACGAGTGCCACTGGGACGCGCAGCAGGACGCCATCGTCGTTCGCAGCTCGGCGGGGCGCGACCCCTCGCACCTGGAGCTCACGAGCTGGGGCTCGGTTTTCGTCGCCGAACACCTTTGCGGCAAGACGGACAGCCGCCTTGGACCCGTCTGTTACGCCGATGTTAAGCGGGAGCAGCTGATTGCCTACCCCGCCCTCTGGCTTCTGTTCCTGAGGAACCTTCTCAGCAGGGTCGGATTCCAGGCCCAGGTCCTGGTGCGCGTGGAACTCCACCATGTAAGAGGAATTCCCGTCGAGCACCTGGGGGCAACGTGGGGGCCGTCTGAGACGACCGACAAAGCTGAGTACGCGCGCTCGGTTGTTGACGACAAAGTGCGGTGGGAGGAAAATCTCTCGGCAGCCGATCTTATATCGAATCTCCCACAGTATGCCGTTCGGGCCTATCGCCGGTTGGCCTTCGGCGTCGGGTGCCGGGACGCTTACGAGAAGCCGGGCGACAAAGAGATAATTGCATGGGGCCGCGACTGGTTGGGTCTCAACAACCAGGACCTCTTGCCCGCGTAGCGCCCGTGCCCGATGCAGGCCGCTTGCCGTGGGACCTGGCCGATCAGGGTCCGGAAGCGCCGGTCCCCGCCATGAGCACAGAGGCCCGCTGACTGCCGGCAATTCCCCTCGCGTACTTCATCCCGAGCTTCGGGTGGCCCCTCAACATGCACTTGGGGCACCGGATGCACTCGGGGCTGTTCATTTGGGTGACGGGTTGTATCTCAAAAGGGCAATCCCTTGCACAGAGGCCGCGGTCGTTGCAGTCCTGCTTGGTCAACCGTATCCTGAAAAGCGAAACCCGGTTAAAGAGTCCGAAAATCGCACCGAGCGGACACAGTAGGCGGCAAAAACCTCGACTCACCGCGACGACCGGTAGCAGCGCTCCCACCAAAATCGCAATCCTGATGACGAAAGCCGACACGGTGCGGATGTTCTTGAGAGCCTTCACCTTTTCTGTGCCCGGCTGGCCGCCTTTGAGCCTGTAGGAGCCGGTTCTGAAGACCTTCGGGTGGAAGGTCGTGCCCCTGATGCGCGGGGCATAGACGATCTCACCGCTTGATTCGTCAACCCTGCAGACGATTGCTCCACTATTCCGGCCCGACCCAAATCCCAACGGCGTTTCGCGGCCATTCGCTCTGAAACGCCAATTCACTTGCGAACCCACTGAACGTGACAACGAGAACGCATCCGACGGATAGTGACAGTCTTGCCGTCAGGATACTTGTTGCTTGCTTCATCATTCCTCCTCTCCATCGCTGAGAAGCTCGCCCTTAAACGAAGATTCTCCCGATCCTTACTTTCCCGAAAGCAGCGTTCTCTCCCAATATTTCAGGTATTCCGCGGGGGAGGCGTCCGGCGAAAGGCCGCGGCTTTTCATCGTGTTGATTGTCGCCGGGAGGTGTTGGGCGACAAATTGTTCTGCGGCGATTCGCGGGTCCGCCGGAGTCTCTCCCTGATCGTTGGTCTCGTGAATCCACCGATTGAGGGTATCGCGCAGTTCATTGAGCACCGGCCTATAGTCCGTGTCCGATGCGAGGTTATGAAGCTCGTGTGGGTCGCTCTGTAAATCGTACAGCTCTTCACCGGGGCGGTACGGAGCCATGAACCGCGCTTGCTCCGGCGTGAGCTTGCCCTCGGCGTACAGCACCTGCATCAGCGTGAGGACGGGATATTGCCGCATCTTGTAGAGATTGGTCAGCGTGTAAGGAAAATTCGGATAGAAGTTTCGGATGTATTTGAATCGCTTCGTGCGGACGCAGCGGATTCGGTCGTAGGTTTCGTCGCACCGGTCTCTCGCGGCGAAAATGCAATCGCGATTCTTTGCATTGTGGCCGAAGAAAGGTTGACCCTGCATCGCGCTGGGCACTTCAATTCCCACAAGGCTCATGCACGTCGGACCGAAGTCAATGGCGCTGACGAGACCATCAACGACCGTGCCGGGCTTGATATGTCCGGGCCAGCGGATGATGAGGGGAACATGGATTCCTTCCTCATACAGAAATTGCTTTCCTCGGATGTGCGGCCTTCCATTATCGCCAAAGAGGAGCATGAGCGTGTTGTCGGCGAGTCCATCTTCCTCCAGTCTCCGCAAGACCTGCCCTACCTTCTTATCAAGAACCTGGGCGCACTCGAGATAGTCCGCCCAATCGCGGCGGGAGACAGGATGATCCGGATAGTAAGGGGGAATCTCGACCTTCTCCGGGTCAATGGGATTCTGCGGGTCTCTTCTGAAGTTGCGGTGAGTCTCGCCGAAATTCACCTGGGCGAAGAAAGGCTGGCCGGCCTTTCGCTGCCTCCAATCCGTTCCGTCGAAAGGTCTTTTCGCCTCAAAGTTGAAATCGGTTTTTCCCGGTCTCTCCCAGTTTCCTCCCGCACAATTGGAGGTGAAGTATCCGGCATTGCGGAAGTAGTCGGTAATCACCTTCACACCCGGCGGCAGCGGTTTCCTGTCGGGAGTGCGGTGCTGATGGGCGCCGATCGTCGTCTGATACATGCCGGTCATGAACGCAGAGCGGCTGGGAGAGCAAACAGGCGCCGCCGTGAAGGCGCTCGTGTAGCGAGCCCCCTCGCTGGCGAGCCTGTCAATGTTCGGCGTCTTAAGCAGCGGATGACCGTAGCAACCTAAGTCTGGACAGAAATCCTCCGCAATGAGCCACAGGACATTCGGCCGCTTTTCCTCGACGGCCGAGAACCCCAAGGGACTGCGGCGAGCCACAAGAGCCGCTCCTCCGGCACCGGCAACACACTTCTTGACGAACTCTCGCCGATTCATCAGTAACCTCCTCAACAGACTCCGCTTTGTTTGCCCAATTCGCTATTCATCGTTGTGAACCGCTGGGTGTGACTCTCTTATAGTAGCATGGCCTATTGTGCCTTTACAGGGCTTGGATGATTCGATTCGAGCGGGACCCAGGGCGTTGCCCTGGGCTATAATATGGCGCCCGTTCAGGGCTCCCTCCAAAAGAAGATGCCAAGCCCCAACGGGGCGAAATAACTTAGCCCAGCGCAACGCCCTGGGAATGCCGCCCCGCCCAACTTCCAAAACCCCTGAAGGGGCGTCACAGAGGTTCATCTTCGGCAGGACTGCGCTCAGTATCTGGCACATGTCGCCGGCCGATGCCACTGAAATGGAGCCGCGCCTGTTCTCTCGGCTTGCCTTGTCCGGAGATTCTGGGTAGCATACTCCTCGACTAAAGAGGATATGAAAACAGGAGGGCAAGGCTCATGACTTCTCGCACCGTTCGCATTTTGGTGATCTCCCTTGTTTTGAGCGCGGCTGTCGCCTCGCTGGTTTTCGGGGCGGAGCGGATAAGGCCGTACAAACCCAATCCTTTTTACTGGGAGTACAAGGGCAAGCCCGTCCTATTGCTCGGCGGCTCGGACGAGGACAACCTGTTCAACAATCCGAAAATGATGATGGAGAATCTCGAGACACTGAAACGCTGCGGCGGGAACTACATCCGTGGGACGTTGTCCTGTCGGGACGAGGGAAACGTATGGCCCTTCGAGAAAGTCGGCGACAAGTACGACCTCAACCGATGGAATCCCGAATTCTGGGAGCGGCTGAGACGCTGTTGCGAGGAATCCCGCACGCGGGACATCATCGTGCAGATCGAGGTCTGGGCGACCTTTGACTTCTATCGGGACTACTGGCTGCGCAATCCCTGGAATCCCGCCCTGAACGTCAATTACACGACTGAGAACACCCGCCTCCAGGTCGAATGGAATTATCACCCCGCCGCAAAGTACCAACCTTTCTTCGATTCGCCTCCCGAACGCAACGACGACCGAGTCCTTTTGCAGTATCAGGAATCCTTCGTGCGGAAGGTTCTGGATGTGACGCTGCCCTACCCCAACGTTCTCTACTGCCTCGACAACGAGACCGCCACGCCGCCGCAATGGGCGTGGCACTGGGGCGCCTTCATTCGAGAGGAGGCGAAGAAACGCGAAGTCAACATCGAGCTGACGGAGATGTGGGATAACTGGGACATCACCAGCGCCCACCATCGTTACACGCACGAGCGTCCCGAGTTCTTTTCCTTCACCGACGTGTCGCAGAACAACTGGCAGACCGGTCAAACGCACTATGACCGATTGACCCAGTACCGCAAAAACCTCCTCGGACAGAAGGCGGGCGCTCGACCGATGAACAATGTAAAAGTGTACGGAAGAGTCGGCAGCAGCAGCGAACCCTGTGTGCCGGCGGTCAACGTAGATCGGTGGTGGCAGAACGTTTTTGCCGGATGCGCCAGCACCCGATTCCACCGCCCGACGTCAGGAATTGGCCTCAACCCGCTTGCCCAGAAACACATTCGCGCCGCACGGAATTTCACTTCTTGCTTCGACATCATCCGTTCCGAGCCTCGCCCGGATTTGCTGACCGAACGGGAGGAGAACGAAGCCTATTGCCTCGCCGTCCGCGGTGTCTATGCCCTCTATTTCCCGACGGGCGGGGAGGTCGTGCTTGATGTGCGAGACGCCCGGAAAGTCTCGCTCCGCTGGTTTGACATCAACTCCGCGGAATTTATCGAGGGCGAGGGCACATTCGAGGGGCCTCGCGTTCGTGTGAAAAGCCCGAATACCGAGCAGATGTGGCTGGCGATTGTGAAGTAGCCGGCAAAAATGTCTGCAAACGGCGAATCGGACCACGAAGAACACGAAGCACGGCGGCAGGTATGGACCTTCGTGGCCTTCCCTGGCCGCTCGGGCCGACGGGCACCCGAAGCGCGCAAGGTCCACTGGCCCGGGTCAGACGCCTGTGCGCGAGCGCGGGCAGGCGTGCTCTTCGTGGTGTCTCTCCGGAATCCCAAAGCGGTGAGTCCTTTTGTGGTACAATCCACGGCGACCCGCGCGGTTCCGCAAGGTGGGAAGCGAATTGTTGACTGCAAACTCAAGCGAGATCCGAGAGGTGTCTTGAAGACCGACAAGGAGGAACGAATGCCGAGCAAAGGAAGACTGACTCGCCGCGAGTTTTTGAAGGGGGCAGCCGCTGTCGCGATGGGCGCCCCATACGTCATCACCTCCGGCGTCCTTGTCGCCCAGGGACAACCCGCTGCCACCGACAGGATTCAGGTCGCTGCCATCGGTGTCCGGGCGCGGGGAAACTCGCTTGTGGAAGAAGTGCTCAAACGCGACGACGGGCAGATCGTGGCGATTTGCGATGTGGACGCGAAAGTCCGCGAGGGCAGAGTCAAGCAGGTGGAAGAGACCTATGCGAAGAGGGCAGGAGAGGGGTCGTTCAAAGGGGTCGCCGCGTACAACGATTTTCGCGAACTGATGCAGCGAAAAGACATTGACGCGGTCATCATCGCCACCCCCGACCACACCCACGCGGTCATCGCCATCGCCGCGGCAAATGCCGGCAAGGACATCTACGTTGAGAAACCGATGACCCATAACATCAAAGAAGGGCAGGCGATGGTTAAGGCGGTGCGCGAGAACAAGGTGATTCTCCAGGTGGGCAGCCAGCGGCGGTCCGACCCGGGTGTTCGGAAGACCTGCGAGCTTGTCCGAAACGGTCGCATTGGGAAATTGCAGACCATCGTCGTCGGCATTGGCGTTCGCCCGACGGAGCCGGAGCTCTATCAGCCGGAGCCTGTGCCGGAGGGGTTTGACTATGAGCTGTGGCTCGGACCCGCCCCCTGGAAGCCGTACACCGCGAAGCGATGCCACTACACGTTCCGTTTCATTCGCGATTATTCCGGCGGTGAAATCACGAATTTCGGCGCCCATCACCTCGACGTGGCGCAGTGGGGCATCGGGTCCGATGACAGCGGGCCTGTCGAGATCGAGGGCACCGGAGAAGCGTTCGAGACGGGCCTGTACGACACGTATCACCACTTTCGCATCGAGTACACCTACGCGAACGAAGTCAAGGTCATTTGCAGCACGGAAAACAAGGACGGCGCGCACTTCGAGGGAACGATTCCCTGGGAGAAGGCCGACCGCTCCGATATTGGCCCCGATGGAATCCATCTCTATCGCACGGAAGCCGGGCACATGGGCAACTGGCTCGAGTGCATCCGCACACGAAAAGACCCATCCGCGCCTGTAGAGATCGGGCACCGCTCCGTCACCCTCTGCCACCTCGGAAATATCGCCATTGACCTCGGGCGGAAAGTGAAGTGGGACCCGGTCAAGGAGGAATTCCCGGGAGACGACATGGCGAATGCCCTGCGGGAGCGCTCGTATCGGAAGCCCTGGATTCTCTAACCGCTTAACTCTCGCGTGCCTCCGGGGCGGGGAGACACAGCGTGCTCGATAATGAGAGAAATCGGAATGCCGCAAGGTCGAGAGACTGAATTGCGTGACTGAATTGCGTTGGCAGGACAGCGAACTTCGCAACAGAGAAAGGGGTGCGCGTCATGAACACCAAGAAGCAGATTGACCGTCGAGAGTTTCTGAAACGAAGCGGTTTCTTTGCCGCCGGAGCCTTCACGTTTCCGACTTTGGTCGCGTCGTCCGCACTTGCAGAGGAGGGGAAAGCGGCGCCGAGCGACAGGATTACCATCGGCGTCATCGGCGTTGGCGGGAGAGGGACCGACAATATGCGCAGTTTCCTGAGCCACAGCGATGCGCGGGTCGTCGCGGTCTGCGACGTGCAGCTAAAACTCCGCCAGCGAGCCAAAGCGATTGTTGACCAGCACTATGGCGACAAAGCGTGTGCTGCGTATAACGACTTCCGGGAGATTCTCGCGCGAAAGGACATTGACTCGGTAGTCGTTACGACTCCGGACCACTGGCACGGGCTCATTGCCGTCGGCGCCGCGCGAGCCGGAAAGGACTTGTACTGTGAAAAGCCCCTGGGGGTTTCGGTATTGGAGGGGCAGGCGGTCCGCGATGCCGTGCGGAAGTATGAGCGTGTTCTCCAGACGGGCACGCAGCAGCGCTCCGACCGGAAATTCCGCGTTGCGTGCGAGCTGGCCAGGAACGGCTATCTCGGCAAAATCCATACTGTCAACGTCGGGGCCCCCGGGCCGGAGTACAAACGAACTTACAACAAGCCCACTACAGAGGAACCGATTCCGCCGGGGGTGGACTACGACATGTACGTCGGTCCCTCTCCGATGAAGCCCTATAACGAGGGACGCCTCGCCTGGCCGGACTGGTACCTCATCTGGGATTACTGCGCCGGATTCATCGTCAATTGGGGCGTCCATCACCTCGACATCGCCAACTGGGGCTGCCCAGCAGTAAGCAGCGAACCGTGCGAATTCGCGTTCAAGGGGAGCTACCGCAACGACGGCCTGACGGACAACATCAATGATTGGCGGGGCGAGTTCCAATACGCCAGCGGCCTGCGAATGACCTATTCCGACACCGGCAATCCCAACAAAATCGGCTGCGAATTCGTCGGTGACAAAGGTTCCGTTTATGTGGACCGCGCCGGAATCTGGGCGGAGCCAGCGTCTCTCCTGAAAATTGAAATCAAACCGGAAGAGCATCTGCACGTGTCCGACGACCACTACGGCGATTTCCTCAAATGCGTGCGAAGCCGACAAGACCCGGTGTCCCCGGTGGAAGCGGGGCACAAGGCCTCTTACCTGGGCCTGATTGCTGAGACAGCGGTGCGGCTCAAGCGAAACCTGAAGTGGGACCCGGTCAAGGAGGAATTCCCCGGCGACGAGGAAGCGAACGCGCTCAAGAAGCGCGAGTACCGAAAGCCCTGGGTATTGTGAGCCATCGGAGGAAGCAAGCCGAAGCGGTCGTGAGGCTGGTCGGGAATACGAATTCGCGGAGTACGCGAAGCGGCAGGTCGAACGGAGGGAGCGCTCGGCGTTTTTTTCGGTCCCGAATAATAACAAGCAGAGGAGACAGTTATATGATGTGCCGCACCTTCTCTCTATTACTATGGGCAGGGCTCCTTTCGGCTGCAGCGATGGGGCTGGGCGTCCCGGAGACCGGGCATGGGGAGGAGGCTGATGTCCGCCTCGTGGTCCGGGCCGACGACATGGGGTCATCCCATGCGGCGAACGTCGCCTGCATCCAGGCCCACCGGGAAGGCATCGCGAGAACAGTGGAAGTGATGGTGCCCTGTCCCTGGTTTAACGAGGCCGTCGAGATGCTCAAGGAAAATCCGGGACTCGATGTCGGAGTCCACTTGACGCTCACGAGCGAATGGGATTTGTGCAAATGGGGGCCCGTGACAGGTTCCCCCAGTCTCGCAGACAGGCAAGGGCATTTTTATCCGACGACATCGCAGCGGCCGAATTTCCCGCCTGGCACTGGCTTCATCGAGGCGAAACCGAATATGGCGGAAGTTGAAAAGGAACTGCGCGCCCAGATCGAGATCGCACTGGAGAAAATCGCGAACGTCTCTCACCTGACCTGTCACATGGGAACGCCAACCGCGACCCCGGAGCTGACGGCGATTGTGGAGAAATTGTCTCGCGAATACCGTCTGCCCCTCGACCTTCCCGGAGCAAAGCCAGCGGGTGGCTTCAGAGGTAGTGGGACGACCCCCGAGCAGAAGGAAGCGGCTCTCGTGGCGATTCTCGAGAACCTCAAGCCCGGCGTCTGGCTTTTTGTGGAACATCCCGGTCTGGACACCCCGGAAATGAGAGCGATCGGTCACGTCGGTTATCGAAATGTCGCGGCAGACAGGGACGGCGTCACGAAGGCTTTCACCAGCGACAAGGTCAAAGAGGTCATCCGGGAAAGGGGCATCAAGTTGGCAAGTTACGCAGACATCTGTGGCAAACGGGAGGATTAACGCTTTCCACAGGCGATAGACCAGGCACGCCTCCGCGCAAAGAGAAGTCTGCCCGTTGACTCTCCGGGTCAATAAGTGGTATCCTTATTGTACAGGTATATCCGGTGGGACGTCGTCCAAGCTCCTGAACGGCCATGCGACACTGTCAGCCTGAAAGGTGCTCCGCCCCTCCAACCGGGCGACTGTAAAGAAGTCCTCTATGTTTTCGGCGAAGAAATTCCGTCGGTTGTCAGAGGGAAAGGATTCCCTCGACGCGCATGAGCCGCTTCCGGCGGGCATCCTCTCTCTTATCGTACTCGCGTGCGTCGTCGTCTGCCTCCCTGCGACCTGTTCCCTGCAAATCACCGAGTTCATGGCGATCAACGATGAGACCGTCATAGACGATGACGATGACCGCTCCGATTGGATCGAGATTCACAACCCCACAAAGTACCCCATTAACCTCAAAGAGTGGTATCTGACGAATGACGCGGACGACCTCACCAAGTGGGGCTTTCCCGACATATCTCTCGGGTCCAAGGGTTACCTGATTGTCTTTGCCTCGGAGAAGGACCGGCCGGTGCTCGGGTCGCCGGTGCACACCAATTTTAAGCTGAGCAACAGGGGATACCTGGGGCTTGTCAGCCCGGCGCTGATTCCCGTCTCAGAGTTTTTCCCGGAATACCCGAAGCAACGAGCGGATGTCTCCTACGGCATATCGCAGGAGGATGGCCCCAGCGCCGTCGGCTATTTCGAGACGCCCACTCCCGGAATGAAGAACGGCCCCGCCTTCTCCGGCATCGCGGGGGAGGTGAGCTTTTCCATCCCAGGCACGCCGTTCACGAAATCACTTTCCCTGGAGCTGTTTCTCCCGGAGGACGCCGGTCCCGACGCCGTGATTCGATATACGCTCAACGGCAGCATACCGGACGAATCCTCCACAATCTACACGAAACCCCTGGTCGTCAGCACCACGACCCAGGTCCGCGCGAGAGTTTTGGAGCCGGGGTTGGGCAAGGGCCCCATCGCGAGCGAGACATACCTCGGGCTCGATTCGAAAGTGCCGGAGTTCACATCAAACCTGCCTCTTGTTGTCCTTGAGACGTTCGGCGGGGGGAGTATCCCGCAGGATACCTATGAACCGACGTTCATGGCGATCTTCGAGCCGGAGGGTGGCAGAAGTTCGCTGCTGAATGCCCCAACTCTAACAACGCGGGCGGGGATTGCGGGCCGCGGCGCCAGCACAGCAGGGAGACCCAAGCTCTCCCTCAAGGTCGAAGCCTGGGACGAACAGAACGGGGACAAGAATATCAGCCCTTTGGGGATGCCCGCAGAATCGGACTGGGTGCTCTGGGGACCCTACAACTTCGACCTCGCACTGATGCGAAATCCCTTCATCTATGAGCTGAGCAATCAGGTTGGTCGGTACGCGGCTCGGGGGCGACATGTCGAAGTTTTTCTCAACACGGGCGGCGGGCGTCTGTCCGACGCCGATTACTGGGGTGTGTACGTTCTCATGGAGAAAATCAGCCGCGACGCCGACCGGGTGGATGTAGAGAAACTCTTCCCGGAACACGATCGAGAGCCGGGAGTCACCGGCGGGTACATCCTGAAAATTGACCGACTGGACCCGGCCGACCAGGGATTCAGCGCCGCAGGCCAGGCACTCTGCTACGTTTACCCGAAGGAAATTGAGATCGAGGTGCCCGAGCGGGATAGCCAGGAGACGTACATCCGGGGCTTCATGAACCAGTTTGGCACAGCGCTGAACGGCTTGAACTATACGGACCCGGAGAACGGGTACGCCAAGTACCTGGACGTCGGCGCCGCCGTTGACCACCACCTCATCAACATCCTCTCCAAGAACCCGGATGCCCTTCGCCTCAGCACCTACGTGCACAAGCTCAGGGGAGGAAAACTCACCTTCGGGCCCGTGTGGGACTTTGACCGGACCATGGGGTCCACCGACGGGCGCGACGCCAATCCCACCGGCTGGGACGGAGGAACAGACTTCTTCAATTACCCCTGGTGGGGGCGGCTGTTCCAGGACAACGAATTCTTCCAGAAATACATAGACCGCTGGCAGGAATTGAGGAAAGACCAGTTCAGCGTCAAGAATGTCCGCTCCATCATAGACGGCATGGCCGAGGAGATTCGTGAGGCGCAGGTCCGCGATTTGGCGAGGTGGAATCAGCGCCCCCGCAGCGAGTACGGCGGGACGTTCCAGGGGGAAGTTGACCATTTGAAGGATTGGCTCGAGACGCGACTCGTCTGGATGGATCAGCAATTCGTTGCGGCGCCCGTTTTCGGCAGCAATGGGGAGAAAATCACCCCCGGTCTGACACTCACCATGACGGCGCCCGTCGGGGCGACGATTTACTACACGCTCGACGGCTCCGACCCGCGGCTGGCGGGAGGCAAACCGACGAAACAGGCGAGAGCCTACACGGGGCCCGTTCCCATCACGAAGACCTCGGACGTTGTCGCGCGCGCCAACATGCGCAACACGAGTCCCAATCCGAACTACTACGTTGCTAACATGAGCGACTGGTCCGGACTCACCCGCGCGCGGTTCTCCCCTTATGCCCCCGCCACGGCCGGCAACCTGGTCATCACGGAATTCAACTATCACCCGGTCGAGCCAACGCCTCAGGAACTCGCCGTTAACCCGGCGGCGGGGTTCGTTGAAGACGACTTCGAGTACGTCGAGCTGAAGAACATCGGCGACACGAGGGTGGACCTCGTCGGCGTCGAATTCATCCGGGGCATCCTGTTTTCATTCCGCGATAGCAGCGTCACAACACTTCGTCCGGGGGGAATCGCACTCGTCGTGAAAAACCGAGCCGCATTTCAGACCCGCTACGGCGACCTCAATAACATCGCTGGCGAGTACACCGGCCACCTCGACAATGGCGGGGAGACGATTCGCCTCAACGACGCCGCTGGCAACGCCATCCTCAATTTCGAGTACCAGGACGAGTGGTATCCTCTCACCGACGGCGTCGGATTTTCCGTGGTTGTGTTCAACGAGAACGCCCGCGCCGATGACCTCACAAACCAGGCGGGCTGGCGACCGAGCACCTACGTCGGCGGCTCGCCGCAGCAAAACGACCCTGCGCCGCCCCGGATTCCGCCGATTGTCATCAACGAGGCGCTCGCCAACGGCGCCCTTCCCCAGGTGGATGCAATCGAATTGTACAACCCGACCTCCAGGGACGCGGACATCGGCGGATGGTATCTGACGAACGACGGAAGGTCTCCCCAGCGGTATCGCATCCCCGATGGCACGACAGTTCCTGCCAACGGCTACATTCTCTTCGACGAAAGCGAATTCAACGCCCCGGACGCACCGAAGGGCTCGCGCTTCGCTCTGAATCCGGTGGGAGACAAAGTCTATCTGTTCTCCGCTGACTCCGGGGGGAATCTCACGGGTTACTGGCATGGGTTTATGTTTGGAGCCTCGGACGAGGGCGCCACTTTCGGCCGCCACGTCATCAGCACGGGAGAAGAGCATTTCGTCAGTCAGGCATCGCAGAGCTTAGAGAGAGTCAACGCTGGGCCGCGGGTCGGCCCCGTCGTCATCAACGAGATTATGTATCAGCCGCCGTCCCTCACCGGCGAAGACAACACCTCTCACGAATACATCGAGCTCGTGAATATCTCCTCGGAGACCGTTCTTCTGTTTGATTCGGAATCGCCGGTGAGCACCTGGCGAATCGAAGGGGACGTGGACTTCGTTTTCCCGACGGGCGTGACGCTTTCTTCGGGAGAACCCCTTCTCGTGGTGAGCTTCAATCCCGAAACGGAGCCGGAGAAATTATCGCAGTTTCTTACGGCGTACAGTCTGGGTTTGGGGGTTAGAGTGCTCGGCCCTTACAGCCACCCACTTCAGAACTCGGGCGAGCGCATCCGGTTGTCGAAACCAGACCTCTCGTGGGTGGGCACGGGCATGTACGGCGACCAAGCCGCGTACGTCGTGGTGGACCAGGTGGACTACGCCGGGGCCAGTCCCTGGCCTGAGGGCGCCAACGCCAGTGGAAACTCCCTCCAGCGACTCGTCGCCGATGCCTATGGCAACGACCCGCTCAACTGGTACGCCGCGGCTCCGACACCCTCTGCGGAGAACGCGGGAGGGGGTGTCCTCGACGCGGACGGCGATGGAATGCCCAACCACTGGGAATCGGCTTACGGGCTGAACCCTCTCGTCGCTTCAGGAGAGCAGGGCGACGCCGGCGACCCCGACGGCGATGGGTTAACGAACCTGCAGGAATACATGAGTGGAACGCACCCGCGAGACCCGACGAGTTCTCTGAAGGTGAGTTCCATCACGATGAACGCGACGGCCGCCGTGCTGCAGTTCTTGGCTGTCGCCGGGAAAAGCTACACCGTGCTCTATTGCGACGCCCTGTCTTCGGGGACGTGGCGGAAATTGACCGATATTCCGGCGCCGAGCGAAACTGGGCTGATCGAACTCCACGACCGTGCCGGCGGCAAAGTCGGCACCCGCTTCTACCGCCTCGTGACCCCCCAATTGCCGTGAGCGGGAGACGCTCCCCTCCAGGGCACATGGTGCAGGGGCATTACCGATACACGTCCTTCCGGTGACCCACGTTGACCACGCAGACGAGCAAGTCCCGATCTTCGATCGAGTACAGAATTCGGTAGCGACCTTGTCGAATCCGATACTTGTCCTGTCCGGATAGCTTCTGGTATCCTACGGGTCTGGGGTCCTCAGCGAGCTTTCTGATCCGTGCGACAATGCGTTGGCGGTCCTTTTTCAGCGGGATGGCTTCAAGCTCTTTGACTGCAGAGGGCTTGATGAAAATGTTATATTTTGCCACGCTGCTTCAGGTCTTTCAGCACTTGCTCGAAGGGCAGGTTCGTCTCGTGCAGGCGTTCCTCGAATGCAGCCAGATCCTCTGCGTCCTCCGCCAGACTTAGCTTCACAGCCTCGTTCACAAGCTCCGAGACAGACCGATCCGTCTCCGCGGCCTTTAGACGCAGGGCACGGTGAAGGCTCGAATCGAAGTACACGGTGGCTCTCTTCTGCAAGGTTCTCATGCCTTCATAGTAACGCCATGATGCTGAAACGTCAAGACGCTAATTTGCTTGCTTTTCGACTGCCGTAACGACCAAGAGCCGAGCCAGAGCCGCCCCTGCGGAGCGCACCCCAGGGCCGTCTTGGGAGACCTGATTTGCGTCGTTGCCCTCAGCGTCCCGGTTCTTTTTTGCTCCGACCTGTCTCCTTGCGGGACGCAGGGGCAGACCCGCAGGCCGCTTCGTCGAGGGATTTCTGCTCAGGTATCACACCGGAGAACGAAGGCGGGAAGAAAGGAAAGAGCGACGATCAAGCTCACCGGCGGCCATAGAGCGAAGCGGAATTGCCGTCCGGCGCAGCTGCCTGGTTAGGTGGTTTTCTACCGCCATGCAGTCACGTCGTATTCGTAGAGTTCCTTCTTTGAACCGCGCTTCCGGATCTTTGCGATTTGGGCATTTTTGAACCCTGCCTCGTGAAGCATATCCCGGAAGAGAAGCTCAACAGGCACCAGGACTTTGTAGAAGGACGAGTTACCGACGATATAGTGCACTTCACCTCCGGCGGCCATTACATTTGCTATTCCTTGGAGATGAATCCACATGTCGTAGAAGTACTTCGCCACATAGTTCGAGAGCAGCCTACCACTTCTGTTATCACTTTTAGCGATATCATCAAGGGCCTTGTTAAGGTACTTAGGCCAAAAGCCGTTCTCGGGTCTTTCCCATTCACCCAACCTGCTCGTGGCAATTCCCCACGTTCCACCAATCGCAGACCAGTCTATCTCTCCTGCCTCCCTACCATTTGTCAGATATCCCAACCAATACATGTATGGGCGCAACTCCCGTATGTACGACATCCTGTTGGGGTACGGAGGGGACGTGATCAGCAGAGCATGTTTCCGGCGCACGAGAGAAGAAATCCACCTGGAATCACCGAGCAAAATCTCCGCCTTGCCGGGCGGGTTGTCACCCGCAGACGCAAGAACAAACTCCATCTCTGTGCGAAACATCCAAAATAAGCCGGGGGCATGAGCGAAAAGGAGCCCTTGGGAGTCATCACGTTTCTTGAACGACATGGACTGGTGGTTGAAGGCAGCATTAGATAACCTGATAAGAACGCGGCTGAACCCGACAAGCAAGAGATTCTTGCACTCTGCGGATTCGGTCGCCGTCTCGTCGATAGCCGCCTTCAGCAGACATAAGAAGGCGAGTTCAGGGTCGTCCCACCATCTCTTCACATTGCGTATAGGAGGACGCTCGACAGGGGTAACGTCCCCCGCCGAGAGGCGTGCATCTATCTCATCGACGCGGTGTCGGGTTTGCTGGAGCAAACTCGCTCCGTAATGAGCAGCTTTCACCCTCGCAAACCACGTCAGGAAGGGGTTTATCTCAACGCCAGTTCCGGTGTCGCCCCGGTACGCCGCGCTAAGGGGGGTGGTGCCACTTCCCGAGAAGGGATCAAGCACCGCAATACCTGAATCTGAGGTGTTAAGGATACCGTTGACCAATTTGACAGAATAGGCAGGGGTCAGACGTAGCCAACCATGCCTCCCGTGAGCCAGGTTATACTTGAAGGTGAGATCCACGTTTTGCCTGGGGAGAGTTCTCCTTGTGCGCGTCATGTTCCTTCTGCTTTCAGTAAGGCTATCAAGACCTTGTTGATCTCATCCTTGAGGGCACCGCTGTTTCTCTGGAAGAAGGATGCAAGGTCGTACCCGACGATTTCCTTGGCAAAAGCATAGATGGATTCATGCGTGGACGATTCCCCAACAATGCCGGTGAGGAGCACCCAGCGTTCGCTCCTGTACCTGAGTGCGATGTCCTGATCAATTTGCAGAGAGAGTATTCCCGCACAGGGCAAGAGCCCCTTTGTGTAAGCCGTTGCTGCGTTTGCGATATCTGCGTTTTGTCTTTTCGAGTCCTTACTCTTGTAGCCTTGCCGGAGCTCGAACACAATGCCGCTTAGCGACTTCGCGATCCTCGGCTCGATTTCCATATCATGGGCGGCCAGTCGAATCCATTGCTGGATCGTCTTTCTCCGAGCGGCGTCGTTCACTTTCTCAACCGGTATTCGCGCGTCCAAATGAAGCGTTCGGGTCTTTCCTGCAAGCTTTGGGAGGGTGTAAGACCACTTGACATCCTGTTCAGACAAGCCGAGGGCGTTGCGAAGAACTTGACGGAAGAGAACTTCGCAGCCCATTCCAATTTGACGATAGACGCTCGTCATGCCCCCAGCGGCTTTATGCGCAGCGTACAGAAGAGGGTTATCAAGGCCCAGCCAACTATAGAAAGGGTCCGCTCGGTAAAGCGCCTGGAACTCTTGTAGGCTGTAGCCAGCCTTGGCTCCGTGGCCAAGTTTCGGCTTATACTGGGCGCATACGCGAATATACTGGACTAAGATGTCCAGATACTTCCTATCCTGCTCATTGTTCATGATTCGTTGTTATCCTGGTCTGTCCAGCCAACGCTCTGCGCGCAACCCGCGCGCCCGGGGGCTCGCCATGAGCACCGGCTGTATCGCGCCTCGGGTTCGCGCGCGGAGCCGTCAGAAGCTTTCCAACGCAGTTTCGATTGTCTGCGGTGGCTACCGCGTCTTCCCGGGCGGCCGCACCGTAGAAGTGGCTTCCGGCCGCTTCCGTACGCGGCAAGATGCCGCGTCCACAGAATTACACCTGCTCTGGCACGACGAAGGGCGACCGGTACGGGCGCGTCAGGAACATATCCGCCGCGGGATTGTTGACGAACTTCTCCTTCTCGGGGTCGAACTCGAGCTTGGGACCGACACAAAGAGTCGTATTCTCAGGGATGACGCCAATCGCTTTGGTGTTCTCCAACATGGTCATCACGCTGTCGCTGAGAACTGTATTGTTGGTGAAGTTCTCGGGCATCCCAAAGCGCATCTCGATCCCCATGCGGTAGGAGATGTTGCCGAGGTGGCACAAAGCACTGGAGTAATGCGCTTCAAGGATGTCGGCATTGAGTTCCTCGACCTTTCGGCTGCGGACGCAGTTGATGAAGTTGCCGAAGTTGCCTCCGGGGTAAACCTGGTAGTCCACATTCGCCAGCGGCTCCGGGGTGTCCTTCCCCTTTGGATAGAAACGATCTCCCTTGATCGCGCCTTCTTCGAAGTACAGCTCATTTGTCACGATGTCGGGGAATTTCTTGTCCTTCCCGACCAGTCCGCGGGTCTCAAACAAAATCAGCGAATCGCCGTAATCGTAGATGGAGACAAGCTGGTTCGGAGTCTCCCCCTGATCGCGGAACCCCGGCCCCTCGACCCAGCGCCCGCCGAGGCTCACGACGCTTCGCGGCAACGTCTTGCCCGTCGCCCAGCGGGCCTTGTCCATCTCGTGGACGCCCTGGTTGCCGATGTCGCCGTTCCCAAAGTCCCAGAACCAGTGCCAGTTGTAGTGCACGAGGTTGGCGTGATAGGGCTGCAATGGAGCGGGCCCGAGCCAGAGGTCAAAATCGAGATTTGCGGGAGGCGATTGGAACGGCTTGAACCCGATGCTCCAACGTGGCTTGCAGCAGTACCCCTTCGAGACTAAGAGCTTGCCATAAACGCCCTTTTTCACGATCGCCGCCAACTTGGCGAATCCCTCCGAGCGGCCTTGCGTGCCGTGCTGGACAATTCGCTTGTACTTGCGCGCCGCTTCCACGCACTTGCGACCCTCGAATACGTTGTGGCTGCACGGTTTCTCGACGTAAACGTCCTTGCCCGCCTGACACGACCAGATGGTGATCAGGGAATGCGAGTGATTGGTGGTGGCGACGGACACCGCGTCAATGTTCTTGTTCTCGAGCATCTTGCGGACGTCCTGGTACTTCTCGACCTGGTCGAACCCGCGAGCCCGGCCCTGGAGGACGTTAGCGTCCACGTCGCACAGAGCCACTACTTTTACTCCCTTCATGCTGTTAAAGTCGCGGATGTGGGAGCCGCCGCGGCCGTTCAAACCCACCACGGCGACGCGGACCTCGTCGTTGGCTCCCAGCGCTCGGCTCGGTACCGCCGTCGCAAGACCTGCCGCAACGGCACTCTTCAGAAAATCTCGGCGTGTGATTCTGTTCATCATTGCCCTCCTGTACAAAACGCATTCAGAGAAAGAACACTTTGCCATTCGTCGCGAGGATCCTGGCGTTTCTACCACTTGCTGATTACCATGTTTTCCTTGCTTATTGAAGAAAAAACTCACGCCGCCGGGCTCTTTCCCTCGCGTTCTCAACCGGTGTAGGCAAGCTCGTACCCGGGACGACATTCCCGGCTCAGCAGTCTCGTCGCCTCCGCATTTCCCAGCACAATTCGTTTCACCGGGTCATATTTCAACTGTCCGCAGCTCAACCGCGTCGTGATATTGCCGAGGTGGCACAGAGCCGCCGAAACTGCTCCTTCCTCAATTGGCGCCTCTAAGAGGGAAGGGTCGTCGGCCTTCACGGCGTCAATGAAGTTCTGGATGATGCCCGGTCCCCCCGGCCCCGTGATGCGTTTTTCCTCCTCGCCGACAAGCTGGAGAACGCAGCCTCCGCCTCCGATGTCCAGCCTACCTTTATCGCCATAGAACACGTCGCCGTTCTCGTGTCCCTCCAACTTGTATCGAGTCCAGAGCCTCATCTCGTACATCAGGTAGCAGTCGTCGTATTCAAAGGTGACCACCTGGGTATCGGGAGTCTCGTGATCGTCGTCGTAGAAAAGCTGCCCGCCGGATGCCGTGAGAATGTTCGGGAATCCAACACCCAGACCCCACCGGGCGATGTCCACCTGGTGAATGCCGTCGTTGCCCATGTCCCCCGCGCCGTAGTCCCAGAACCAGTGCCAGTTGTAGTGCCAGCGGTTGCTCGTGAAAGGCCGCTTCGGCGCCGGACCCAGCCAGAGGTCATAGTTGACCCCGGGCGGCGGGTCGGTTTCAGGAGCGCGTCCGATCGGCGGGCGAAACTGATGGTTGATC
Source organism: bacterium (assembly GCA_030691545.1). Taxonomy (GTDB): domain Bacteria; phylum Auribacterota; class JABMQX01; order JABMQX01; family JABMQX01; genus JAUYEE01. The sequence continues at coordinate 10,819 of JAUYEE010000126.1, read as the reverse complement.
GCTTTCGCCATGCGCACTTTGCCCAGCCCGCCATCTCGCATGAACTGAATCGCTGTTTTGATGTCGCCGTTGCCGCGGCTCTGCGTGCCGTGCTGGACGCACTTGCGGAACTTCTTGGCGGCTTCCGTGAGCAGATGCCCTTCGATAACGTTGTGGCTGCACGGCTTTTCGACGTACACATGTTTGCCGGAGACAATCGCCGCGAGCGCGATTGGCGTGTGCCAATGGTCGCAGGTGGCGATACTGACCGTGTCAATCGTCTTGTCCTCGATGACCTTGCGATGGTCCTGGTACTGCGCGACCCTGGCGGAGTCCGCAAGTTCCTTTGCCGCCGCCGCGCACCGTTCCGGGTCAACATCGCAAACCGCCACGACCTCACACCCTTTGGCTGCCGCAAATCCGCCAGCGAGGTCGCGACCCCGCCCGCCCATCCCGATGACGGCGTGGCGCAGACGCTCGCTCGGCGGCGCGTTCGCCCCGGTGACGATAAATGGCGCGGCGGAAGCGACGATTCCGGCGCCCGTCGTTTGGATGAATTTTCGTCTCGTCCAGTGTTCCATGGTCAATCCCTTTCCTTTTGAGAGAATCATCTCACGAGAGAAAGTGATTCTGAGATTTGCAGGTTTGCGCAGAAAGCGTTTGTTGCGAATCTACGGTCTGCGTCTTGAAGCGATTACTTTCCCGGACGTGAGGACAAGTGTACCACATCGCCTCTGCCAATGTGGACGCCAGAAGTAAGTACCCGCGAGGGTTCACGCCGGGAAAAAGCGCACGGCGAGGGCTGGTTGCGTTTTCAGTCTTCGATGCCGCGAAGCTCTCCTCCGCGAAACGTGACCGGCAAAGGGCTAACGATATTCCCTCCGCCATTGTCCCACCTGACTTTGCCCGCGAGGCCAACAAAACCGCTCATCTCCGCGACTGAATCGCGTATTCGTGCACGATTGAGCCCCGCCCTGCCGATAGCTTCGATGAGCATGCTCGCCGCGTCGTATCCGAGGGCTGCATCGTCAGTGGGGTTCTCACCGAACCGAGTGCGGTACTCTTCCGCGAACTTTGCCCACCGGCTGTCATTGGGCGCCCAGACAAGCCTGCATGTCGTCAACCCTTCGGCGGCTCCTCCGGCTCTCTGGAGAAAGGAAGGGAGCGAGAAGGCAATTGGGCCAAAAATCGGGCGATTGATTGCCTGCTCGCGCATGGCGAGAAGGAAACGAACCGACGGGTCGGGCGATCCCCACAGAAAAATCGCGTTAGCGGGCAGCGAGGTGATCCTGGATAGCTGCTGCGTGAAGTCCGTCTGGTTGGCGTCAATAGACAGATGGAGAACTGGCGCGATCGAATGCCGCCTCAGAGCGCGAGAGATTTCCCCGCCGCCTGTCCGGCCATCGTGATCGGTGGAAGTCAAAACGACGATACGCCGGTAACCCATCTTCTCGACCGCCAGTCTGACGAGGGCCTCTGCAACCGCGGAATCATCTGGCGGCAGGCGGAACATCCAGGGGACTGCTGTGTGGGTGAGGCTTGAGTCGCCGGACAAAGGAGAAACGAGCGTGATGCGGGCTTTCGTGGCCACCTGTTCGGCGATGTGCGTACCTGCGCCGTCAATGGAGCCGATGACCGCCCAGACTCTGTCCTCGTAAACAAGGCAGGTCATTTCCCTTGATCCCGCACCCCACGGGTTGTCTGCCCAGCGGCACACCAGCCGAAAAGGTTTTCCGTGGAACCCCCCGTTGGCGTTGGCTTCCTCGATGGCTGCCATCGCCCCGCGCCAGAGGCTCTGTCCTGCAAGGTTGCCAGAGTCGTGAGGCGCAAAAAAGCCGATGCGCACCTCCTCGACGACGGGTTCCGGTTCCTCTCGCTCCGGGCCGTAGTAATCCGACCTGTTGTCGAGGATGCTCACGGGGGCGGGCATTCGGGATGTGGAGCCGACTTCCTCCGCCTGGCACGGCGGCGCCATAAGGCAGAAGCAGAACGCTGCAACGCCTGTAAGGCAGGTTACGCAGTGCAAGATCGCCCCATTGGGACCGCTCGCCCGATTCATAATGTTGGGGAAGTGCTCTGGCTTGAGGCTTCCCGGGCGTCAGCTTCAGCCGAGCCGAGGACTTGCTCTCGTGTGTAGAAGTTGAACTTACCGCCTTCGAGGATCGCGAGGGACGCGGGGGTGACGTCCTGCTGAATAGCGTCAAATATAATGTCGCCGGTGACCCCGTGGTAGCGCTTCATCTCCGCGAGGGCATCGCGAATCAGCGCGCGGTTGAGTCCGGCTTTCTCGATGGCCTCGATGAGGATGCAGGCGCCATCGTAGCCGTGCGCCGCATACTGCTCAGGTTCCTCGTTGAATCGCTTACGGAACGCCTTCCGGAATTCTTCAAGCTTGGGATCGTCCCGTGTCGGGTCATATGGATAACCCGCGACCACCGGACCGGGATTGTCCCCCACAATTCTGAGAAATTCATCGGTGACGATGCGGTCGCTCGCGAGGAAAACCTGCGTCGTCATTCCCATCTCCCTCATCTGCTTGAGAATAAGCCCGGACTCTCTGGCGTCGCCGTAGGTGACAACTCCGTCCACGTCGAGGCTTTTTATGCGCTCTAATTGAGTCGTGAAGTCGGTGTCGCCGACCTTGTACTGCAACTCCGTCACGAGAGGATGTCCAAGCCGCCGGGAGCCGTCGCGGAATTCGTCAATGTTGACGCGGCCGTATCGGCTTGCGACTCGAAGGCCCGCGACCCGTTTCAGTCCAAGCTTCTGATACGCGTAATCGGCGAGGAGATAGCACATCTGGCGGTCATCGCTGATGACGCGGAATACCCACGGGATTTTCGTCTCGGTAAAAGTCGGATCCGTGTCCCCGGTATTCACCCAGGGAAGCTCCGCCTTGAGGGCCACGCGGATACCGATGTGGCTGTTGGCACCGTCAATTCCGCCGATGATCGCCCAAACCTTCTCGTTGTACGCGAGATGTATGATTTCGTTGCCGGATGATCCCCAAAGCCCGTTATCGTTGCGGACGACCAATTCGTAAGGAATACGCCCCCGGTATCCCCCGCGTGCGTTCGCCTGCTCAAAGGCAAGCTGCATTCCCTGAAGCATCTTGATGCCGAGTACCTCTTCGTGAGATGCGCCCCCAGTGGCAACAGAGACAGTCGGCTCAATGGGGCCGAGGAAACCAATTTTGATGGACTTCAAGCCCTCTGGCTCCGGCTTTTCTCGCCCGGGCCCTAAGAACTCCAACGGCTCCAGGAAGAACCGCTTGTACGGCTCAGCGAAGTGTCCAAAGGGCATGTAGCGGTCGGGCGTGTTGCCGTATCGCTCCGGCGGCTGAGGAAGAGCCGCTGGCTGAGGAGAAGCCGTCTCCGTCTGCACGGCCGCCACTGCGGCCCAACTCACAATGAGTGCGAGGACAACGAAACTCAACCGTTCTATCTGTCGCATGACACAACCTCCTTTATTTCGCCTCAGAGCCACCTTGCTGAGGGGCCTCCGCAGGCTTCGCTAATTCTTCGGCTCTCACTCCGACCCAGCGTCCTCTGCCAATTCCGCGAGCCAGACCTTTCGAGGTGCCGGCCCAAACATCATCGCCGTGAAACTCAACGTAGATCATGAAATTGTTCGGGATCGCGCCTTTTGTTGGCACGGTCTTAATGACCTGCTTGCCGCGTGAGACGATGGCAGTCCCGTCATTACCTTTCTCGTTCTTCTTGTACGTCACCCATGTATCCGTTGGGAAATCAACCATCGCCGACAGCCCCTTGTCCGTGCAGGCCCAGCCTTCCTGGTCCCGCGAATTTATAGAATTCACGAAAGTGCTGACAAGGCCGCTGTCGTGGTCCATGTACCCTCGCCAATGCCTCCCGTCGTAGCGGCTCACGCCAAAGTAAGTGGAGGCCCACAAGATTCCCGACTCATAGGAAGCGGCTGTGGTGATGATGTGAATCAAACCATCGTCCCGGTATAAGTCTATTTCCATTTCCCCGTCCGGGTCCACGTGCGCCCTCCAGCGTTTGAGCTTGACGTCCCATTCTAAGATTCCCCCGCCCCAAACGGCCACGAAAACCTTTCCGTCGTTGTACCGAACATTGTAGCACCAAATCTCCTCCATTGGGGCGTTCTTTTCCGTATAGATCGTCCATTCGCCCGTCACGGTGTCGTAGGAGCTAACGCCAGCAGTTGTAGCGGCCCAGATCGTGTGATCCTGAACCGCAACGCCGTACACTACGTCGTTGACCAGTCCGCTGTTGAGCTGGTGAAAATGCTCGAAGCGCCCGCCGCTGAACCGGCACAGCCCTCCGCCGAACAGCGCCAGCCAGACGTCGCCAGTCAGTGGGCTAACATCAATGCCGGTGATAACTTGCCAGGGCAGACCATCCTTTTTGTTCCAGCTTTTGAATTTCCCATCCTCGTAACAGGCGAGACCGTCCTCCGTGCCAATCCAGACACGGGGGCCGTCAGCTTTCAAAGCGAAGATGTGGTCGTTGGGAAGTCTGCCTTTGGTGTTCTCGGTGGTGAACACTTCCCAGTTCTCGTACACGAACGGGTACCCGACCCCTGATCCCTGACCCCCGACCCCAGAGGGGGCAACGGGCACAGCTCCAGGCGGCTCGTCACTGAAACATGCAGTCGCCATGAGCATCAACGCGGCCATTCCCAAAAGATGCCCGCCCTTCCTATTCATGTCGCCTCCTTCCGTCGTAGCGCAGGCGTCCTCGCCTGCATCCTGCAAATCGCTGATGACCTGCCTTCATCTGCGGTTTCATCCTCATAGACTTCTGAGATATTCGATCAGGTCGTTGAGTTGATCTTTCGTCATATCGTTCACAACCCCATGCTGGTCCTTCGGGTTGTATCTCGTCCAGATTTCCTCCAGCGTTTCCGCCCGCCCGTCGTGCAAATAGGGCGCCGCCTCGTAGATGTTGTTCAGGTGTGGTACATCAAACGCCCCGTCCGTATCCAGCCAGGACTTCGTGCCGACGTCGAACTTTTGAAGGCTGGTATAGTATGGTGCGGGATGGCAGGTAACACACCGTCCCTCCGGCGGAATGGGTCGTCCGCCGTTCGTGATGGTTCGCTCGAAGAATGCTTTTCCACGGGACTGCGCGGGAGTTAGCCCCTCCGGACGCTGGTATCGGTTCGGCGGGCGGGGAATTGTCGTCACATATCGGTCGAGGGCCGCCAGCTCCTCCGGTGTGAACGGGTCAACCCGCGTAAAGAAAACGGCTAACCTGGCGCCGCATTGACGGCTCAACGATGGATTCTTTCCCGACCATTTGAACGGCGGCGTGTCGTGAATCCCCCGGAGTGTGCGGTTATCCACGGGGTTGACGCCGAGTCCGTCCGGCTCGATGTCGTAGGTCAACCCATCCACGTTCCCATCGGGATGACACGAATGACACGAAAACTGCCTCTGGAACGTGATGTCCGCGTCATGGAAGAGCCTCTCTCCGAAGCGCGTCTGTGTGATTTCCTTTGCCCCTCCTAAGTCAATGGAGCCGACGACTTCCTGCTTGTTCGTGTCTATGATAGTAACGTCATCGTCGAGCGCAGCCGCCACGTACACGAACTTCCCATCCGGGGAGACCACCAATCCACGAGGATTGCTCCCAGTGGGGATGCGCCGCACAACGAACTCCGTCGGGATGCCCAGGTGATTCGGGATGAGGTTGACGCGCTCCTCCTCGCTCGCGTTCCTCAGAATGCCGAGGAGTTTTGGCAAGTCAACCACGGCGACCGCGTCAATCCCGCCGCCCGTGACGTATGCATATTTGCCGTCGGGTGTGATGACCACGTCGGTCGGATCGGCGAAATACGAATTCGGCTCGTCGAGCAGAACCTCGTCTACTCGCCCATTTTTCCAGATGATTGCCAGGCCGTTCGTGATCACCCATCCCTGTATGACGCGGGTCATCGGCACGACGTTCTTGGTCCGCAGCATCGTCACGAGAGCAAACTCGCCGTCCGGGGAAAACGCTACACCCTGCACAAGGTTCGTCTCGGGCACGCGTATGCGGTTGACCACGTTTCTCGTCTGCGTGTCAATCACCGTGACCTCCGACATGGAGGTCGTCCGGAATGGCACGAAATGCGATAGGTTGTTCGTCACGTACACAAACTTGCCGTCGGGCGAACGCTCGACCCCCCATGCCCCGCGAGCGGCCGACAACCGCTTCACCTCTTTCGCACTCTGAGCGTCAATCACGGAAACGTCCTGGGTCGCTCCGTTCCCGACGTAAAGTGTGTCACCGCTCACGTCCGTCATGATGCCGTGAGGCTCATCCCCGACCGCAATCGTGCCAGTTACCTTGTTCGTCGCCAGGTCCACAACCGAAACCGTGTCGGAACTCCGGTTGGTGACGTAGGCTATCGTCTCCGCGGGATTGAGGCACACCCCGTGCGGCTGCCTTCCCACCTCAACCTCCCCCACCACCTTATGGCTCTCGAGATCCACGATCACCAACGAGTTCGACCCTTCGCAGGCAACGTAGGCTCGGCGCCCGTCCCTCGAGAGGACAAGGTTGAACGGAGTCTTGTACTCGACTGAAACGGACGGGGGCTTGAGCGACTTCCGTGGGTGGGTAATAAGGTTCGTTGCGGCCCCGAAATCGAACTGCTGCGAAGGCAGTGGACACTGTCCGTTGTGGCACCTCAGGCACGTTTTCTCGTCGGGAATCTCAAGCGCGGCAGCAACTGCAGTCTGCTTATCGCGCATGATTGCCTCCTTGGAGTATTCGCTGCCCGGGCCGTGGCACGATTCGCACTGCACACCATCCTCGATTTCAAACGAGTCGCCCGAACTCCAGACCTGCTCGCCGAACCCGGCTGCGTGGCATCGCAAGCAAAGGAGGTTCGCCTGTGGATTTCCCTGGATGCCGACTTTTGCCGCCGCGTCCCATGCCTGCGAGGTCCCCAGAGTCGCATAAGCGTTGGCATGAGCGGAACGCATCCACATGGCGAACTGGGCGCCGGTTTCCACTTCCGAGTGGCACTGCGCGCACACGCTCACGCCGACGAGGTATGGCCTGGTTTCCGTCGGTCTCGTCGGAGCAGACGGGCGCATGACGAGCTGGCTGCCCGTGTGGGAGATTTCCTGCAGACCCGTCTTGTAGTCAAACTGCCCGCTATCGAGGGCTTTCCTGTGGGAATCCTTGAGCCGATGGCAAACAACGCAGTCCTGCTGCCTGGGGATTGGAAGCATCGAGGTGGAGGTGGGTTTCCCCGCGCGCATCGCTTCGACGTGGTTGCTTGCCGGCCCATGACAGACCTCACACTGTACGCCATCCTCGCGGTGGAACGTCGGGTCGAGCTGCCACGGCTCGGCCGTGGAGGCAGTCGCGTGGCACCCTAAGCAGATGGGGCTTTCTCGCGGAGGGACATCCACGCCCGAGATTTCCGCGACCTCAAAGCTCTCCGGGAGGCTCAGAGCCGCATATGCTTTCGCGTGCTTCGAGAGGCGCCAGAGGCTGTACTGGTCGCACCCCCTTTTCCCGCCGTGGCACGGCATACACACGCGCGACCCGACGTAAAACGAGGGTTTTGGGCGCTGGGGGGCGCCCAGAGATAAACCCAACAGTGCCCCAACGCCCGAAAGAACTATGATTGCAGCCGGCACATAGCGCTTCACACTCCCGATCCTTATGTCCCTATTCCGCCGGTTCCTTGACCGTCAGGATTTGGTTTGCCTTCACCCGGTTCAATTCTTGGACCCGCCCGCTTGGCCAGCGGATTTCAATCCTAAGAACTTCAGTCTCTTTCCCCAACCCGAAGTGCACCCGCAAGTCGCTCGTGGTGAGGTACGAAGAACCCGACTTCACGTTGGCAATCTGAGTCAAGCCGCCCGCCGTAAGCCGGATGCGGGCGCCGATCCCGCAGCGGTTGCTCTTCGTTCCCACTGTGCGGATGATCAGCCAGTGGTTTCGGTTGCCTCCGTCGTTGCGCAGGAGAAGCGCGCGACTGTTCAGGTTGAGAACGAGGATGTCCATGTCGCCATCATTATCGTAATCGCCTACTGCGGCTCCTCTGCCGATGAACTCCTGCTCGAAAATCTTTCCGGATTTCGCGGATACGTCCACAAACCTCTGTCCCCTCTCGTTCCGGAACAACACGTTTTCCTCTTCCTCCAGCCTGTGGGCGTTGCCGTTGGTAATGAAGAAGTCGAGGTACCCATCGTTATCGTAGTCAAACAGGTTTCCCGACCAACTGTTGAACTGCCCCATTACACCGGCGACACCGAACAGACTGCTCTTGTCCTGGAACACTCCATTGCCCAGGTTGAGATAGACACAGCAGTATCCGAGGTCCGGAACCGTCAGGTCCATCAGCCCGTCGCGGTTTATGTCTCCGAAATCCGGCCCCATGGCAGAGGTGGATTCGCCGTTCTCCCCGAACGCCGTGCCTGAGGTGAGCGCAATCTCCTGGAACGTCCCGTCCCCGTTATTGAGGTGCATGTGGTTTTCCATGGCGTCGTTGCAGACGAAGATGTCCATGTCCCCGTCGTCGTCGAAATCCCCGGAAGTAACCCCCATCGCGCGCCCGTCCGGATCACTGATGCGCGCCTTCTGGGTCACATCCTCGAACGTGCCATCGCCCTTGTTTCGATACAGAACGTCTGGCTGCCCTTTATACGAGAGAGGACCGGGGAAGTTGTCTGCTGCGTAATAGTAACGGTAGTCCGGGTCATACGTCAGATAGTTCCCCACAAACAGGTCCACGAACCCGTCGTTGTCATAATCGAGCCACGTCGCCCCCACCCCCCAGCGGTCGCAGTTCACCCCTGCCTTCTGGCTGACATCGGTGAAGGTCCCATCGCCATCGTTGTGATAGAGGGCATCCGGCCCATAATTCGTCACGAAGAGGTCAACATGCCCGTCGTTGTCGTAGTCAGCCGCGAAGGCGCCCATCCCGAAACCGTCCTCGTCAATTCCGGCTTCCTTCGTGACATCAGTAAAGGTCCCATCCCTGTTGTTCCGGTAAAGGGCATCCTTTAGCTTTCCCGCCAAATGCCTCCCGCTGGGGTGGCTGACCACCCTGTCATAGGCTCCGTTTACCAGATAGATGTCGAGGTATTCGTCGTTGTTGTAGTCGAAAAAGGCGCAGCCGGCCCCGGTCGTCTCCACGATGGAGTCCAGGTTATCGTCCCCGAAACTGTGAACAAAGGTTATTCCGGCTTCCTTTGTTACGTCCGTGTAAACGGGCAACCCCTCTCCCAACACTGCGGTCCCTGTGACCCAGAGCATCCCGACAAGACTCGCGGCGAAAAGACACCTCCGCATCTTCACATTCCCCCTTTACTCTGGGGCGCGCCGGAGAGCTTTTTCGGGAGAGAGGGTTTTGGCGCCGCGTCTTCCGGGGCTGCGCGATTGTTCCATTGGGCGCCAATGTCAATCCACTCGATGAACAGCCTGCGCTCTGCATCGCTCAGCGGCGCTTCCGGCGGCATTTGCGCTGCCGACATGCCGCCCGCAGAGGAATTCTCTGCTCCATCCATTCGCTTTCCGAAGAGATGCCATACCACAGGACTTTCCCGCGCACTGCCGGGCATGACGTACCGGTGCGACGGGCTGCCAGCCTGTCCCATCTCCGTCCCCGTCTCCGACGGACAAAGAAGCAACTTGTACGCCCCAGAAAAGGAAACGGCGCCCGACTTGTCCGACTCGTCCGACCCCGGGTTCTCCAACGATGACAGGTCCAACCGGGGGTGCTCCCGTGTGTGGCATTGCACACAACGCCCCCTGATCAACGGCGCAATGTCATGCGTGAAATCCACTGTGCGACGTTTCTCCGGGGGGTCCGTCAACTGGAATGGAGGTTTCTTGAGGGCCTCCGTCAGGCGGTTGGGCGGAGTAAGCTCCCGGTCTTCGTGGCAGCCGATGCAGCCGCGATTCTCCTTTGGCATCCCCCACAGCCAGCTCTGGTGCGTCGCCACGGCCATGCCGTTCTCGTCGAGAAGCTGGAGGGAAATCGGGGTCTCCGCGGGAGCTCTGAAATAAAAGGACCCGTCGCTCTCCACAGGAATATCGCCGAGAATCCGCCTCGGGCCAAACGCCGTCGCAGAATAGACGCTCGCGCCCGGGACGAGGCGCTTCTCCTTCTCAGGAAGCCGCCATCCGGGCGCATCGTACCGCAGGGGAATGCCCTCGATGACCCGAAGACGCCGCAGGGAACCCACAGGAGCATTCTTCACCTCGGGCCGGTCCGAAATGTAACAATCCATGCAAAAGAGGTCTGACGTGTCAGACTCATAGCTGACGACACTGGATCGTCCCTTCGGGCGCGGGCGAGGCGCCACCAGCCTCGCCTCCACATCGTGCCATTCGGGGTCGTCAAACAGCTTTCGGGTAAAGGTACTGCCTTCGTCAGGGGAGTGGGCGGGGATTCCCGCCTGCGAAGAAGCATGGGCATCCTGCCCATGCCACGCAAGCTCATACACCCCGTACGTCTCCCCCTTTTTCCTGAACGACACGATGAGCTTCCGGTCCGCGAAAGGCGACGGGGTAACGCCGCCGTCTCGGCGGCTGTCCTGGGGGCGCCTCGCCCCCCGGTCTCGGCGGGCATCCTGCCCGCCGGACAGCCGGCAAGATGCCGGCGGTACAGGAGACGGTGAAAGATAGAAGCCCCCATCGTCTGCCGCAACCGGCGTGTGGGACTTGAGGTTTCGCCGCAGGTTCACGGCAGCAATAGTCCCTCCGCCGAGAGGATCGCGCCCGTTCGACTCGACAAAATAAACCCAGCCCTCCTCGCTGACGGCTGGCTGGCACTTCAGAATCGGCAGCTCGTGATTCCCGTAGAACGGAAGAAGGTCCGTGCCGTCCGTGTTGACCGCCAACAA
>JAUYEE010000031.1 GCA_030691545.1 bacterium | reverse complement strand
AGACGCGCTTCGAGTTTTTCGCGGATGGCCCTGTCCTTTTCCCTGCGTCCTTCCCCCACGCACAGAACGTACGTTTCATCGCCGCTGCGCTTCATCTTCACCCGCACCGGTGATTTCTTCTGGTAAGGGTTTCGCGGGGTGGGCGAACGTCTGCGTGAGCCGGTGAACGAAACCGCGAAGAAAGATCACTGGGTCAGCTTCAGTCGGTAGAACATTGTCGAGTAGTTCGTTGCTGTGTAATCGACGAAATTCGTTCTACTTCCTGAGAGTGACGACACCTCGACCCACGAGCCGTTGGTCAAATCTGTGGTTCTCTCCAAAACCCAAGTTGCTCCGAAAAGTCCCCCAGACGCTGCGAGGTTCGGCACGACTGTTCCATTCGTGACCACAGTGGTCGCGCGCAAAGAGGGTGCCTGTGGCACCACCTCGATCAACAAGACATCCAGCGGATTGACTTGAACAAGCAGTTCGCTTGGCAGACCAACGAGACTCGCCCTGTTGGTTCCAGCGCCGTTCCGATTCTCAAAAATGGAGCAAACAACCGAAGCCGGGAATTCCGCGTCGGCTGGCGAAATCAGGAGCCGGAAACTTTGAGGGTCAGGACTGATGTTAGAGAAAACGTAGCCTGTCTTACCCGAAGGCGCCTTCCAGGCGCTGCCCAAAATGGTCTTCTCGTCGAAAGGTGGATATGCAGCCCCCGTGTAAGGAATGGGGTCCGCGCCCGCGATCCGGAAACTGGGCACGTCGAGCGCCAGTGGCCGTAACATCCGGCCGTGGACCACATAAGGCTGTGCGTAGGTCATTCGCGCTTGGACGATGCGACGGAGGTAGGCGACCATTTCCTGTTCGTCAGCCCCATTGACCAGGGACATTTTCTCGTCGGCGTACCAAGTGCAGGGCATTTCGCCCCAAACCAACGCCAACGCGAAACCGCGAATGTAAAAATTGCGGTAATCGCCATAGCCAACGGCTCCTGAAGGGGCAGAGCAGCTGCAAAAGGCTATTCCCGACTCCAGCAGACCATAGTCGTGATAAACGACGTGCCACAGAGGAATTAGTTGCACCTTCGACACATCCTGAATAGCGCCGCTCATCATTGTCGGCGACCAGCCAGTTGTCGTCGCATCCCATTGGACATCCAAGAAGGGCAGGCAGGTTTCCGCCATGCCTTCGGAGCCGAAGGCCAAGTGCGGATTCGCAGAGCGCAGTGTTGATTTGATCTGCTGCAAGTTGTCACGATAAGCCTCAAACCACCAGGAGCCTCCTCCTTTCGGATGGGAGTGGCTGGCCGCCATACAAGGCTGAGGTCCGAAAACTGGGAAGCCGTCAAGATAGATGATGTCCGCTCCATTGGTGGCAACGGTTGTGAGCATGCCCCGCAGCTTGTCTTGCCACAACGTCGTGGCGGGACACATCTTGTAGAGTGCGCAGGGCACATTCGAACCGACAACGGCGCTGTATTCCGAATACATGAATGGAGCAAGCAAACTCCCATTCCGATCCTGGCAGGCAGCGGCTTGGGCCGAGCCCCAATCCCGTGCCAACGAGGAGTACGAAGTCGTGCATGGGATAAACGACACGCGGTTGCCTGCCCTTTGGGCGGAGGCAATCGTGTTGCTGAAGCTCAACCATCCCTCTTTGGGCGGAAACACATCAGGATACGCCCGATACCAGCCAAGGCGTTCCCAGCCGATCCACCCGGCCAAGACGGGAAAGCCAACGGTTGAGGCGGAGTCCGCCAAAACGTCCGGGACCGTGCTGAAGGGATTGGCCTGATACTCTAACGGATAGGTGAAGACCCACTGCCGAAGGCCGACCTGCCTGACCCAAGCCGGCAGGTCGCTGCGTGAGCACACAGGCCCGTTGACGGTCCACGGCTGCTGCAACGCCCAATCCCGGTACATGCGTGCAGCATCATACCAATCGCCGGAAAACACAGCGACCGTCGCGTCGATGGAAGCGGTCCATCCTTGGGACGACACAACGGCTGGACGATGATTGACTGAAAATGAAAGCCATCCTTCGTCTGGCTTGCCTGCATTCAGAAACTTTGAGTTCGATTGTCTGTCCCGCGAAGCCAGGTAAAGCCCTGCTCTTGGATTGGTTCCGTAGAGGGCCATGAACTGCATGTTGCCCCAAAATGAGGGATAAAACTGTTCCCAGCCCCAGCCACTGTTGATTCTAAAATTCTGGAGCGGATTCCTGAACAGGAGGCCGCTTAAACTCGGATATGCCAGAAAGTCGCCCTCTGGATCGGAGCTTATCTGCCCGACACCGTTAACCGACGGGAATTGCACTTCCTCAATAGCCACAGGCGTCTGGTTCGTAATGGCCATGCTCCATTCACTCAACGGCGAATTGTTTGTCACGGTCACGCTGATTCCAACGCGAACGTCCAAATCATCCTGCCCATTCAAAAAGCCCGTCCAGAGCAGATGCAATGTGGCTGCCTGTGCGTTCGTTTGAATCGAGTACTGGAATGACTTACTGATCCAACCTCCCACATATTGATTCTGGTTGTTGGTCCGATACATGAAGTAAAAGGGCGACCACCAAACATTTGTCGTGGCTTTGATGAATTCGGTGCCGGTGGCGCGATGTTTGATACTTGTCAAACGACCATCCCACTTTTGGAAGCCGAACTCCACGGCTTGATTGCCAACTAAAACATGATCGCTGTCCTCAGTGATGATCTGGGCGGCCAAACGATCCTTCATACCGAAGCAGCAGCACAACAGAGCAAGAGCCGCCCAGCGGTGGGTTGCCAGCCCCGAGGGGTGTCTTGAAAAGAGCTTTGCGGACAATGGCCAGCCTTGCGTCCCACTGGCAACTACCTTTAGCAAAAAGGCCACGCTCATGTCACAAGACCTATTCCTCGTGACGTGGGCAGTCAAGCTCGTTTCCAGGATCATCTTCTCCACCCGCTTCGCGCGAGACACGCTTACGAACGTTTGTTGCCGGTCTGACAAAGTTTCGTCATGGCGGATCAAGGGTTGAAGGAGCGCCGTTGTCGCCGGGTTTCCCGGAACACCTCGTGAGCCACCGGAAACCCCTCCCGCCCCACCACCAGCCCGATCACCACCTGTTTGCAGTCGGGCCTCTTGTCTCGCGAATAGCCCCGCTTCGCCTTCGGGTTGTTCAGCGCCATCCCCTCGAAGTAGGTGGAGGTTAGATCGTAGAAGAAAACCGTGGTGTCGAGGTTGAACAGGTTGCGCTCTCGCTCCACCAACGCCGACTCAATGGCCGCCCGATTGGGGTACAGCTTGTCGAGGTTGCGGTACAGCGAATCGTCCGCCAGTTCCTCGAGAGCGATTCCCAGGATGTCCTCCAGAGCGGTGCTTCGTGTCCAGCGAGGTATGGCGTGTTCCGAGGCGGGCTGAACCAGCCGATTGAGGGTCATGGCGCACGTCAACGTGCAAGCCCGCTCGGTGAGCCCAGCGTCCCGGACGATGTCGTCCAGCCCCAGCCGCTTCCAGAACTGGTAGCCCACGTGCACATGACCGGCGGACCGATGCCGCTCCGTAGCCACCCGGTCGGTATGAATCGCCACCAGGTCATCCTCCCCGCCGGGCCTGTCCGGAGGCTCTTTTGGCTTGACCTGTTGCCTCGCCCTTCTCTCCTTGACGTTGCGTATGATCGCCTCCACCTCGGCATCCGGCCTCTCCAGCAACTCCCCCTGCCCCACAAGGGCATTCTCCACCTTGTGAGCCAGCTTCAGCCACTCCTTAAGTGGGCGAGGACTGAGGTCTCCGAGGGTGACCACAACCTTCTGCCGGGGTCCCTTGGGGGTTCGGACAGACTCCACCAGAGCGTGACTGGTGTAGGTCTTGCCTTTCTCTTTTTTGATGTTCTTTCGGATGTACATGAATACTACAATAAACAGAACTCCCGTAATGTCAAGAGAAAAAAACACCTCTCTCGCCACTACATCGCCCCTCCAAGCATAAAAAACACCAAAACAGGGAGAAAGTAACGCGAAAATCACCCCAAAAACACCCCAAATATCCCTATTTCATCCCCAAAACCCCCTCAAAAAAATCTCGAAATCCCAATCAGGTGCGGAAGTTGGGCTAGAGACGCAGCCGAAAAGCCCTGTTTTTTGGCAACGGTTCTGGTCGAGTCGCGAGGATGCGCTCATAACCTCAGGGGGCTGAGAGATATTTCTTGGGGTTGTCGCGCCCTCGTATGAGAAGGAACAGCGCGAACAACAATGTCGCGAAAAGAAAACTGCAA
>JAUYEE010000326.1 GCA_030691545.1 bacterium | reverse complement strand
CAGCGCAACTGATAAAGATAATCACGGCAGGCTTCCTCCGAAGAAAACCTGACCTCGAATTCCGTAAGCGTCTTGGGGTAATCCTCCATGACCCCACATACTACATCTTGTGTATACCTGAGTCAAGTGAATAGCCCTATTCCCCAATTCCTCTCTGGCGGAGGAGAAGAAGCCGACGGTTTATGTGAGTTTTTGGTTCGACACGGAGGACTATATCCTTCCGGCGGCGGATGATGCCGCGAAACGCCTCGCCGAGATTTTCACGGAGCAGGGGGTGAGAGCCACGTTCAAAATCGTCGGGGAGAAGGCGAGGGTTCTCCGAGACCGCAAGCGAGACGACGTGATTCACGCCCTGTCAAAGCACGACATCGGCTACCACGCGGAATATCACAGTGTCCATCCGACGCCAGCCGAGTATGAGCAGCAGCTCGGCTGGGACGAAGGAGTCAAGGCGTTCATGAGGCGAGAGGGTCGCGGCGTGGAGGACCTGATGAAAATCTTCGGGGTGGTGCCATCGTGTTATGGGCAGGCGGGAGGCTCATGGGTGCCGCAGAGCTACGCGGCGCTGCGAAACTGGGAAATCCCGATTTATCTCGACGAGACCTCACACGTCGGCCTCGATGGCAAGCCATTCTGGTACTGCGGTGTTCTGAATGTCCTGAATCTCGACTGGAGAGTGACTCGAACGGGCCTCGGCGGGGAAGGAGATTTTCAGGAAGGGTGTCAGCAGTTTGATGAGGTCCACAAACGCGTCCTCGACGAAGGCGGTGGGCTGATCAGCATCTACTATCACCCGTGCGAATGGGTTCACAAGCAGTTCTGGGATGGCGTCAACTTCTCTCGTGGAGCAAATCCACCCCGCGAAGAATGGAAGCTCCCGCCTCAGAAATCGCCTGAGGAGACGGAGCGAGCCTTCGAGTATTTCGCCAGATACCTCGAGCACGTGCGCACTCGCCCGAACGTGCAACTTATCACCGCCCGTGAGATGGGCGCCCTCTATCCGGACCGAGCCTACCAGCGCCCGTTCACGCGAGACGAGTTGCTGCTAATGGCGAAGCACATCCAGAAGGAGGTTACCTTCCTTCGCCTCGGCGATCGCGCGGTCTCCGCCGCCGAAATCCTTTACCTTCTCGCGAAAGCAGTCGTTCGGTTCGATAAGAATCCGCCCCCGAAAGTTCAGTTTCTGGGGGCGCGGCCTGACGAACGAAGATTACAGTATGCATTTGGATCGAGTCCTCTTGCCTTCAGGATAGACGACATTGACCTGAAATTCCTCTACGGCCCTTCCAGCACATGGAGCGAGACGATTCAGGAGAGCACGTTCTCCTGGAAACGATGGGGCGAAGCCTGCTGCGATTTTCTCGAAGAGGTGGAGGACCTCGGTCGCATTCCGCCGGTGATATGGGTTGCGGGGAAGGCAGTGGCTCCTGAAGATTTCGCCGCCACTCTTGGATGGGGCGTCGAGCGTCTTTCCGAGCAGAACCTCACAAGCTGGACAGGCACGGAGTTTCCGGGGTTGAAAGAGGTGTCGCTCAAAAAGGGCAACTTCACCGCGGGCAAATACGTCGCCGAGGACCGACCGGGTCTGTGGGGCTGGGTCATCTTTCCGCCGGGGTTGCGCTGCCCGAAGATGATGGAGCTTGGCAGGCTTCAAGCCTGGACAATCAAGCCCGCTATCCTCACGCGGCCATAATGCTCCAATAGGGGGCTAACCTCAGAGAGCGCTGAGGTCGCAGAGACGCTCGGGGAGCGGGAGCACAGCTCCCCTGGCCGCTTACGACCTCGCGCATCACGGCAGGCACGCACGGCGTCTGGACGCTACGGGATTCTGTTCGCGCCAACGGGCAGGCCGCCTTGCAAGGCTGCAGCATGGCTGCAGCACTCCAAAACAGGGCAGGCCAGTCCACCTTCTTACCCCTTTCCTCTGCGTGGGCTCGGCGCTGCGACCGTCGAAATCCTTCCGCGCTTGTGTGGACTGAACCGTGCGCTTCACGCCCCCGGCGGTAGGCCGCGACAAGGGAGGCAGTCTGCTCATCTTCAAGAAGACCCTTCTCAATTGCCTATGCAAGAAAGAGTTGCGGTCATTCAATGGCAAAACGCCCTGGGCGATACCCCCTCGGCATAGGCCTTGCGTTAAACGCTCCGAGGGAAGTGGTGTATCCTCGCGCTCTCGCTGCAGGACAGGCGCAGAGCAACCCCGAATCGGCCTGTGGGCCGCGACGGGAGAATGCTCTTGTCCTCCCCTGCTGAGTGCAAGCGGTGGGCGTTCCTTTTAGTTGCGCCAGAGAGAGGGGTGAGGTACACAATGACAACCGGGAAATCGAACGTGAGAATGAGAAGGTTGGCTTCTCTTGGGCCTTCTCGTCCAGGACAACAATAGGAAACTCTATCGTGAAGACAGCAAAACTATTATTCGCCTGTGCCGCTCTGATGGTCTGCAATGCAGCATTCGCCGACCCCATCGGCTACACGGAGACTTTTAACTCCGGAAGCAACATGGACTGGGGCACGGACTACGGGACGTCGTGGGCCAACCTTTTCAGCTCCAACTACGATGAGGATGGAGCGGCGTACTCCTCGACAGGGGGCCACAGCGGTGGTTATGTCTTTCAAAATGTCGCGTCAGACACCTATTCTCTCATCTTTGCGGATAGCGATGCCTCCAGCGGAGCCCTTGCTGGAAACAAGAATTACAGCACTTTCCCCCGTCTGGAGGCTTACGTCACGGCAACCGGTGACTACATAGACTCTTGGGTGGACTTGTTTTTTGCGAGTACCGGCGACTCAAACACAAACCCGGTTGGAGCCGCCAACCTCACCGTGTACACCACTCAGATCCGGGAACTTATAATCGAGTACTTCCCCTGGACTCTCCTTACAGGAGACCTGACAAATCCCAGCGAATGGACTCGGGTACGGGGGTCGGCGGACTGGTCGTCCGCGATCATTGATGTTGACGTTGTTGGCGTGTTCGTTGACGTGGACTTAACCTTCGGTACAAACCGGGTCATGGTGGACGATTTTGTGGGGACGCCGGAGCCGGGGCTTCTGCTGACTATGGCGCCGATGGCGGGCTTTCTCGGCTGGCGCCTCCGCCGCAGGAGCAGACGGAATCCAACGGGATAAGCAGGATTCCTACGAATTCTTCAATCGTGCCAGGACTGTCGCCCAACGCACCTCCTTGTTCTGTGCGAGGACACCCGGCGCCTCAGAGTTCCTCGAGTTCCTCTGTCTCTTCGAGAACAAGGTCCCAGGCGGGCGGCCCTTCACCGCCTCCGGACGGGATTCTGTGCCTGGCGCCGCAGTGAGGGCAAATGACATAGTCGTCGCCCTCGCTCTCGTGCTCGGTGAGGCTTTCCCCATCCGCGCGAAGGGGCGAGACAAAAGGAGAACTGGAAGTCTCAACCTCGACCACATCCATGATTTCGCCGCAGGTTGGATTGAGGCAGCGGAGTTCTCGATGCTCTTTTGCCATTGTCTCATCCTTCCGCTTACTCCTTCCTCGCATTTGAAACGGCTGTGGCCTCCGCCCCCGTTCCTTCCGAGGACAACGGAGTAAGTCGAGCGCGCCGGGCGAAAGTCGGTCCAGCAGCTCTGTGCGGTTACAGGTCGAGATGTCGCCGTGACGACCGTGTGCGTGAGGTCCTTCGAGTCCGCCGCGAGAACCCTTTCCGGCTTGCGATCGCAACCGGCCGCCCCGCACAGTGCCAGCAACAGAATGACAGCGGCTATCTTCCTAAAGGGTTTCATACCTCTTCCCTCCCCATTATTGCCGCGGCGCTAAGGAGAAGCGAGGCAGGACCCGGAGGGTTCCCGGAGGGAACGGAAACATTGGTCTGCGCTTTAGCGGAACTTGGACAAAGCTCACGCGCCTGACAGAGGCTGTATCCTTCCCATTAGTTCGCGCGCCTTGTCGAGGTCTGCTTTGATCTCGTCGTATTCGTACTGGACGACGGGACCGGGCGGATAGCGGTCCTCAAAGTAGTATCTGGAGGCTTTCTCGCAAACGTCAATGAAGACAAGAAGTGTTGGGTCGAGCGCTGCTGCCTGATGAAGAAGAGTGTCCAGTTCATGGATCCAGGGCGGCCTCTTCCCGTGCAGAACGAGATACCCTTTGAGAAACCTCTCGATCGCTTGTTGTATGTGATATGCGATGGAATCGGTGTGTCCCCGTTGGTCGTAGATCAACTGTGCCGTTTCGATATCGTGGCGTCCGCGTTCGAACCATTCCTGCGCGTGTCTCCTGAAATCCTCATTCATAGAGGATTTCCCCTTTCTGCAAGACCTCCGCGAGGAAAAAATCCCGCATGGCTGTTCGCTCCTCGATCTCTTTCTCAGTATAGACAAGGGGCGCGACTGGAACAGTGGGAGCGGTGTCGCGAAGAAGTCGCTTCACTTCGACCCAGCGGTCAATGGGTCTTTTGTCGGTGTTCTTGACGATCAGCAGATCAACATCGCTGTCCGGCCCCGCGTTACCGTACGCATGCGACCCGAAAAGGATGATTTTCTTCGGCCGGTATCCCTCTGCTATCTTCCTGACGATCTTGAGAATCGTCTCTCTCGCGTTGGCATTCTCGACCACTGCTCGGTCTCCCGGCTTTATTTCAATGCCGAAGGCGTCTAACCATGTCGCGGTTCGCACACAGAAAACCACAGTGTCCATGCGCGTGCCGCGACAGCCAGAATACCAATTTGGCAGCGAGGAGGGAATGTTTTCTTGCTCGCTTCATCCTGTGACCGCATGAGACCACAGAACACGTTTCGGGAGCGTAACCCTAGAATGGATGACACACCCGTCGGGACATTACCATCCATCCTGCTGAACCGACCCAATCGTTCGCAACTTCGCAGGTTGATGATCGCGAGCAACGTCTCACTCAATCAACGAGCCGCGAGATCAGGTCGCCGACGAAGTGGGTGGCAACGATGACTACGAGGCCGATGACGATGTGCTCGGCGATGACGGGTAACTTGCGTTTTCCCTGGGCGTGGGCGATGCAGCAACTCAGTAGCGCGAGCACGCCCAGTCCCCAGAAGACCCCGACCAGCATCGCCGTGGACAACTTGAAGATGAGGACTGGCACAACAAAGGTCAGCGCGAAAAAGAATTTGGAAAGGAACGTGGCAATGCTTGCCACATAGATTTCCTTGTGGGTGTGGACGTTCTCGGATTCCTCGGAAATGTGGATGCCGAGGGCGTCGGAAAACGCGTCGGCAACGGCGATGGTGAGGATACCCCCGATGACGACGAGCCTCGAATGGGTGCCGGAATGCAGTCCCACCATCAGCCCGAGCGTCGTTATTGCTCCGGACGTCAACCCAAAGCTAATTCCTGTGGTCAATGACTCCTTCACTTCATGCTTTCATGGAGACGAGATGAACACGACGCTGGCGATTTCTGCATCCCATTCATCCTGTTACCGTCCACCTGAACTACGAGCGCGAGATGCGGTGGTGCCGGAGGGTGTTCTGCTCATCTCTTGTCGTCCTCAAAACTCTTTGGACTGCTGAAGCCATGTTTCCCCGGCCGAAGCCCTACGGGCAGGCAGTGTTAGAAGGCGGCAGTCCCGCCGGCGGCGGGACCGCACTCCGGGGTACCTGCACGCCGAACCAGACTCGGTCGGCGCCGTGGTCCACTTACCTTTGCTCTCTCATTCATAGAGGACTTCCCTTTCTTCCAGAATCTCCCCGAAGAACAAATCCCACAAGACGATTCTCTTCCCAACCCCCTTGTCCGTATGGACGAGAGGCGACACCGCAGCGCGGGGAGCGGTATCGCGCAGAGAGCTTTTCACTTCGAAGCAACGGCCAACTGACCCGGTATGATTGTCCTCGGTCGCTTCTGGGCCCGGACCAGAGCCAAAGGGGACGCTTGTCTTGGGCTGATATTCCCTCGGCATCTTCCCGGCGACCTCTTCTGTCAACTCCCTGCTCAGGCGGCCAGATTCTGCATAAGGCCTCGGCGCGAGCAGCGCGCTTTTACCAACGCCCGCTAGCGCCACCGCCGAAAGAACTCCCCCCTCCAAACCCGCCGCCACCGCCGCCACCGCCGCCTCCGGAACCGAAGATGTCGAGCAACCCTCCCAGGATGTCGAAAAAGGCGCGCCAACCTTCGCCCGAGTCAGTGGACCGGGCTGGCTTTCTTGCATTTAGGGCTGGCCTGCTTCGCCCAAACAGGTCCCTTTGCCACCACCTTTCTTTCGGCATATGCTCTTCCCGCCGCGGTTTCTCTTGCGCCACACGGCCGGCTTCGACTTCCTCCTCGGAGGTTGGCGTCTTCCGCATTGGCACACTGAGGTCTTTCGTCCGCCAGCTCTCTCGGGGCACAGCCTCCTCCCACCCTGCCTTCTGTTCCAACACCTCTTCGGCACGACCTTCGCCTGCACTCCCATGTGCCTCCACTTCTTCTCCCTGCACCACTTCAGGCGGGGCCGCGGCGGGGGGGACTTCCACACGACGTCCTGCGCGAACCAAACCCCGCACCAGCAGAATAGCCACCACGACGATGAGAAGCCCGATCAATATGGGGAACCAGGGGACCTTGCCAGTCAGCTTTCCGACAGCAGCGCAGGCGCCTTTGTATATTCCGGCGCTGTAGTCGCCCTTCTTGAAATAGGGAATCATCTTCTTGTCAATGACCGACTGCATCGCTAAGTCGTAGCGTCTGCCGTACCCGGCACCGAGTTCGATACGGCACTCGCGGTCTTGAACGGCGACCAGAATGAGCACTCCGTCATTCTTTTCCGTGTGACCGATTCCCCAGGTGTTGAAGAGGTTTGTGGCAAAGGATTCTATGGTGGTATCGCCGGTGGGGTAGTCTCGGATGGAGTTGATCGTGACAACGACGGCCTCGACGCCGCGCTTGCGCTCAAGTTTGCCGAACCTTTTGCGAATTTGCCCCGCGTGGCGTTCGGTGACCAGACCGGCGTAATCGTTAACATAGTTGTCTTGCGGTTGAGGATAAGAGTTCTCGGCTGTCGGGGTTGTCCCGATGCGGCCGCGTGTGTCGAAGGGCTTCACAGTCCCCTGTTCCGCTTTTGCTGGCGATGCGGCGCCGATGAGGACGATTGAACAGATAATGGCGAGTATTGATTCTATTCTCGTTTTCATTTTCCCCGTCCCTCCCTTGCGTATGAAATCGCGTTGGCCAATTCATCCATATCTCCCCTTTCGCATGGGAAAAACGTCGCCAGTTGCTGACCGGCCCGTCTAATCCCTTCCGCCAGTCCTTCTGAAAAGAGCCCCTTCTGAAAATGCTCTTGGACGACATCTCGAACAGAGCCCCAGAAGCCCTCCGGCACGTTGTTGTTGATTCCATCATCCCCCAGGACGACGAATCTGCGCTGGTTGACGCCCAGGAAGAATAAGACTCCATTGCGGAGTTTCGTCTTGCGCATTCCGAGTCTCACGAAAGCCTTCCTCGCTGTTCTCATGGGATGCCGGCCCGCTTTTTTCTCAACCCGCACCCTGATCTCCCCGGAAGTGTGAGACTCCGCCTCCTTGATCGCCGAGAGGATTAGCCTCTCGTTTTCTTTGGTGAAGAACTTTCTGAGAACCCCCATGATCTGCCCTCCCATATTATGAGGACGCTCTTGCTGACCTTTCCCTCATTTGCGGTCCGTGAACCAGTCGGAGCGAATGCCCCCCGGACAGCGCATTATGTAAAGTCCAATGTCCGCTTGAACCCTGCTTTTCCCGACGAAGACATGGCCGGAAAGGCCCGGACCCCTTTTCGCGGTTGCGTGCAAAGCCTCGTCCCGCCCCCATCATTTCATGGTCGGACTCAGCGCGCCTTCACGCCGTGCGGCACGTCATGCATCCGCCCGCAGCGAGGACATCTTACCTTTGAGGACTTGAACGATGGAGGCACCTTGACAATGACCCCGCACGGACAATTGATGAAGGCGTAGTTGCTGAGTCTTCTGAGGAGGTCGCCGGTCTGCCTTGTCTTCTCCCGCACGCCCGGCTCCGCTGGGCGCGGTTCCTCTTCTCTCCAGGGCGGCCGGACACCGACGGGACGCGACGCCGCGACTGCGCTTTTCGGGACGACAGAGCGACGCGCTGTTTTGGCAGCCGCTGCCTCGTAGTCCGCGAGCGACGCCCCTGCCATCGAACGCAGAATGCGGACACGCTCTTCGGTCGCAGGATGGGTCGAGCCAAGGCCCGCGGCGCCCGACGCCTGGAGCGGATTGACGATGTACATCGGAGCCATCACCTTGTTCTTCTTCTCTTTGAGTCCCGGGTTGGCGGAAATCTTCTCAAGGGCGGAGGCGAGGCCTTCCGGATAGCGGGTGTACAGGGCGCCGCAGGCGTCGGACAAATACTCCCGCCTTCGAGAAAGGGCAAAGTAAAGAAGCTGCACAGCGATTGGTCCGAGGATCGCGAAGAGGACGGCGATCACGAGAATGACCGCCTGCGCCTGCCCGCCGCCTTTGCTCTCACGCCGGCTGCGATGTCGTCCCCCGCTGTACCACATGTAGCGCAGGAAGAAGTGCGACAGAAGCGCCACCACCCCGACCATCATGGCGGCGAGCATCACATAGAGCGTGTCGCGGTTCTGGACGTGGGCGAGCTCGTGAGCAATGACGCCCTGGACCTCATCGCGGTTGAGGCGGTTGAGGAGTCCGGCAGTGACAGCGACGGAGGCGTGCTCGGGGTCTCGCCCGACCGCGAACGCATTCGGGCTGGGGTCGTCAATGATGTAAACCTTCGGGATTGTGGACAAGCCGGAAGCAATGCACATTTCCTCGACGATGTTGAAGAGCGTGGGGTGATCTTCCTTGTGAATCTGTTGTGCGCCGGCGCTCGCCAGGAAAATCGAGTCGCCGCTGTAAAAGCTCGTGAGAGAGAGCACCGCCCACAGGATGAGGGCGATGACCCCACCCGTCATGTACGCCCCGGGCGCAATGGCTTCGACGAGGAGCATCCCGGCGAGGATCATGAAAGTGCCCATCAACGAGATGAGGATGAACGACTTTCGCTTATTGGCTCGTATTGCTTCCCACATAGTTATTGAACACCCGTTGGGAACCGCAGAGAGCGCAGAGGACGCAGAGGGAAAGGGGGCAAAGGTATGATCCCTCTCTGCGATCTCTGCGCTCTCTGCGGTGAATTCCTCTCAGAACTGGACTTTCGGGGCCTCGCGTGCGGCCTGGTCCTTCAACTCGAAAAGCTCCGCCGTAGAAAAGTGGAACATTCCCGCGACGATGGTCGTCGGGAACATCTGGATGGTCGTGTTGAAGCGCATGACGGTGTCGTTGTAGAACTGCCGCGAGAAGCCGATCTTGTTCTCCGTCGAGGTCAACTCCTCCTGAAGGGCGAGGTAGTTCTGGTTCGCCTTCAGATCGGGATAGGCTTCCACGACCGCGAGGAGTCGCCCCAGGGCGCCGGAGAGGAGAGACTCCGCCTCCGCTTGCTTGGCGATGCCCTGTCCGGCGGCGCGTTGAGCGAGGTTCCGCGCTTCGGTCACCTTCTGGAGCGTTTCCGCTTCGTGTTTGGTGTACCCTTTGACGGTCTCGACAAGATTGGGGATGAGGTCCCAGCGTCTCTTGAGCTGCACGTCAATCTGCGCCCAGGCGTTGCGGACCTGGTTGCGAAGCCGCACAAGAACGTTGTACTTCGCCACCAGCCACAAAATCAGCAGGACGATGAAGGACCCAACTACGATCAGGATAATCGTTCCGGCACCCATGCTTCTCCTCCCTTCTTCACTTTCCACCTTCCTCGGCAAAAAGGACATCCGATAGGAATGAGCCGATTTTTTCTTCTGCTTCTTTTCCCGCTAAGCCTGAAACGGCTTCGGGCTTTCTGAGACGATGAACCACTTTATCCAGTTCCCCGCCGTCGAACCACAGCCCGTGTCCCCTTCGGCACCGGTCAATCACCTCGCCCTTGCCGGGGCCAACGAGCGCTTTCTCCATCTTCTTGCGACAGGCAGGGCACTTCCGCACTTCTTCGCTCGACTTCTCTCCTAACTTGCGGACGAGTTCCTCGACGGGCAGTCGCAGGGAACCGAGCAATAGCTCCAGTTCCTCGGCGTCGAACCAGACACCCTTGCACGAGCTGCATACGTCCAGCTCGATGTCCTTGTACTCGATGACAATCATCTCTTCACGACAGGCGGGACACTTCATGTCGTTATCCTCCATAAGGCTGCCTCATTATCGCCTGAAACCGCAACCTGTCAAGCCGAAACGGCCAAGGGCAGCGATTCCGAAGGTTTTGATTTGGAAGGGTCGGACGGGGAGAGAATTGGTGGGTGTAAGGGCAGTACGCAGGCAGGGATGAGGGTTGGAGCGATTCAGGACAGGAGATTTTGGGCTTGAAAGGGAAAGGAGGGGAGA
>JAUYEE010000301.1 GCA_030691545.1 bacterium | reverse complement strand
GTCCGACCCTTCCAAATCAAAACCTTCGGAATCGCTGCGGGGTCAGCGTTTCCCTTTCTTTTGCACCTTAGTTGCGGTAGTATAGCCGGAAAAACGCAATCATCTGGACTTCATCATGCGTACTAATGCAGAAAAATCACCGATGCGTAGCCGTATCACTCAGCGCGCCGCGAAGAGAACTCGTCCGACGCCCGCTCCGGAAAATGTGCGTCGCTTTCATTATGTTGTACCGCTTCTTCTTGTCATTCTCGCGTGCGGTCTCGGACTGAGGCTCGCGGGACTTTCCCACGGCCTATCTGAGGGAGAAATCTACCATCCCGACACGCCGCACCTGATGGCGGCGACGCGGCATTTCCTTGAAGGAACATACTTCTTTCGGATCAATAACCCGGACTGCGACGGCTATCCCTATTTCTACTCGCATATCGTGGAGTACTTGTGGCGGGGAATCCACGGGATTAAGTCCTTCTTCGGTCGCCTTATTCTCGGTAGCGAGTACCGCGGCGAACCGGCGCCAGCCTTGGAGTTCAAGTCGAACCTATTCTGGCTGGCGAGAATCACGAACGCCGTGCTCTCGACCCTGGTTATTTTCATTGTTTACCGCATCGCCGTGCGCACGCTCGATCGGCCCACGGGGCTTCTTGCGGCGGGTCTCGTTGCGGTCAGTCCCATGAACATCAGCATGGCGCATTTCGCCACGAACGATACAGCGGTCTTCTTTTTCGTCACGCTGACCGTCCTGGTGGCGGTGAGAATGTACTCTGCGGGGACGTGGCTTAATTATCTTCTTGGAGGGGTGCTGGTGGCGTGCTCGTTCTCAGCGAAGTACCACGGAGCCATTGTTGGACTGACGTGCCTGCTCGCGCATGTTCTCCGCAACTGGCCCCCGAGGAGGCTTTTCTCCAGGGACGCTATCTCGCGCCTGGCCGTGATGGGCGCCGCCTTTTTCATCGCGGTGTTGGTTGCGAATCCGGGCTTCATAATCAGCCCGGAAAAGGCCTTTCACGACTTCCGCCAGTATGTCCGGTACATTCCGGGCGCCAGGCTCACCGAGTCCCAGACGCACATGGGGCTGTTCGGCAGAGCCTGGCTCTCCTGCAAGCTGAACGCGCCGGTTCTGTTACGCTCCCTCGGATGGGTTGCGGCGGTGATTGGTTTTGCGGGGCTATTGAGGGCGTTCTTTCGTGGGAAACGGCTGGTGATCGTGGCTTCCTTTCCCGCGTGCTATCTCCTCTTCACGTTTTTCACGAAGCCGGTGCAGCAGCGCTTCTACCTGGGAGCTATGTTTCCCACGTTGTTGCTTCTCGGTGCGGCGCTGCTCGTAGAGGCGTCGAGGATGAAGAAAATCCGCACCGCAACCACCGTGGCGGCTGTGGCGGTTTCATGCACAGCCTTTTTCTACCTCGCCAAAACGAGTCTGACCGAGGTGTTCTTCTTTTCTAACACTGACACGCGAAGATGGGCTGGAGAATGGGTTCGTGAGAATATCCCATCCTCCTATCGAATGAAGCCCGGCCCTTACACAGCCCTTTTGAACCCCTCGAAGGCTCCTGCCGATTTCGTCGGCACTGTCTTTCTCAGCTCGAGCATACGGCCCGCGCCCACGCCGGAGGACGTATTTCTACTGAAAGCATTCGACCTCGAGAAAGATGCTCTGCCGCTTTTCCGCAACCCGCGGGTCGAAATCTACCCAGAGGAGACGCCGCTCCTCGGCAGGAATTTCACTCTGCCCGTTTATCAGCGGATTCCCTCGAAGATTCGCAGTGATTTCATTTTTGTCGAAGGCGCCACCTTCTACCAGGATGAACAATTCATCGAACTCCAAGGGCGAGACATCGCGCCCTCCGTCTCAAAGTTCCTCGTGTCGAGCAAGCCGCTGACCAGCGCGATAGTCGTTGTCAGAAATGGTTGCCTCCCCGGCAGCGTGCGTCTGCGTCTCGGCGGCGTCTCCAGAACCTTTTTCCTCGGCCCCTCGGCTGTTCGCTGGGAGGAATTCCGAGGACTCCGCACGTGTTTTCCCAGTCGCCCGTCTCACCACTTCTACAAGCTTCGCGTGTCCGCGACATCGCCCCACTGCCTGGTGGAAATAGCTCTTACCGATGAAGAAAAAGGTGTTGCTCTCTACAACCTCGGCGAGTACGGCGCCGCCCACCGCTACCTGGTGGACGCTGCGCGAGAGACCGGCAGTCCTCTCCTCGCCGCCATGGCGTACATCAGCGGCAAGCTCTCCGCCACGGTCATCTCGCCGGAGGACGAGAAATTCCTTCTCGATAAAGCCTCCCTTTTCGAGGGTGAGCTGAATCCTGACAGCGTTTTTTCGGGATTTCGCATTTCTCCGGATTATCTGGATGCTCTGCCCTATCTCTCTCTCAAACCGCATGATGTTCTGGCAGGATTCGAGCCTGTGGTGGACATTTCGGCTTCCCAGGATTTCTCTCTGGCGTCCACCGAGACAACCCCGCCGCAGGCGGGGCTACCGGGAACATGGCGTATCTCGACCCCGCCTCTTATTCTTGAGCCCGGCTGTTACACTGCGAGTGTCCGCGTTCGCTGTCCCCCGCGAGGCGGGGCTGAGGAGGCAACGGTGAAAGTGAGCCTCGCAGAGCGGGATGCGAAGGTCGTCCTCGCAGAAAGACAGTTTTCTGCCGCGGACATTGGAAAGGACTATACGGAACTGTTGTTCCCCTTCGAGAAACCCGCGGAGGTCGCCGAATGCCGCATTCTCATCACCTTCAGCCAGTACCTTCCTCTCTCGTTCGACCGGATTGATGTCCGGCCGGCTCCCCTCGAGAGCCTTCGGGCCGTTCAACGCCGCCTGAGAATTCTCGGTGCTCCCCCCGATTCGCTTCCTGAGGCGCGCCTCGGCGCGCTCGACTATCGTGCTCTGCTCCACCTCGGTCGCCAGCGCCTTGACCAGAGGCAGGACGGCGCCGCTCTGTCGTACTACCTTCTCGCCCACCGATTGCGCCCCGAGCTTGCGGAACCGGTTCGCCGGATTCAGTCCATCGCCGCTCGCCTCACGCCGGAGGATGCGAAGCTGGCGGAGGAGGCGCTTGCGCGAGCCGCCGAGCAGAAGGCGGCGGTCGAGATGCACGAGGTGAGCGCCTCGTTCAAAAACGACGTGCGGTTGACAGGTTATGCCGTCTCACGGGGACCGTTTCGTCCGGGAGACTCCGTCGGGATGACGTTCTACTGGGATGCGCCGAAGACCAGAGTGCAGCCGAAGGGACTGATTGTCTGGGTGCATCTCCTAGACCCAAATGGGAAGAAAATGCTTCAACTGGACCACTATCTGACGGAAGACCTCTCTTTTCCGCAGGAGCCGGAGAGAATCGCGCCCGTATTGAGCCAGAAGGCAAGAATACCGGATGACGCCGCTCCGGGGCAATATCGTATCGAGGTGGGGATCTGGGATCCTCTGCGAGACTGGCGGCCGGCGGTCACTTCAACGACCCTTCCGCACGCCCGCTATTCTGTCACGGTGGGGGAAATCGTTGTGGAATCCCGTTGAGTAGTAGCGCAGGCGTCCTCGCCTGCAATTCAATCCGGATCATTCCGCTTCGAGCCTGTAAAAGCGGAGCGGTTCGTTCGCGGCTGTCAGATCTCCGTACTCAATCCAGTCCCCCGTTCCCAACACTGGCTGGGTGAGAACGTGCCAGCCGTTCTGGAGACCCTGGGTGTATAGCAACCGGTATATTTTCTCCTTCACGGAGGGCCAGGAAAGAACGGTCTCACCGTCAACCCCGCGAGCGCACCGCAGCCGAAGGCACGAGCGGGAATCCGTGGGATTGGTACCCATGAGGTATTCCGCACGGTTGGAACTTCCGTCGCCATCGAAATCGTCGCCCGCAAGCACCTCCGCTGGCGACAGGATGTCGTCGTCGGGGTTCGCGACGATGATGAGCTGTTCATAGGAATCCGGCAATCTGTCGTTGTCTTTATCCGCCTCGCTGTTGTTCAAGGCGAATGGCCCCCCGACCCCTCCCCCGGCCCCATCCACAGCCGTCACTCTCACCAACACATTCTGAATGCTCGCTCCGCCCTCGTCAGCGATCGAGTCCCAGAAAAACGTGTGGGCTTCACCTTCCCGCGAAGTGGACAGTTCGAATGTCCCGTCGCCTGTCGCGGCTCGCGTCGCCCTCTGCCAATCCACGCCGCCGTTTCTTGAGTATTCGACGCAAACGGAACACGGGGTGTCCCAGAGATGATAGAGGGTGTAACTCACTTGAACCCATCC
The DNA here is from genome assembly GCA_030691545.1 of bacterium. Taxonomy (GTDB): domain Bacteria; phylum Auribacterota; class JABMQX01; order JABMQX01; family JABMQX01; genus JAUYEE01. The sequence goes on along the minus strand of JAUYEE010000301.1, from coordinate 11,943 downwards.
ATCTTCCTGGGGCGAGACACCGTTCAGGAGGACAATCGGGACGTCCGGATTCAATTCGTCCGCACCGATGTCCGTGATCATTCCGACTGGCCCGGCCATGACCCTCGCCTCGCCGTCGAGATCGGATTGAGGCATACCTGTCGCTTCGTTCCATCCTGCGTCCAGGCACGGAGACGATGGGAGCAGGTGATAGTCTCCCTTTGCTGAATCCGCGAACCGGGGGTCGGCGGATATGTTCCCAACTCCCTGCACAAAACCGGAATCCTCCAGATTGCAGTTTCGGAAGGAATGGGTTCCCTCGAGAATCATGGGAGAAGCGTTGCCCCAGATGATGGAGTTGTCTGCTTGCAGCCGCGAGGAGCTTTCCATGAACAGAGCCGCTCCTTCCGGCGCCTCGTTGTCGGTGATCGTGCAGCTCACCAAAGAGACATCGCTCCCTCCTGTGCCCGAAATGCCCGCGCTGTCATAGGAAGACGTATTGTGATGGATGAGGCAACCGGCGAGCTCCATCGAGGACCCCTGTGTGAGGCAGACCGCCCCGCCGTACCACTCTGCGACGTTGCCTGAGATGCGAGAGGTGGAGACGTTGCCTGCGGAGCCTTCATAGCAGAAGAACCCGCCGCCAATCACCGCGGAGTTCCCGGAGACCTCGCAGTCAATGAACTCCGGGAAGGCGCCCGCGTCGAGGCAGATGCCCCCTCCCCACACCGCCGAGTTGTTCGCGATTCGGCACTTAGAAATCAAAGGCGACGACTGACTAATGTAGATTCCCCCACCGATTTCCGCTCCTTTCCCGAAGCGTTCTCCGGTGCCCCGCGTAATCGTGACTCCTTCGAGTTTTGCCCACTCCACTCCCTCAATGGCTACGGCAGTCCCCTTGTTATCGCAGTCAATGATGGTTCGGTCGGGCCCTTCGCCGATGACCTCGATGCCGTGCTTCATCCGAATCTTCTCGCGGTAGGTTCCGGCGGACACGAGAATAACGTCGCGCTCTTGCGCTGCCGCAATTCCCTCGTGAATCGTGGGATAGTCTTCCGGCACGCGGATGGGCTGCACACGCAGGATGACATGCACCGATGCCGTGAAGGTCGGCTTCTGGGCGTCCCGCACGACAATGTCCGTCTCGTACGTCCCCAGGTCCAACGCCGCTTTATTCACCGAGACGGTCACAGCGTCCGCTTCTCCTGAGTTTGTGCCTGTGGACGGGGTCAGGGATAGCCAATATACGGTTTCCGTAGCTACCCAGGTGACCGCCTTGGAGGAAATCACCTGAATGGAGAAATTCTGGTCGGTCGGATTTGGCCCGCCCCGGCGTGTGCTAAACTCAAGAACCTGGGGCGAAACGCGAATCTCCGGTATCACCATCTTGATGGTCAACCGGATAGAAACGGTCTGAGGCGAGTTCACCGCGCCCGGGGCGTCAACCGTCACGGTGGAGGTGTAATTCCCCGGCGCCATGCCCCGCCCAAGCGGGGAAATGGACACCTGCACGAACTGCGAGACGCCGCCATTCACCCCGGAAGCTGGCGTCAGGCGAACCCATTGCTGATCTGCGGAAACCTGCCAATCCATTGTCCGGCCGCCCGTGTTGCGAATGGCGAACGTCTTTGGGTCCGGGGCCGAGCCCTCTTCATCCATCTCGAAGCTCAGGGCGCTGGGTGAGACTTCCAGAACCGGCGGGTTTTCTCTGATGACAAGTCCGACGGAGACGCTCTGCGGCGAATTCTCGGCGCCCTGAGCCTGCACCGTCACGTTTGCAGTGTAGCTGCCGGGAGCCAACCCCTGGCTCTCGATAGAAACCTGAACAGACTCCGCAACTCCGGTATCTGTCCCGGATTGCGGCGAAAGATGTACCCACGGCTCGTCCACGGACGCCTGCCAGAGCATTTCTCCCTCGCCAGCATTTCGCACGGTGAAGGTCTGTGGCGCAGGGTCCGGGCTTTCGGCCTCCCTCTCAAAGTCGAGTCTCGTCGGCGACACCTCGAGCACACGCCGCAGTGCTTCGAATGTCAAGGTCACCTGGACATGCTGGGGCGAATTGTCGGCGCCGGGAGCTGTCACTGTCAGCTTTCCCGAGTGAACGCCGGGGTCAAGCCCCGATATGTCCACCGAGATTGTAACGACCTCAACTTCTCCTGTGCTGTTTCCGGAGTCGGGAGAGCACTTCAGCCAGTTCGAGTCGCTGAACACGTGCCAGGCGAGCTCCCGACCGCCAGCGTTGCGAATGCTGATTTCCTGCGGCGGAGGATTCCCATCGCCTTCCTTCGCGTAGAACTCGAGCGTGAGCGGGGAGACTTCGAGACTCGCGGGCGGAGGCTCTTCGACAATTAGCGTCACAGGGACTGTCTGCTGGGTGCTATCCCCTGTGCCGGTCAGGGTCAGCGTTGCCGTGTAAGTACGGGCGGTCAAGCCCGATGCATCCACCTCAACCTGAACCCTCACCGCGGCGCCGGCAGAAAGGCTGCCTGAACTCGCCGACACAGAAACCCATGTCCTGTCCGACGTCGCCTGCCAGTCGAGCTGCCCGCCTCCCGCGTTCCTGACTTCGATCTCCTTTGGCGACGGGTTTTCTTCTCCTTCCACGCAGGTGAAGGTCAGGGACGGCGGAGTGACTGATAGCAGCGGCGGCGGTTCGGCGACGTCGAGGGAGACGAAGACCTCCACCGGCGAGTTGACTGCGTTCGCGGACGTGAACGTGACCCGCCCAGCGTACGAGCCTGCCACAAGACCCGCCACAGTAGCGGAGACGTCAGCCGTATCCTCTTCGCCGGAGCTGGTCCCATCCTGAGGGAGCACCTTCAGCCAGGGCACGTCGGTCGAAGCGTGCCAGTCCATTTCTCCCCTGCCAGCGTTTCTCACAGTGATGCTCTGAGACGCCGGGTCCGCTTTGCCTTCGACCGCCGCGAAGTGGAGAACTGTCGGGGATACCGAGAGTGCGGGCGGCTTCGGCAAGACGGTGAGGGTGACATCCACGTGCTGAGGGGAACGTTCCGCGTCGGCCGTCACCGTCAGCGTAGCGTTGTAGGCTCCCGCTGTTAGACCGGCAATACCCACGCGAACCATGACGGCGTCCGTTTCGCCAGCGTTGGTTCCAGTTGTTGGCGAAACAGAAAGCCACTCGGCATCGTCGGATATGTTCCAGGAGAACTCACCGGTGCCCGCGTTGCGAATCTGAATCGCCTGGGGCGAGACATTGATTTCCCCTTCCGTTGCCGAGAAGGTCAAAACTTGCGGCGACACGGAAACGATAGGCGGCGGCTCTGTGACCTTCAGCAAGACCGGCACGTCCTTCGGAGAGTTGTTTGCCTTCGCAATCACGGTGATGTGAGCCACGTATTCACCGATAGTCACATCTGTCAAATCCACGGACACTTCGACCGGGTCAATCTCCCATTCGCTGCTCCCGGACTCCGGCGAGAGCTTCAGCCACGGCATGGTGCTTGCGACCTGCCAGTCCATGGGATGTCCGCCGATGTTTTGAATCTGCAAACTCTGCGGAAGGGGATTGGGTCCCCCCTCCCACCCGAGAAAAGTCATGCTGGACGGGGAAACCGAGAGAATCGGAACCATCTCCACCACGGTCAAGGTCACGGGCACGAGTATGCTGTTGCTCGGCAACTGGGTGCTTGAGACTGTGATGGTAGCCGCGTAAATCCCCGGACCCAGTCCGGCGACGGAGACGGAGACATTGACAGAATCTTCTTCCCCCGTGCTCTGGCCAGTAGGGGGTGTGAGTGTTAGCCACGTTGCGTTATCCGCGACTTGCCAGTCGAGTATGTCGCCCCCGGCGTTCCAGACCTTTAGAACCGAAACCGGCGGGTCGGCCCCGCCTTCCATGGCGTCGAACACGAACAAGTCCGGCGAGCACGAAAGCACCGGCGGAGGGACATTGTTTACTGTGAAATTGCTCGTTTCACCCGGGGTGCCAACTTGCGTGTCTGCGGGTGTGATGCGAATCCGAATGTCGTTCTGCCGTGTCTGCCCGATGTCGGTCAGCGAATCCCAGACGAAAACATGATTCCATCCGGTGCGCGACGAGGTGAGATTGGAGACGCCGTCTCCGCCCGGGCCCTGCGTTGCGAATCGCCACGTTAAGCCGCCGTCGTCTGACAACTGCACGATAATTGTGCACGGGTCGCCCTGGGTGTCCTTCAGCGTGTAGATAATTGTGACGAGGCCGCTTTGAACTCCTGAAGGCGTCTGGACTATCGCGACCGGCGGGGATTCGCCCACGGGGACAACCCTGACTTCAATAAGAAAATCGTTATCGTCGTCAATTCCGCCAGTTGCACGGTCCAGATGAAGCACGTAGCCCTCGACTTCGTTTGGCATGACCGTCACAGCCGTATCGCCCCAACCATTGCTATTGTCTGTATCACTGAAGGACTCATTCGGGCGATTTCCGGAGTAAGCTGATACGCCGAGGGAGATCACGTAGAAATCAAGTCCCGATCCTGCTGGTAGGAACCCGAGACTTTGGTCTGCCGTAGGGCTGGGAAAATCGGGGATATCCTGAAACAGGATGTGGCGGTAAGTGGCAGGAGTTGTCGCAGTAGCGTAGCCGAACCCGATCTCAGAATCCGCCGCGGAATCGCCTCCCAGGAACGATACGATCACTTCCCCGGAAGTCTTCGTGACAATAAACGGCCACGACCCCGCCGGATCCACACGGAACATCCCGTCGCTTGTATCCGACACCGACACATTGAGGGCGTCGGAGACCCGGACGATGCAAAACGCTGAGGGGATGTAAGGCACGGTCCACGACTCACTGCCATCGTTCGGGGTGTTGTTCGTGAAGGTGGCCCACGTCGCCCCGCCGTTCGAGGAGTACTCGATTTTGACCTGGGTGATGGTCACGGGGGCCGTCCAGGTGATCGTGAATGTACTGCCGACAACCAGACGCTCGGACCCGTTGGGAAAGGTCACGACGACCTGACCGGAAGCGAGGTTGGCTATTAAAACTGCCGCGAAGAGCATCGCCCCTCGCGTTAGCGGACGGGAGCGATCCATGGCTCGTGAGAACGCGCCAGGTTTCCTTGTGGTGCAGGCGTCCTCGCCTGCCTTCATGCCCGAGGAAACGTAGGACCGTGTCGCGCGGTTCGTGTTGGCGGTCAAGAAATACACTCCCAAGAATAGTTAAACTCAAAACGTGAACAGGGAGTTTACTGGGAAGGCCTGCAAGTCCGCCCACCGGAGACGCGGTGAATGTGGGCGATATGCCCTTGTCTCCAGTCGGGCTTGTCGGGACGGTTCACGACCGGAGGACAATCTCCTCCCATCAAGAGTCCTCACCCGGCGGGTCTCATCTTCGAGAAAGCCGCGAGGGGATTGTTCCCCTCGATAGTACGTCCGGAATATAGACGCTGCCAGACCTCTTGTCAAGACGCAAGATTGGGTGGGTGTGGCTACGGATAAGTGGTATGTGCGGGAGCCGCCCCTCGTCGGTAGCCCGGCCGTGGAAGTGAGGACATAAATCGCTGTACCGCCGGCATCTTGCCGGCTGTGTGGGGGGCATCTTGCCCCCCTCATTGGGGTCGCCATGATCGAGGGGGTGCCTCTCCCCACACCCATCTGAGGGCGGGACGCCCTCAGGACAGCCGCCGAGACGGCGGCGTTACCTTTCGCCAGCCCTTTCCCTGAGTTGCCAGCCTCCCGCTGAAATGTAGCCACACCCGGTTGGGTATTATCGGAGGAGGTTGACGAGCCTTTCGTAGGCGACGGCGCAGACCGCGAGGAAGCCCGCCACAGCGATGACATTGGCTGCCCAGCCGTTGACGTGCTCGCCCATGATCTCTTTGCTGTTAAGTACCAGAATCATGACCAGGGCACAACCGGGCACGAATACCACGGTTAGCCCCTGCAAGAAGATGAGGACATTCACGGGTGTCCCCTGGAAAACAAGGGCGACGGTCATGCCGATGACCATCACCAGAGCCGCCAGCAGCTTGGCGGGCAGCCCGCTCATCTCGCGTCCGAACCCCAGTCCGTCGGCAAGCAGCCCGCCGCCAATCAACGAGTTCACAATGAACGAGGAAAACGCCGCCGCCCACAGGCCCAGGCAGAACAAGACCTTCGCGGAGCCGCCAAGCAGCGGCTCGAGCTGCCGTGCCATGTCCCCGGCGGTCTGCACGGAAAGCCCCTTCGGGTGAATGACCGCTGCGGAGGTGAGGACGATAACGGTGGTGATGGAAAGCAGCACGACGATCCCCGCAATCGCGTCGCGGATTCCGGTCCGGTATTCGGTGAGCCGCCAGCCTTTCTCGTGAACGAGATAGGATTGATACAATGCCGCGACAACGGAAAAAGTCGTCCCGAGCATCGCCGACATTACGGGGAAGCTCTTGGCGGGGACCGAAGGGATCAGACCCTTGAGAATGCTCACGACGCTCGGCCCCGCGCGGAGGACCGTTCCAAAAAACGCCGCGATCATCAGAACAACCAGGGCGAGCATCAGCTTCTCGACGACCTTGTACGTTCGCCGCGCCAGAAACATAACCGCGAGAGATGCAGCCGTGAAACCCACCGCCCAGAACGGCATGCGTACGCTCGTCAGCGTTTCCATTGCCGTGCCGGCGCCGAGGTTATTCCCCGCTTGAAACCCAGCGCACACGGTGAAGGAGCAGACCCCAAGGACGACTGCCAGCCAACTGCCATACTTGTTCCGTACCGCTCCTAAGAGCGATTCTTCCGACACCGCCCCGAACCTCGCCCCCATCGCCGTGTAGCAGCACATGAACAGGCAGACCGGAACCATAAGCCAGATGAGCGAGTACCCGAAATCGCCTCCCATCCGCGAGGCGGTGCTGACGCTTCCTGGACCGAGCACCACCGCCGCCGTCACAAACGCCGGCCCAATGAGTGTGAGAATTCGCACGCGTTTCATAGAATGAGTTCCTATCGTTCGCCCTGTCCGAGAGTCCTCATCCACGTTTTACATCCAAACCGCCGGGCCCTACAAGGAGATTTGTTCGCAGCGGGAAGCGTTCCGTTCAGGCGTGACTCACCGCTAACCGAGCCGTTACCTTCCCGCCTGGAAAAACTCTGGCATTTTTCCTCGGCTGTGGTAAACTTCGCTTGAGCACTTGACCGTTTTTTTTCACGACAGAGTGCAGCAGAACCCAAATTCAGGGGGGTACGAAAATGAAGGCATTCCTTTTTTTAGCAATCCTTTCGACGGCGATCTGTGTCTCTGTATCGGCCTCCGCCGCAATCTGGTACGTGGACGGGTCGGTTTCTTCTTCCGGCGACGGGAAATCCTGGGAGAAGGGACTGAAGACGATCCAGCAAGGAATCAATGCCGCTTCGCATGGCGACACCGTAACCGTCGCCGAAGGTGTTTACCTCGAGAACATCCAGTTCAACGGCAAGAACATCATCCTCACCAGTACTGATCCCCTCGATTCCTCCGTCGTCGCCAATACCATCATTGACGGCAACAAAGCCGGTTCCGTCGTCACCTTCTCCGGCAAGGAGGATGAGTCGTGCGTTCTGGCTGGCTTCACCATTCGGAATGGCAGTGCTGAGATAGGCAGCGGGATCCGCGGTGGTACCTGGGAGAACGAGACCCATGCCAGCATCCGTAACAACGTGGTCAGTGGGAACACAAGCCGTTACCACGCTATGGCTTTTTGTGGGGGCACCATAGAGAGCAATACGATCTGCGACAACTCAGGGAACGGATTGCGTTACTGTAACGGGACGATCCGGGAAAACGCGATCTCGGCAAATTCCAGTTCCGGGCTCTACAGTTGCGACGGGATAGTCGAGAGGAACACAATTTCCGCAAATGCCGCGGCCGGATTAGAACAGTGCCACGGGACGGTGCAGAAAAACACGATTTCCGGAAATTCCCAGCGTGGGCTGGACAGTTGCCACGGTACCATCCGGAACAACGTAATCACAGGAAATTCGTGGGGTGGGCTGATGAATTGCAATGGCACGATCGAGAATAACACGATTCACCGAAATCCGGCCTGGGGTCTGCATAGTTGCGAGGGCACGATCCGCAACTGCATTATCTGGGGAAACTGGCCTCTCCCCGCAGGAGGACAGCTTTGGGGCTGCACCGAGCCGAGCTATTGCTGCATTCAGGATTGGACGGGCGGAGGCGCGGGGAACATTCCTTTCAACCCCCACTTCGTTGATGCCGAGAAGGGAGATTTCCATCTCAGGAGTTGGTCCCCGTGCGTAGATGCCGGCGACCCCGCGTCTGCGTTTTCGGAGGAACCGCAGCCGAACGGGGGACGCGTGAATATGGGCGCCTACGGAAACACGCCTGAGGCCGCCTCAGGGTCTCCCGACACAGATAGCGATGAACTTCCTGATGAATGGGAACTTCATTGGTTTGGAGACCTTCGCGAAAATGGCGCTGGCGACCCCGATTCGGATTACATCTCCAACCTCACCGAGTACCATCATGCGCGAAATCCCAACTCCGCGGCAGACCCCCGCACCAACAATGCGACGAAAGATACCTGGTACGTTTCAATCCAGGAGGCCCTCTCCGGATGCGACGACGGAGATGAGATCCTGGTTTACCCGGGGCTCTATGTTGAGAACATTTCCTTTGAGGGGAAGAATGCCATCTTGAGGAGCACCGACCCGTCGGATGAAACCATCGTCGCCAGTACTATCATTGAGGCCGCCAGCGGGCTCTTCCCTGTGGTCAGGTTTGACGGCACGGAGGACGAGACTTGCGCGTTGTCCGGATTCACGATCCGCAACGGAGGCGGCGGGCTTGGCGGCGGGATCCGCGGAGGTACCCAGGACGTTCACACCCATGCCACAATCCGGGATAATATTATCCGCGGCAACTCGGTGCCCAGGCACGGCCAGGGAGGTGGTCTGGCTTGTTGCGACGGCTTGATTGAAAACAACACGATTGCTGAGAATTCCGCCTCGCGCCCCTTCGACGGGGGCGGAGGCCTCGCTTTCTGCGATGGAACGATTCGCAACAACAGGATCACCAAGAACACGGCTGGTATGGGCGGCGGACTCGTTTCTTGCGGCGGCTCCATTGAAAACAACACGATCACTGGCAACTCGGCCGATGAAGGAGGCGGATTGGCTTTCTGCGGTGGCACTGTCCAGAACAATACGATCGCTTCCAACCGGGCCGATTCGATGGGCGGCGGATTGGATTCTTGCCTCGGCAGCATCCAGAACAACTTGATCGTGGGCAATTACGCCAGATGGGGGGGCGGATTGTATGACTGCAACGGCAGTATTCAGAGCAACACCATCGCCCACAACTCGGCCGAGGATTCGGCCGGCGGTCTGCGATACTGCGCAGGCGGGATCCGGAACTGCATCATTTGGGGAAACACAGGAGAGCAGCTTGACCTATCGAGCACCCCGTCGTTCAGCTGCGTTGAGGGGTGGACGGGCGGCGGGAGAGGTAACATCAACGACAACCCTCTTTTCGGCGATCCGGTAGCGGGTGATTACCACCTTCAGGCCGATTCACCTTGCATAGACGCCGGGGCGAATTACTACTGGTTCGCCTGGCCACAGCGTGATTTTGACGGCAATTGTCGCCTCGCTGGCGGCCGGATGGATATGGGATGCTACGAACACGATTCCTCTCTTGACTCCGATGGGGATCTCCTTTCGGACGACATGGAGCGTGCCTTAGGAACAGATCACGGCGAGGAGGACATGGATGGGGATGGGCTTCGTGACGGTCTTGAAATTCTCAGGGGGAGCAACCCCAATTCTGCTACGCCGCCTGGGATCTTGCACGTCCCTTCCCACGTCGCGAGCATCCAGGCATCCCTCTGCTTTGCCGTTGAGGGCGACGAGATTGTCGTGGCGCCTGGACTATACCCTGAGAACCTCCTCTTTTGTCTCCCTTACGTCATTTTGCGTAGTTACGATCCTGGAGACTCCCATATAGTGGCTTCGACCATAATTGATGGAGGGGACAGTGGCCCGGCCCTCTCCTTCACGGGCAGCGAGAGCGAGGCGTGTGTTCTCTCAGGTTTCACGATAACAGGCGGCCAGGGAGTGTACGGAGGCGGGATCTGCGGCGGGACAGAGTATGCTCGCACGCACGCCAGAATTGAAAAGAACATTATCACCGGCAACTCGGCCTCTCACGGCGGCGGCTTGGCTTACTGCGACGGCGTCGTCCGCAGCAATACGATTTCTGGAAACTCCGCGACAGGAGCGTCTTCAAATGGGGGAGGGCTGTACGAGTGCGACGGCACCATCGAAGACAATACGATCGCCGGAAACCTCGCCACTTTCCAGGGGGGCGGCCTGTACTCATGCCATGGCACAATCCAGAACAACGCGATCACAGGGAACCGGGCAAGTTGGTACGGCGGGGGACTAGATCACTGCGGCGGGCTGGTGCGCGACAACGCCATCGTACAAAACTCGGCTTTGGATGGGGGCGGGGCCTCCGGGTGTGACGGTACCATCGTGGGCAACATCATCACCGGCAATTCGGCCGATGCCAGCGGAGGAGGGCTGGCTGGCTGCGATGGCGCTGTCGAGAGCAACGTCATCGCGGGCAACTCTGCCGGGGACGGTGGTGGAGGCTTGGCCGGCTGCGATGGTGCGGTGCGTAACAATACCATAACCGGCAACTCGGCCAGTGACTGGGGAGGCGGTCTGTACGAATGCTATGGCCCAATCCGCATTTGCGTCATCTGGGGGAACGAGGCGCCTGCAGGCAGCCAGGTCTATTTCTATGTCATTCATCCCTGGGACCCACCCCCCGCGCCGCCGGAGTATTCCTGCATTCAAGATTGGACGGGGGGAGGCGAGGGGAACATTAGCGATGATCCGAGGTTTGTGGATGCGGCGAATGGGGATTTTCGGTTGTCTGCCGACTCACCGTGCATTGATGCAGGCTTCAATAGTACGGATCTGCCGGAGACCGACATCGTCGGGATGCACAGGATTATGTTTGGCGGTAAGAGCCTTACCGTGGATATGGGGGCGTATGAGTTTCACATCTGGCCGCCGACAGAGAATAATCAGACCGGCGAAATCGCTCTCAGGTGGAGCAGCCGCTCGGGGAAAGCCTATTCGGTTTACCACTCCGGCGATATGCTCTCGTGGGACATTCTTACGGACAATGTCCCTTCGGCGGGCGACACGGTGACGACGTGGATTGACTCAATGGGGCCAGCATTACCCCCCGGCGTGCGAAGACGCTACTACAAGGTCATGGAGAATCAGTAGGCGTCTGCGGCACCGTATTTGGTTGTCTCTCGTCGCTGACGGGTGGCGCCGTTCCGCCCAATCGCTTGCGAACGGCGTCGGTCGTGGCGAGGTCGAGAGGAGTTTTCCCCTCCTTGTCTCTCGCGCCCGCAGCGGCGCCTTTCAAGACGAGCAGAGCCACGATCGCGTCATCCCCTGCCGCCGCGGCGACATGCAGAGGCGTTCTTCCGTCGTTGCTTACGGCGTTGACATCGGCGCCGAACCCCACGAGGAGGTCCAGCACGTCGTAATGTCCTTTCGAAGCAGCGAGGTGCAGCGCCGTCAGCCCGTCACGATCGCCGAGATTGAGGTAGGCGCTCGTCCGCTGCTCTACCCATCGCCTTCGTCAACCCCCTGCCCGCTGGCGGTTCTGCGCAAGGTGTGCGGCCGTAGAGGCGGGATGCCGTCCCCGGCGGCCGAAATCCACCAGCGGGCAAGGGAATCTTCTCATCCAGAGGACAAACCTGGCACAGCCTTTTGGCCGCGAGAGGTGTCCAAGGGCGACACCGTGCCGCAGCGATGTAGCCTTGCTCCTTTGCACAATCTCGAATCAACTTCTGGGCAAAATGGAAAGAAGTCTCAAAGAACTTCTCTATCCTTTCTCATTGTGCGCTTGTGCCCAGGGTCCAAGTTTTGAGAAGGGGCGGGCGAACACTTCGATCGCGGGAACCTTGCAAGGGGGTCCTGAACAGCAGCACAGGTTTCAATCAACAGTGCCCGCCCGCTTGA
>JAUYEE010000284.1 GCA_030691545.1 bacterium | reverse complement strand
CGCCGCACCGATGTCAATAGAAAAAAGCGCCCATAGGACAAAAATTTGTCACCCCGATTTTCCCCAAAATAAAAGCTTCTCGACGACGCCCCTCCTCAAATACCCCGAAAACCGCCCGAAAACTGACAAACATGGGTTAGCCACGGGCTTCAGCCCGTGGGACTCCGATGCGGCGGGTTCCTGCTGAGCAGGCTTCAGCCTGGCTTCTCGATGAAGGGATTCATCCATACCCCTCATACGTAGCCGCACCCAGGCACGCCCGGGTCTGGCACACGGCCAGCAATAAGCGTATAATAATATGTAATCTCCGAGGCTGCCGCGGACAAGCGAAAGCCTCCGGGCATACTGCGAATCACTGAATCACAACCGAAGGGAATAATCTCGGTCGCTCCCATGGGTTTGCCAAGTTTGTCGCGTTTTCTCCTCTTTCTGTCCGTTCTTCTTTCGGCGGCAGGGTCGGTCACGCTCTGTTGCGGGGACATTGTCATCAGCGAGTTCATGGCTGAAAACGATTCGGCCTTCCTGGACGGCGACGGGAACCCTTCGGACTGGATCGAGATTTACAATACTTCTTCGAGTGAGGTGGACCTGACCGGTTGGTATCTTACCGACGACGCGAACGACTTGCAGCGATGGCCGTTCCCTTCCATGAGCATCCGAGGCGGGGATTTCCTGATCGTGTTTGCCTCCGGGCAGGAGGTGGACGATTACGTGGACAGCCTCGGATACCTTCACACCAATTTCAAACTGAGCAAGAACGACGCGGAGCAGCACGAGAGCGTCCTCCTCGTGATGCCGGACGGTGAGACGGTTGCGCACGGTTATCCGGATTACCCCGAGCAATCGGAGGATGTCTCGTACGGTTTGGCTCAGGAGATGGAGTTTACCACGCTGGTCAGGGAGGGAGCCGATGCGGTGGCTCTTGTTCCGGAGGGCCCGGTGGAGAACTGGACGGCTATTGACTTCGACGACGCAGCGTGGCCGCTGACCGGCAGCACAGGGGTTGGCTACGAGCGCGACACCGGCTACGAAAGCCTCATCGGCCTCGATGTCATCTCCATGTGGGGGGTGAACACGTCGGTTTACGTTCGGATCGAGTTCGAGGTAGCGGCCCCCTCTGTTTTCGATCTTCTGACTTTGCGGATGAAGTATGACGACGGCTTCATTGCCTATTTGAATCGAGACTTCGTCGCCGCCGCCAACGATCCTGAGTCGCCGAGTTGGAATTCCAGCTCTGACGGAGGACATGAAGCCAGTGCGACGCAGTACGAGGATTTTGACATTACGGATTGGGTCGGATCGCTCGTTTCCGGTAGGAACGTTCTGGCAATCCACGGGCTGAATATTTCGCCGACAAGCTCCGACATGCTGGTCCTGCCGGAGATGATCGCCGTGGACCTCAGCGACGTCGTGCCGGACACCCCGATGTTCCTGACCGCCCCGACCCCAGGGTGGCAGAATATGCCTGGGGTGTTGGGCTATGTCTCTGACGTGAGATTCAGTGTTGATCACGGATTCTTTACCGAGCCGTTCGACGTCGTCATCGCCACCGCCACGGAGGGCACCGAAGTCTATTACACGCTCAACGGGAGCAAGCCGACCCCGGAGACAGGCATTCCTTACGGAAACCCCATCACGGTTTCAGGCACCACGGTCCTGCGGGCTGCCGCGTTCAAACCGGGCTGCCAACCCAGCAAGACCGGCACGCAGACCTATCTTTTCCTCAATGACGCAATTCGGCAGGACTATCAAGCGACTCTGGACGCGGGCCTGCCCTCGAGCTGGGGCGGCACGTCGCCAGACTACGGCCTCGACCCGGACGTTATCGGGACATTTGACCAGAACGGCAATCCCACCGGGAACGACAAGTTCGGCGGCATTTACGCCGCGAAAATCCGCGATGCCTTGAAGGCAATTCCGACGCTGTCGCTGGCGATGAACGTTGACGACATGTTCGGACCGAACGGAATCTATACAAACTCCACGCAGGAGGGCGTCGCATGGGAACGCGAGACCTCGGCCGAGCTGATATATCCGGACGGCGACGAGGGGTTTCAGGTGAACTGCGGGATTCGCATCCAGGGCGGCTGGTTTCGCAGTCACTCGGCGACGAAGAAGCATTCGTTTCGACTTCTGTTCAAGAGCGAATATGGGGCAACGAAACTGACGTTCCCCTTATTCGGTGACGGCGCCGTTGACCGTTTCGACACGATTACACTTCGTGCGGGGGCGAACGATGGCTACACATGGGACGCCGCGTACTTGACCGAGCAATACACGCGAGATGAGTTCGGCCGCAGCTTGCAGCGGGGAACCGGGCAGGCCGGAGCACACGGAATGTTCGTTCACCTGTACATCAACGGGATTTACTGGGGTCTATACAATCCCGCGGAACGGCCGGACCATTCCTTCTCGGCCAGCTATTATGGCGGCGACAAGGACGACTGGGATGCAATTCACGACGGTTCCCCGACCAATGGAGATACCGCTGCCTGGAATCAGATGATCTCCAAATGCAGGTCAGGCTTGAGCACGAACGAAGCCTACCAGGAAGTCCAGGGCAACAATCCCGACGGCGCCCCGAACCCGAATTACCCCGCCCTCCTCGATGCCACGAACTACATAGACTACCTGATCGTCAATCTCTGGGGAGGCAACTGGGACTGGCCCTGGAAGAACTGGTGGGCGTGCCGCGACAGGTCTGCCGAAAGCACTGGTTTCAAGTTCTATTGCTGGGACTACGAGAATACCATGGGGAACAACCGGGGCCGCTCCCCTCTGGACAAGAATGCGCTGAACAACGACTTCTCTTCCGCAGGAGAACCGCACCAATACCTCAAGCAAAATGCGGAATACAGGTTGCTTTTTGGCGATCGCGTGCACCGCTTATTTCTCAACGGGGGCATCCTGACGCCGGAGTCACTGGTTCCTCCCTATGCAGAACTGGCAGCCGAGATTGAGTCCCCAATCATTGCCGAGTCGGCTCGGTGGGGAGATCAGCACTATTCCACCCCCTTGACGCAGCAGGAGTGGTACAACGAGCGGGACTGGATTCTGAAGACTTACCTCCCCCGGCGACCTGCGATTGTCCTTCAGCAGTTCAAGGATGCGGGTCTTTACCCGTCGGTGCCGGCTCCGACGTTCGCTCCACACGGCGGCAGTTTCACGGAGGGGTCTCAGCTATGGATAAAATCTGCCAATACAATCTATTACACGCTCGACGGCACTGACCCAAGAGAGTTCGGCGCCGGCCGGCCCCTCGGCACCCTGTACGAGGGCGCCCTGACCCTCGAAACGACGACGCTCGTCAAGGCGAGGGCCATGTCCGGCGCGGGCGAATGGAGTGCCCTCAATGAGGCGCTGTTCGTGCTGGATACCCCTTCCCCGTTGCGCATCACGGAGATCATGTATCACTCGCGAGCGCCCTCAGAGGCGGAGGCAAACGGGACCTACACCGCAGACGATTTCGATTTTATCGAGCTTCGCAACACGGCGTCCAAACCCATCGGACTGGCGGGCATCACGTTTACGGATGGGGTGCTCTTTGACTTCACGAAGAGCGGCATCCACACCTTTTTACCGGGGGAGTACGTTGTAGTGGTCAAGGACCTCGCCGCCTTCAAGGAACGGTACGCGGACTGGGCGACCATGAACGTCGCTGGCGAGTTTCTGTATCCGGCGGATGTGCTCGCCAACGGCGGTGAGGGAGTGGCGCTGAAGGACGGACTGGGCCGGACAATCCTGTCGTTCGCTTACGATGATGAGTGGTACGTGAACACAGATGGACTCGGGCACTCACTGGTTGTCCTCAATGAGAGTGCCTCGACCGACGCCTGGACAAAGAAAACCGGTTGGCGGCCTTCCACGAACAT
Source organism: bacterium (assembly GCA_030691545.1). Taxonomy (GTDB): domain Bacteria; phylum Auribacterota; class JABMQX01; order JABMQX01; family JABMQX01; genus JAUYEE01. The sequence continues at coordinate 10,701 of JAUYEE010000284.1, read as the reverse complement.
TGACGGTTCGCCTGGACAGGATGATCCCGCGCCACCCAACATTCCCGCCGTGGTCATCAACGAAGCCCTTACGCGGACGGTCCTCCCGGTGAAAGACGCGATTGAGCTGTATAACCCCACCGGCGTTCCCGCCGACATCGGCGGCTGGTTTCTGACGGACGACCGGACAAATCCTCGCAAGTTCTGCATTCCGGAGGGAACAGAGATTCCCGTCGGCGGTTACTGGGTGTTTGACGAGGATGATTTCAACGCTGACCCCGACAGCACCGGCAGCTTTCTGCTCAGTTCGCTGGGCGAGGACGTTTATCTGTTTTCTGCGGACGCTGAGGGCAACCTGACAGGGTATGCTCATGGATTCCGGTTCGGCGCCGCTGAAAGCGGTGTCTCTTTCGGGCGATACATCACCAGCACCGCCGATGAGCATTTTGTGGCACAGCTTGCCGGGACGCTGAATGATGCCAACGCGGGGCCGAAAGTGGGTCCCGTCGTCATCAACGAGATTATGTTTGACCCGTTTCCCTCTCAGACCACGAACACCGCGGACCTGGAATACCTCGAGTTGCGGAATATCTCGTCAGAGGACGTGCCTTTGTTCGACCCGGACATCCCCGAAAATACCTGGCATATTGGCGGCGGCGTGGATTACTCGTTCCCGGCGGACATCACCCTCCCCCCGGGCGGCTACGCACTCATTGTGCGCTTCGACCCTCGAAGCGACGTGATGAAGCTCAACGCATTTCGTTTCAGGTACAGCCTGGATGAGAGTGTGAGAATGTTCGGTCCTTACACGGGCCATCTGGAGAACTTAGGCGAGCGAGTCACCCTATCCAAACCGGGCGAGCCGAAGCTGCCGCCGGACCCCGACGCCGGAACTGTCCCTTACATCGTCGTTGACCAGGTGGACTACTCAGACTCCGCTCCCTGGCCGACTGGCGCCAACGGTACAGGCGAGTCTCTTCAGCGCCTTGCGAGCGGGAGATACGGCAATGACCCGATCAATTGGGAAGTCGCCCCTCCTACTCCCGGACGGGACAATCCGGGCGCGAGCACTGAGGATGCCGACGAAGACGAGATGCCGGACGCGTGGGAAACCGAGCATTTCGGCGGGACGAACGTGCCTGGCGGCGGGGCTGCGGAGGACTGGGATAAGGACGGCTCGTGCAATCTCGACGAGTATCTCGCCGGGACGAACCCCACCGATCCATCATCGGTTCTGGCAATCTCCACGATTGTCAACGGGAGCGATTCCCGTATCATCATTCGGTGGCGCAGCGTGAGCGGCAAATCCTATTCGATTTTAAAGGCGACCGACCTCGCAGCAGGATTCGACCAGGTCGAAGCAGCCCATATCCCCGCGACTCCCCCGGAGAACTCCTACATGATTCCGATCAACGACCTGCCGAAGTCCGCCTTCTACCGCGTTGTCGCGGACCCCTGAGCATTGCAGCGGCCTCTCTGCGGTGAATCCTCCCGAGACTGTGGCGCCGTTTCCCTCAAGGTTTTGCCCTTGACTGTCGGAGCGGATTGGCGACAATGGTTGAGACCGCTGCCGATTTATTTCCGTGAAAGGGAGGGAAACTATGGGAAGAGGATTTGCCATCGCGTTCAGTGTGATTCTGGCAACTGCCGTGTCTGGTTCGCTTCTGGCTGAGGAGAAGCAGGAAAAGCCTCCGGAAAAAATGAACGGCATGCCGCTGGTCTTCGAGGAAACCCTCGAAAAAGGCGATGCGGACCGCTGGCAGCCGAGCGACGCGAGCGCCTGGAAAGTCGTCAAGGAAGGGGACAATCGCGTTTACTCGCTCGTCAGGGACTGCGAATACACTCCCCCAGTTCGCTCACCGAACAATTCCTCCCTGATTAAGGACACCACGGTCTCCGACTTCGTTCTGGAGGCGAAGGTGAAATCCACGGAGCCCGAGTACGGGCATCGAGACATCTGCCTTTTCTTCGGCTATCAGGCCCCGTCGCATTTCTATTACGTGCACTTCGGCTCTAAGGCCGATGCCAATGCGAATTCAATCTTCATCGTCAATGGCGAGCCTCGCGTCTCCATCGCCGAGACGAGAACCGACGGCACAAAGTGGGACGATAGCTATCACATTGTCCGGGTCGTGCGCGATACAAAAAGCGGCAAGATCGAGGTCTTCTTCGATGATTTGAAGAAGCCTGTGATGACCGCGACGAATAAGACGTTCACGTGGGGAAGACTTGGCATCGGCTCATTCGACGACACAGGAAACTTCGACAACGTCCGCATCTGGGGAACCGTAGCCAAGCCTCCTGCAAAGTAGCGCAGAGGCGAGCAGAAGGATTCGGTTTCGGGCGGCTGAGTGAAGCGCCAGCACACTTGCCGTGTGCCAGTCTTGGCGTTCTTGAGGCCTTGGCGAGAGGAAGCAAAAGGAGCTCTCGCCGAGTACGGATGTTGATGAATACGGCGATGAACCCTCAGAGAGTCTCGCTGATGAATCAGGCCGCGTGTGCCGACATCTGTGCCGGGCTTCAGCCGGCACATTCGTGGTAGCCACCTGCTTCAGCGGGTGGTCGGGTTTCTGCCGGTCATCGCGGCGGAGCCGGCTTCAGCCCCTGGCCGTGCACGTAGATACCGCCGCGAGCGCGGAGCGGCGTTTTCCTTTCGAGTAACGTCTGCACGCCGACACGGGCAGGCGGGCTTCTCGACCAATGGATTCATCCGTAATACGTCACCGTAGTTATAAATTGGAGCACTAAGCCGCCATGAGCGCAAGGTTCGGACAGTCGCGGGTTGTTTTTCGCGGTCCCGAGCAAATGAGGCAGGAGTCCGATGATTATTCATCCTGTGATTCTCATCCCCAAGCTGGTCGTAATCATCGTTCTTGTGTTCGTCCTTGTTTGGCTGCACAGCATTCTGACTCCCGCGCAGTGGCTGCTCGCGCTGATTGCGAGTATCCTCTTTCTGGGTGTTTTCTTCCTGTTTATGCTGTGGCTTCTGGCGCGGTTGGCGAGCAAACCGGGGTCCCGGCTTGCCAGAGGCTTTGTCGTCGCCGAAACCAGTAAAGCCTCGGAAGGATACGTCGCTGCAGACCCGTCAAAGAAATCCCTCGTCGGCAAACGCGGTGTCACCCTCTGTATGATGCGCCCAGCAGGCAAGGTCTTAATTGATGGGGCGAGAATAGACGCCGTAACCGACGGCGAGTTCATTCCGAAGGACTGTGAAGTCGAAGTCACTCACGTCGAGGGCAACAGAGTCGTCGTGAAACCGATGGAGAGGTAGCGCCGAACGGTTAGCTTGGATGAAATGGCGGAGCAGGGAGGTGAGTGGCTGACCGGCGCCGAGGACTGAGTGAGGTTTGCGCCGGCGGCCAAATGGCATGGAGGGACCCAGCCAATGCAACAGCGCCTTGTGAATGTGGCAACATTTTCCACCATGGTTGCGGCCGATCTTGCTGCATCGGCCCTCCGGGGCCACGGTATTGAGTGTTTTCTTGAAGGTGAACACACAGCATGCGCGTGGGGTAACTTCTCGCCAATTCCCGAAGGTGTGAAGCTCAAGGTCAGAGAATCGGATGCTGCCGCGGCAAGGGAGGTTCTCAAGGAGTCGGGTTTCTGAACGGAGCGACTGGCTGGCCCCGTCAGGGGGGAGACAAGTCACCCTCGTTCCGCCTATCTGGCAGGTGGAGATGTACAAGGTAGACTGATCGCCCACTAATCGGTATAGGAGAGTGCGGAGATGAATCGGGCAAATGGAGTCACGAATCAGTTGAGAGGGATTCAGCGGGTCGGTTCCGCTCGGACACGACGAAGGTCGGCTGCGGTTGCCTTGGCCGGGATGGCGCTCATCGCACTGGTCTCGACTGGGCAATTGCTCGGCATAATGGTCGTGTGGCCTGTGGAGTGGCTTGTTTGCAGCAGCGACATCATCGTCGTTGGCCCCCTTCGTCGCGTGACCGATTGGGCCTACTACCGTACTGGGACGGTCGAGGTGAAGGAGGTGATATGGGGTGTTAGGGTCCCCAAGCGGCTTGAGGTGAGGGAGGCGACCAGCGACATCATCCAACGGCGATTCTTCGGACGCAGGGTCCCGGACGCGCCTGAGAGAGTCTGGTTTCTTACCAAGGACGGACCCGGCAAGTTCAGGGTGGGCCACGCCGACCGGCATTACACGGCAAGCGAGGTAATCCGCGCGCTCGAAGAATCACCGGTTTTTGCGCGACGTGTTGGCGTCGGCCACAATCCCCCAATCGAACTCGTCTTCCGGAATTTCGCAAAGGAGTCTGTCGCGATTCCTCGATTCGCCGTAGGCGGGGGTCGGCTGGCTCTGTCCTCAGGAGTGCGCGTCAGTCTCTCGAAGATACTGGAGGATGGCACAGAGGTCGAGGTACGTCATCTTCCCAGCGCCATAAAGAGGGACGAAGGAAAAACAGCCATCACCGTCCCGGGCAGAAGCGAATACAAGGTCACGTTCAAACCGTCCCGAATCTACGCGCTGGAAGATGGGACATACTACAAGCTAACATTCGAGATAGAAGGTTATCCTTCGAACAACAAGTTCAATTGGGCCGGTTTTTACCAGCCGGCCAAGAAGAAGGCGAAAGCACAGCCTGCGCCTGTCCGGCAGTCGTCGGGCGGCGTGTGATCCTGCGAAGGCACTCTGTTTCCAGAACACCGAAGGAGGATTTGACATGGACCTGACTAGCACAATGCAAGGTTCGATGATGGAAGGCTTTTTTCCAGTGGGATGGGATTTGAAGAAGATTGACGAGTGCGCGGGGCAGGACCCGGCGACGGTCCTCGACCGGCAAAAATGGTGGCATAAGAATTTCTCACCTGTTCCCTGCGAGACGCTTGAGGAATTCGACGTGAAGATGGGGCACGAGATCGCCAGCCAGATTTGGCTCGCCCGTCAGGAAGGGAAACAGGTCATCCTCATTCTGCCGGTTGGGCCGATGGGGATGTACAAATGGGCGGTCTATTTTCTAAAAGAATGGGGCGTCGGCTGCAAGCACGTGCACGGATTCAACATGGACGAGTGGTCAGATAGGGACGGGAATACGCTGCCCCCGGACAATACCGGGGCCTTTCAGTACGCGATGGAGAGCGCCTTCTATGGGCCGCTCGGCAAGCTGACCGTCCCGGTTCGTCAGCGCAACTTCGCAACCGGAACGAATCTGCCGAAATATCCAGGCAAGATTGCGGCCCTGGGAGAGAAGGGCGCAAAGATGGTTCTTGTGCATGGGATCGGGCGAGTCTGCCACATCGCTTTCTGGGAGCCGCACTTCGCGGGAGAATACAAGTCGCTCGCTGAATGGAAAAAGGCGACGCACCGGCTCGGGGCGAAGCTGCATCCTCTCACCATCGAGCAGAACGCCATCACGAGCTTCAAAAGCCGCACGACGCTCGTCCCCGCCTTCGCCAACACAATCGGTCCCGGCATTTTCCTGGAAGCCGATTATGTGATTGGCGGGTGCGACGGCGTCCTCTCGCGGGGAATGCAGTGGCAGGGCATGTCTCTCTGGATGACGCTAAGGTACGGTCCCGACCCCTGGGTGCCGAGTAGCTTCATGCCGACGTTGCCCGGCAGACTTTTCTTCCTCAAAGAGCTGGCAGGACCTCTAACCCCGGAGTGCAACTGATGGAAGACAACGGAAACGTCCTCGCCTTCGGCTGCCATCCCGACGACATTGAGTTCATGTGCGCAGGAACTCTCTCGTTCCTCAGAAAAAAGGGCTATAAGATTCACATGGCCACCCTCTGCGGCGGCGAGAAGGGCTCCATGACGCTCAGCAAGGAAAAGATTCGGTCGGTGCGTCTGAGAGAGTGCGAGGATTCGGCGGCCGTTCTCGCAGCTTCCTACCGCTGGGCTGGATGGGAGGACATCGAGGTGGAGTTTTGCCACGAACTGCGGGTCAGAGTGGCGAAGGTGATTCGGGAGGTCAACCCCTTCGTGGTCTTCACGCTTCCTGCGCTGGATTACATGGTTGACCACGAGGAAACCTCGAAGCTCGTCCGCAACGCCTGCTTCTGTGCCTCCGTGCCGAACTTCGACACGGAAGACGTTCCGCCAACAAAAGGCGTTCCGTATCTCTACTATTGGGATGCCGTTGAGAGCAAGGATTGGCTTGGCCGCAGAACGCCGGTAGGGTTTTACGTTGACGTGACTTCGGAGATGGAGACGAAGGTCAAGATGCTGTCCTGCCATCGGAGCCAGCGCGATTGGCTTCTCGCGCAGCATGGCATTGACCAGTATATCGAGTACATGAAAGAATGGGACAGGCGGCGGGGCAAAGAGGCGGGCGTCGGATTCGCCGAGTCCTTCTGCCAGCACCTCGCCCATCCTTTCCCCCAGGACAACATCCTGAAATCCATTTTGGGCGCGGCTGTTATCGGCGTCAGTTAACCCGCGGCGAAGGGGCGCGCCGTAGGGATGTTCTTCCGTCTGAAGAGCCGCTGACGTGAAGGGCCTCCCGGACAAGGAAAAACCTTGAACAGAAGAGATTTTCTGCTACAAACGGCAGGTCTGGTCAGCGGGGTGTCTGGAGCTACGCGTTTGATGCACGTCGCGGCTGTGGTTAATCAAACAGAGGAAAGGCGAATGACGACAAGATCGAACGACGATTCGGGAGATGAGGCGATTCTCCCTTGTATCGAAGTTTCAGGGACGAACTACGAGATCGGATATGCGATTGGGAAACGTTTTGGTGAGAACATCCGTGAGGGTATGCGGCGCCGGAGCAAGTGGTTCGCTGATCTCGAAGCCGTCGCGAAAGGCAAATTCGCGAAAGAGTTTGAGGGCTGCGTCGCTGCCGCGAAAAAGCATTTCCCGCAATATGTCGAGGAACTCCAGGGCTGGGGCGATGGCGCCGGTGTCCCCCTGGAGGACTTGATGATTTCCAGCACGTGGGCGGAGTTGACCGCCATGAAACGCGAAGGCGGCGAAGGCGAATGCTCCACAATCTCGCTCAACGACGGCAAGCGCATTATCCTGGCGCACAATGAGGACAGCAGCGCCGCGTATAAGGGACTGATGTTCTGGCTGAAGGCGGCGCCAAAGAATGGTCGGGCATTCCAGTGCTTCTCTTACCCCTGCTTCCTTCCCGGCAACAGCCCTGGCTTCAACGAGGCAGGCGTCATTCAGACGACGAACTACACGCCCTGCGCGGAATGGAGGGTCGGCATTCCTCGTTACTTCCTCAACCGCGCGATATTTGACGCAGCTTCCCTTGACGAAGCAATCAAGGTTGCCACCCATCCCGAACGCGGATATGGAAATCATCACAACCTCACCTCCACGAAAGAAGGGAGAATCTTCTCGGTCGAGGTGACGCCATCGAAATACGAAGTGCACGAGGTCAAAGGCGTTTATTTCCACACGAACTACCTGATCCTCGATTCAATGAAAGAGCAGCCGCAGTTTCCCGGCGAGTCTTCCCTCGCGCGCCACGCGGTGCTGACGAAACTGACAAAAGAATGGAGCGATCCAACAAAGGTCAAGACTTCAGACATCATCAAAGCTCTCTCCAATCACGAGGGAAAACCGAACAGCGTGTGTCGTCACGGAAGAAGTTATACGGCCGGTGCCACCTTGGGCGCCGCTGTGTTCGAAATCCCGAAAGGCACGTTCAAGATGTATAATGGCACCCCGTGCTCCGGCAATTTCACGGAGGGGCAACTCTGACGCATGTCCTTCCTGCCCTGGCCGAGCTAGCTGGCGAGCGCTTGTGCGCGTGCGGGCGCGGGCAGGCGTGCCGGAAAGGTGTGCACAATTCTAACTTCATGAAGGCGGAGGATACTTCAAACATGCACAAGCTACTGAAAAGGGTCGTCGCCATAGTCTCTGTCGTCCTGCTCGTCACGCGCGTTTGCTCGACAGCGCAATCGGCGAAGCAGACCTTCATGGTCCCCATGCGGGACGGCGTGAAACTGGCGACGGACATTCATCTTCCCAAAGGCGAAGGGCCCTGGCCCGTATTACTGACGCGGACGCCATATAACAAAGACGCGGGACCGGAAGTGGCTATGGGGCTCACGCAAAAGGGCTACGCGCTTGTTGCGCAGGACATGCGAGGGCGCTTCGCCTCCGAAGGCGACGATTTTCTTGTTTTCAGTCATGACGGCTGGGGAGATCATCAGGACGGGTACGACACTGTCGAGTGGATCGCCGAGCAAGAATGGTGCAATGGAAAGGTTGGCACGGTGGGGGGCAGTGCCTGCGGTATCGTGCAGAACATGATGGCGCCGAGCCGGCCGCCGCATCTGGTCTGCCAGTGGGTGGTCGTCGCCTGCTCGAGCATGTACCATCAAGGGATGTACCAGGGTGGAGCTTTCCGAAAAAGCATGGTCGAGGGCTGGCTCGAGCAGACTCGATTGAACCCGGAGAATCTGAAGATCGTGCGCGCCCACCCGGAGTTCGACAAACTATGGCGGCAAGTTGATGCCGAGCTGGCGGCATCGCGGGTGAATGTGCCCGCAATGTTCGTCGGCGGCTGGTACGATATTTTCTGCCAGGGGACGATCAACAGCTTCGTCACAATCCACAACAACGGGGATGAGGGGGCGAAGGGAAGGTGCAAATTGGTCATGGGGCCGTGGGGACACGGCTTTTTCACCGATCTGACATACCCAAATAACCAGACGCCCAAAGCCGCTGATCACTGGAACTGGTTTGAGGCGTGGCTCAAGAACGACGGCAAAGGCGCCGAGAGGATTCCGACTGTCCATTACTACGTCATGGGTGACCCGAGCGACCCGAAGGCCCCCGGCAACGAATGGCGAACCGCCGACGCATGGCCGATCCCGGCGAAGTTTACTCCGCTCCACTTTCATGCCGAGGGTACTCTGGACACGACCCCATCGAAAGAAGAGAAAGCCTCTCGGTCTTACCAGTATGATCCGAAGAATCCCGCCCCGACGGTCGGCGGTGCGAACCTTCTGATTCCGCTCGGGCCGAAAGACCAGCGGGAAGTGGAAACCCGGCCCGACGTGCTCCTCTTTACGAGCGATGTTCTCAAGGAACCGATTGAGGTCACCGGGCGGGTCAAGGCGATTCTATGGGCCTCGTCCTCGGCGCCGGACACGGACTTCACGGCCAAGCTCACGGATGTCTATCCCGACGGGCGCAGCATGCTTGTCATGGACGGCATCCTTCGGGCGAGGTATCGAAATGGATTCGAGAAAAGCGAGCTGATGGAGCCAGGAACAATGTATAAATTCGAGATTGACCTGTGGTCCACCAGTATCATCTTCAACCGAGGTCACCGCATTCGCGTGGTCATATCTTCAAGCAATTCCCCGCGTTTCGAGCCGAATCCCAACACGGGAGAGCACTCTGGCCATAGCGAAAAAACCGCTGTTGCGACGAATACGATATACTTCGATGCGGCGCACGCCTCGCACATCCTGTTGCCACTGCCAGTACCGCACGGGCAATAGCCTGATGTCGTGAAGAAGTCGCTCGTTGTGAACATGTTGCGGAGGTCGTCATGAAGCTCATCTACGAAAAACAGCAGAAACGCCCCATGAGAGTCGCCGTTTTCTTCTCCGGCTCTGCGAGCTCCATGCAGGCCATGCTCAACGACCCCAATCACGGAGCGCTTTACAAAGTGGTCGTGGGTTTCACGAACAAAGACGAGTGCGCCGGAATAAGCGTCGCCGGGAATGCGGGAATCCCCGTCATCCGAAGGAATTTCAAGACGTTCTGCCAGGAGAAGGGGATTGACCCGAAGGACTTCGCCCAGCGTCCGGTTTATTACGAGGCGGTTGTTCAGGACCTGGAAGCATACAAGCCCGACCTCATTTGCCTCTCCGGTTTCACGGGTCCCGGCTCAATCATCGTGGACCCTCTCTTGTCCGAGTACGCCGACCGAATCCTCAACGTCCATCCGGCGGACCTGGCAATGCTCGCCTCAAAGGAGAGCCACAGTTTCCCGATTTCCCGCCTCTACGCGGGGAATCTCTCCCCGTCGCAGGTTGCCACTCTGGCTTCGGACAATTCCCTCGAGAGACGGTACAAGGGGGAAGACGCCGTTTACGACGCCATCATCTCGGGCGAAGAGTGCACCCGATCGAGCGTTCACATCGCTCGAAGGGAGTTCGACGAGGGCCCCGTGCTCGTCCAATCGAAGAGATTCCCCGTCCGGACGGAGTGGGTGCGAGGAAAGGTTCACGAGAAGAACTTCCGTGCGATCAGGCAATACGCGGACCAGCTTCAGGAGACAATGAAATGGGAAGGGGACGGACCCGCCTATTTGAAGGCCCTGGAGCTAATTTCATCTGGCAGAATCGCGGTAGATGGCGAAAAAGTCCTTCTGGACGGTGAGCCTCTCTCGTACGCCGGCCTCAGACTGGATTAGGGGCAGGCGTTTCGTCTCGGTAGGGCCAAAGTGGGTTTGCAGGCGAGACGCCTGCGCTACGACTGTCTCCCCCTGGTTCCCTCCATAATCCCCCGATGACTCGACATTCTCCCTGCCGTTTTCAGGTCTCCTCTGCAACGGAAGTTCACCCCGGTGATGTGCTGGTAATTCATTGGGATGAGGGAAGTTAGGGGGCTTTTTGGTTGTTTATGTAGGCATGTAATATAACCGAGATGTTTATAACTATTTCCTTGACATTCCCCAGGAGTCGTGGTATTCAGTAGGCATGTATTTAACGAGAGGAAAATGGCCATCGAAAAACCGAAAGGTGTACAACACCGCCTATCTGCGAGAGTCGTATCGCGTGGGGCGGCAG
>JAUYEE010000241.1 GCA_030691545.1 bacterium | reverse complement strand
GAGCCTGCCGGAGAGCGGATCGGAGACCGCGCTGTTGAACGTGAAGACTCCGCCGGGCACGATATCGCTCCCATATTGGTACGAGGTCAGGTGTCCGCGGGCGACGGGTCGCGTACGGAATACGGCGCCTCCTGTGGGGGGAAACCCGTATATGCGGTATTCTGTGACCAACTTCAACTACGACTTGAATGAGCCGCTCACGTTCGCGAGCAGCGATGGGGTCGCCGAGGTCTCTATTTTTTCCAAGCCGCATGGGAACCCGATGGTGAGGTACAGCGGCACCGGCAACATCATGCGGACCCCGGCTGGGCAGGTTGAATCTTTCATCGGAACAGACGAAGTCTGGATAAGGATAGCGGGGAAGGAGTACATCTGGCGGCCTTCAGAGGTGGGCTGGGCGCTGTCCAATCAGCCGTAAAGGAACCGCGGAGTTTCGTTTGCGCTGCCGCCGGGCTCGACGGGTCACCTGGCATCAAGGGCGCGCTCACGGTGTTTCCTATAATACTGCGCCTGGTGACGGGAAGGACAGTGATTGGTCAGTCAAGCTGCTTGTCACCCGGGACGGGATCGAATACGAACAGATAACCGTGCTGGATATTCTTGGCCGCCCGAGGCTTGAACTCCTGTCGGAACCGCCGGAGCAAATCGTTGAGGTCTCCCTCAAGGAACCAGAAGAGCTGCCGGGTCGTGGCTTGCCGGCCGGGCGCTGCCTGGACGGTCGAGTCCGTGTGCAGGCACGTGAATAGTGTGTTGGTGGCGACGGAGAACCCGGTCCCTTCGCCTGCCTGTCCGGTGGCGATCATCCGGCGCCCATCGCGGGAAACCACCGCCAGAAGCACGCATTGAAGATCCTCGCCCAACTCTTCGCCACTCGGCCCGGTGATCCACCGGACGCAGTTACCGCCGCGGGACAGACGTCGCATGGGCACGAACTCGCCGTCGGCTGTCAGGGCATACGTGCGGCGTTGTTCGCAATCGTAAAACATTGGATGACCCTGGAGGTTGAAACAGGAACTGGTGCGGAAGGTCCCAGGTTTGTCAGTGAGATTCGCGACGGCAAACCGCTGCTCGACGAAGTCGCCCTGGGCAATGAACTCGGCATGGAGTCGCAGTTCAGGAAAGCGCATTTCGTAGACTGCCCGTTCCGCGGTCCGCTCGGTCCATGTGATATCCGGCGTTTGGCGCCAGGTCATCACGCTGGAGCCGTTCCAGAGGATGGTCTCGGGCGCCGTCAGGTTGACGCTCTCACTTCCGAACTTGGGGAAACGAATCGACAGATGCCGAGAGTTTCCTCCAGTGGCGGAGAGCATGGGTGGCCCCGGAGGACGTTCGGGCTTGAGCTCGCTGCTTGCAGCCTCGGCCGATATTGATTGCCTCGGTTGCGACTTTGGCGCGTGCGGGGAGGATGTCCGGTTGCCCTCCAGTACGCAGCGGAATCCGGTGAAAGCCGATCGCCAACCCTCGTAGGCATAGCACCCGGAAGCGGTCCGGAAGCTCAATGGATCTTCGTGAAACCAGCTTGCTCCTTTCATCAGCCGGAACTGCACGCCGTGATGAGGCACCACGTTGGAGACCCACTCCAGAACCTGACCGGCGAAGTCCTCCATGCCGGCCGCGCTTTGGCCGCAACCACCGGTGCCTATCGGCTGCGTGCCCGGGAGTTTCCAGAACACACGAGCCTGGTGTTGGAGTTTCAAGGGTCCGGGCCATGCATTGCCCCAGGCGAAAACGGAACCGTCGGCGCCGGCCACTGCCGCCTCCCACTCGTCCGCACTGGGCAGTCGTTTGCCTGCCCACTTGGCATACGCGGCGGCATCTTCCCCGCTCACGCCCACCACGGGATGATTGGCATACTCGGTCGGGAACACACCACCCCATCGGCCCCACCACTCCGGGCGTGGATGGCCGGTCGCCTCTACGAACGCGAGGTATTGCGAATTGGTCACCGGGTACTGGTCAATCCAGAAGGCCGGCACGGCCACTTCGTGCCGTGGGAGGTCATCATTGAGCCATGTGGGATGACAGTCGAATCGCTTGGCCAGCTCCTGCCGCTCCGTGTCGCTCGTGCCCACGACGAGCCGCCGAGCCGGGATAGCGACCATCCCATTTTGCTCTTCGGCGGATGCCTCCGCAAGCTGCGCGTGCATGAAGACAATCAGCACCGACAACAGATGGGACCAACTAACAGATCGTTCGTGCCGGGTTTCTCGGCTCATGGCGAGACTCCTTGACATACACGGCGAGAGGTAAGCTGATCCTGTGGCCAAGTTGATTCTAAGCAGTCATCCAATGCCAAATGAACTCGCGTGATCTTGACATAAGGTGGCATCATCGCTACTGGCGCCTTCCGAGAGTGGAATGGTCACCGCGTCAGGGTCTCCTTTCAGACGTATTATGGTCAATTCGTTTGAGCTTGCTCCCCGAGCAGGCGCCGGAACGGCTTTTCCAGGCCGGCCTTGTCCAGCACTTCCTGCATCACGGCCCATGTGGAGGAGGGCATGCTAAAGAAGTTGTCGTGCTCCTCACAGGTGGCGATACGGTTTTGGGCGCGGTTGTTGTAGTTCATGGGTCTGCTCACGCCGTGGACGCAATTGCCGGTGATCTCGATGAACCCACTGCCTTCGTCCAGGTAGATGCCGCCGGGAGCGCCGGGATTGTCATGCACAAGGTTGCCGCGGATGCTCGTGCCGGGCTGATTACCCAGCGTGTAGATCCCGCCGCCGTCGTTGAGGCTCTGCATCACGTGGTGGATATGGTTGAACTCAATCCGGTTGTTGCGGCAGGTGCTTGGCTTGTCGTAGAAGATGCCCTGCTTGCTGTAGGCCCCGCCGCCGGCATCCTCCTCGCCCCATCCCCAACCGACGCTCACGCCGCTGTAGGGCAGACGGCAGATCTCATTGTGGGCGATGGTCGTGGAGTCGGTGTAGCCCACGAACACGCCCACGCCGCCCCGGTACTCTACGCAGCAGTCGTGGATGTAGTTGTTAACCACCGTGTTGTTCTTCACGATCAATCGCTCGTCGGAGGGGTGATGGTCGTCCTTCAGCACGTCGCCGACCTGGATGGCCGTGCCGGAGATGTCCGTGAATTCGCAGCCGCAGATGACGTTGTCCTGGCTGCCGTGTTCCAGGTCAATGCCGCCGCTGCCCAGGTGAGCAAACGTGCAGCCCTTAAACTGGACACCCCTGGCGGCGCGGCAGATGATGTTGGAGGGGCTCTTCAACTGCTCGTTGTGCACCGTCGTGACGGTGCCGTCCCGCTCGAGCGGCTTGGCGGGGTCGTTGAGGAAGTTGGCCTGCACGTCGGGGTGGCCGATGCGGTTGGGCTGAAGCCAGGTGGCGTGTTCAAATCGCAGGTCCTCGAAGCGGATGTTGCGGACAGGCCTGTCAAGCGTCCCGGACAGCTCGACCAGAGTTTCCAGAGCTGGGGCGATCACCTCCGCTTTGCCGAGATCCTCGTCGGGGCGAGGGATGTACCAGATCGTCCGGGACCTTCTGTCCAGATACCATTCGCCCGGCTCGTCCAGCAGCTCCAAAGCGTTCTCGATGTACTTGGGCAGGTCCACCCGCACGCCTTCCTTGGTGCGGGCCATCTCGAAGGAAGGCTGCTGCATCGTTACGATGGCTGCGGAGTCGTCCTGCGTGATTCTCTTGACCTTCAGCCGCGTCCAGGTCCAAACGACGTGGTAGACCAGCTCGATGTCGTCCTGGTTTCGCCACTGAGCCAGGTCGTCCTGCGGGACCCTGTAACCGTCGTTGCCGTGCAGGGCTGTGCCGGCGGGGGCGTGGCCCCAGGCGCGGGTCGCCCGCACGCCGTTGACGTAAAGCTGGCGGAAGTCCTCGACCGGCGAGGCGGCCTTCCAGCGCCCACTGGCCTCGGCCTTCCAACCGGTGACGTTTCGACCGCCGCTGAGAATGACCTTCTGGCCAGCCTCGGCCCTGTAGATGATGGAGTGGCCGTTGGTCCCGCTGTCGGTTCCCTCCAGCCGGAAAGGCTTCTCCAGCTCGTATATCCCGCCTCGCAAGACTACCACGATGTCGCCGGTCATGTCGGCGTTAGTCGCCCGTACCGCGTCGCGCGCCCTTTCGATCATCCGGAAAGGCGCGGACTCGCTGCCATCGTTGCTGTCGCGGCCGGTGGGGGAGACGAAAAAAACCCGCTGGACGACGGCCAGGGCAAAGGAGTTAATGCACGCCAAGATAACGATTGGGATGCCGGTAGATTTGAGCATGCTGCTCTCTCCTTTCAGGTCAAACGGCAACATCCACGCAAAAGCCGGATTCTCGTGAACCCACATTTCCCATTTGACCTTGCACCCACGACGTTCGTGGGTCATCATTGGTGTATTATTGCCTCAGTCGCAGGCTGCCGCAAGGTTTGATTTGCCCCAGATTTCACTTAATGGGCTTCGCCCTATGTAATTCACCACCGTCACCATTGCTCTGAAACGGCCATTTCGCGATTTTTGATTCAGGGCGCCGCTATCTGGCGAAAGCGCGAGAGACGCCGTGCACCACACATTAGAAAGCAGATTTGCGTTCACGACCCGTTGTTCCCCAATCGTCTGAGTCTCTGCGCGCCTCCGCTTCCTGAAAGGATTGCTCCTCGCGATTCGACAGAACAACTCATAGCAAACTCAAAGGGTGCATGCGGTTCTTCAGTGGCAGCACAACTGGCGAGTTCTGCCGGTGTGACTCGTACACGGCCAGTATCATTTCCAAAGCGGCTCGCCCGTCATACATGCTGCCTTTCGGCTGCGTGTCTTTTTCAATAGCCTGTATCAGGTCGAGTGCAACCAAACGATTGCCAAAACGCTGCTGAGGGTCACTAAGGGTCTCCGGCTTGTCAATCCCGCCGCTGGAAATCTGTTTCCATCGGGCTTTACTTCGGCCAGGTTGCCAGGACGGGTCTTCCACAAACCAGATCTCGGGCACAGCGCCCGTCGTCATGGTGAGAATCCCCTTTGTTCCGTAGACCTGAAGGCCGAAACGTTCTGATGCTCCATGCTTGGCGCGGTGGGTCGAGAAATAGCCCATCGTTGTTCCTTCGAACCGATACGCAGCCTGGATCTCATCGCCCGCGAGTTGTCCGATGCCTTCGGCCCCATCACGGACTTCGTTTTTCGTGACTGGCTTGTCACCGTCTCTTACGCAGGCGAAACACCATTGTGGATCCCCAGCGAAGTACCGCATCAGATCCATGATATGGGTCCCGAGTACCATCAGGTCCTCTCCGCCTCCACGGCCGTCCTCCTTGCCCCGACCCCGCAACTCAAGTATGTCCCCCAGTCCACCCCGTGCAATGAGTTCCTGTACATGTCGCAACGCTGGACTGTACCGGGTCTGATGGGCAATCGCCAGCTTCAGACTGTGTTTTTCAAGAGCAGCGATCATCTCGTCTGCCTGCTCAAGACTCTGGCACATGGGCTTTTCAAGGAAAATGTGACAACCGAACTCTGCGCAGGCCAGCACCATATCACGGTGGCAATCCAACCAACGCGGGGCCACACTGACGATTTGCGGGCGCTCCTTCTCCAGCATCCGACGGTAATCGGCGTAGGCTCTGGGAGCCTTGAGCCTCTTAGCGGCTGCTGCACGGCCCCTGGGATCTTCATCCGCTACAGCCACTACTTCAGCTTGGTCTATGTCGTTCCAGACCACGTCCAGCCCATGACCGTAGTCTCCCTTGCCTGTCCTGCCGATCACCGCGACCCGATATTTGGACCCCTCAGCGCCAGCACAACTTGGTGTCACCACGACGGCGCCAACGAGTGCGAAGGCTGTGTCCGTTATGAACTCTCGACGTTTCATGGATTCAATCTCTGCTTCACAGTGTGCTCATAGTCATCACTCGAAAACTCTATTGTCCTGTGTCCCATGCCTCTGCTCTTCCTGATTTGCTGTTTGCGCGGCGCTGCTATCACCGGTAATTCTGCATAGCTCATTCTCTTGACGCAACTGATTTGGTGGACCTCTGCTTCGCGGGGCACCCTCTCGGTTTCAAGCGATCGTCGAAAGTCCGCACGTACTGTTTCCTTTTTTGCTCAAGGCGGGCCTAAGGATAGGTTATTGATATGATCTGTGCTTCACCTATCCAAGCCCACCAGCGCGCAGCAGGTTACAGGCATTGAGAGTGTCTGTTGCTTCGCAGTTTTCGTAGTCAGGTGTTGCGGGGTAAGGGAGGCGCGCGTTGTGGTTTCCATGATTCAAATCCGTGCTTTGCCGCAACCGCCATCGCCTCCAAAAGAACATGATGGATTACAGGAAGTTCGTGGAAGAAGAAACCATTGAGATCAGGAAAGCCGTCGGTTGCGATATGGCGATCGGCGCCCTGAGCAGCGGCGTGTACAGCGACTACTACGTTCACCAGATTGACGAGTGTTCGCGGATGAAAGGCACCTGGCCGGTGCGGGCACAAGCCACGCGGGGCCGACACTGCCGAGGCAATGCTGTTGGCCAGAGCTTTGACACCTATACACTCGAATACACTTGCCCCGATGGAACCAAGCTCTTCCACTGTGGCAGGGACATGTCCCGATGTCACGGTGAGTTCGCCAGCTATGCTCACGGCACAAAAAGCTGCACTGGCACGATCGAGTTTGCCCGCATCTTCCCTCAGTCGGAGCAGGCCGGCCTGAAACATTATGTCGTCGAGTTGCAGGGAGAAGCCCGTCCCATGGATGGAGAGTAGGACAGCCATCGGCATGTGCAGCAAGCGAATCTCTGGTGTTTTTCGCTGCCCGAGTATAACCGTGCGGATCACAGAAATAAACTTTGAGAAAGGAGAACAATCTCAATGAAGAACGTGCGCACATATACACTTTGCTTAACCATCGTGTTCGGCGTCTGCCTCGCACTCGGCGCCAGGGCCGAAGACCAGTTCCGCCGCCTGCCGGTGAAACAATACCGCGATAAGATGAAGGCCGGCTGGATCGGCCAGATCATCGGCGTGTCCTGGGGGGCGCCGACCGAGGGAAGGTATAGCACCATCATGCCAGCGGAGAAGATGCCAACATTCCAGGAGGACCTGATTAACCACGCGTTCGGCCAGGACGACCTCTATGTGGAGATGACCTTCCTTCGCTCTATGGAGCAACACGGGTGGGATGTATCCATCCGCCAGGCTGGCATTGATTTCGCCAACAGCAAGTATGCCCTCTGGGTTGCTAACGATGCCGGCCGCCGGAATCTACGCAACGGCATTGCCCCACCGGATTCCAGTCATCCCAAGTTCCACAACTGCGCCGGCGCGATTGACTACCAGATTGAATCGGATTACGCCGGCCTGATCTGTCCTGGCATGCCGGACATGGTGATCGCACTGGGCGAAAAATTCGGCCGGCTGATGAACTACGGCGACGGCGTGTATGCTGGCCAGTTCATGGGGGCCATGTACGCCGAGGCCTTCTTCGAGAAGGACATTGCCAGACTCATCGAGGCGGGGCTGAAAGCCATACCCAGGGAATGCATGTACGCCGAAATGGTCCGCGATATGGTCCAATGGCACAAGGAGAATCCTGACCATTGGGAGAAGGCCTGGGAACTGGCCGAGAGGAAATACAACAAGGACCCCAAGTACAATATCAGCGCGCTGGACGTGAAGCGGGAAGGCGCCTGGGTGCTCATGGGGCTGCTCTACGGCAAGGGCGATCTCGACCAGACCATGATCATCTCCTGCCGCTGTGGCTTTGACAGCGACTGCAATCCCTCGTCCAGCGGCGGGATTCTCTTCACGACGCGCGGCACGACGAGCATCCCCGACAAATATTACAGGAAGCTCAACAGCAAGGAACTCTTCAGCTACACGGCTTACACATTCCCTAACCTAATAGACGTATGTGAGAAGCTGGCACGCCAGGCCGTCGTGAAGTCCGGCGGGCGGATCGAGAAGAATGCTGCCGCCGAAGAGATATTCGTCATCCCGGTGAGGCAGCCAACACCCAGTAGGTTTGAAGACCTGAAAAACCAGGGTCCCATCGCCAACAGCCTGTTCACCGACGAAGAGATGGCCCAAATCGAAAACCCCGGTCTGAAGTGGGCGCTGCCCAAGCGACTGGCCGCCTGGAAGGCGGAAGGCGTCCAGGACGGCTCATACCGCTGGGAATACAGAGGACAGAAGGATGTCTTCGAGTTGCGACCACCGAGTCCGAACGCTCCATGGAAACTGACGCGAAAGCTGGATGTCCCGGCGGGGAAGAAGACTTCCCTGTCTTTCTGGGCCGGGCTGGTCAATGCGAAGGCCGAATGGGAACTGACCGTAAGCGTTGATGGAACCGTCCAGACCCGCAAATCAATCTCCGCTGACTCTGTAACTAAAGGCTGGGCCGAGGTGGTTGTGGATTTGGAATCTTTTGCTGGCCGCTCGGTCACGCTGGAAGTATCCGGACAGGCCAAGGACAAGGATGCAAAACAGACGCCCGCTTGCATGGTTGCCGACATGACGATCCGAACCGACTGAGCAGGCCGCAGCCTGGTTGACTCACGTCCATGATGACCGGTGAGCCGTGTGCATTGCTTATAGGGAAATGGACCACCGCGACGTCGGGCGGACGGGGCTTTCCACAACAAGACACCCGTCTCGTCTTTTCGCCATAAACATCCGCGACCACGTCCCGTTGGCTTGGCGGGATTGAATGGTGTGAAAACCCAGACAACCCCCTAACCAAACCCGTTACTGAGAATCTCACGACCAAGCTTCTCGCTGTTGCTTTCATTCTCAGCCCTGCCCTTCGCCGCTTGTACGGAGTCCTGGAGAATCTGTAGCACTATCTGCCGTCAACTCACCAAAAAAGGACTGGGTCTATTGTGAGCCCAGACGGCGATGCGGGGACCGCATTCAAAAATAGCTCAATCGCTTCTTACTTCATGCTCGACGATCAGCAATTCCCGGGCGAATAAAGCCCACTCTTCAACGAGGAAAACTCGTCCTCGGATTCGCATCACCCTGTTTCTTCGCAGTAGCAGTTGACGCGCCAGCTTACGGAGTACGACGATGCTTTTTCGCCTCTAAGCTCGGCCGGTGTTTCCGAACGCTGTTTCGAGTGCCACTCGCTGTTTGAATGAGCCGGTCCCCGCGACATGCTTGAAGTGCAGCGCCCTGAACCGGAAACGCCAGGTGGGTGGAGCACAAAGGCGAAAGTGTATTTTGCGAGTTCGTAAGCGGATATATAGGCGTCGGTTACGAAGGCATCAAGTGTTACGGATCCGGGGATCCTGTTTTTGCTGGTTAGAGAAAACGTTTGATCACCCAGGAATTCTTGGCTCTTGAGCACCGAACGCGGCATGATCTCGAGATGTTTGGCTGCGCCTTTTTCTTTACGATCCAAAGGAAACACCCATCCACCATTCAGCAGGAGCAGGGGAGGCCCTCTGGACCGGCACGACACGGCGGTTGGCAGCAGGCCGAACCTATCCTCCACTGTGAGCGGAGCAGAGGGAAAAGCGCGCCGTCTTATCGCCGAGTGGAGAGAGCAATGTCGGACGAAAAGTTTTCGAAGCTCATTGCGAGCACAACAGGCGCGTCCAGCTACATGCTCGTAAGCCCCTACGCCCCTAAGGCCCCTGGTCCGTCACCTGAATGCTGGCCAAGTGGGGCTGCAACTGTCACCGCGAGTTCAGGCGGTGGTGTCCCGCGAGCGTGGGAAGAGCGAACGAACAAGACAATGAGGCCTTGACTTCGCACTCGGGACGCACGATAAAACGCTGTAGCAGCAATCCTCGCGGAATTCCTGCGGGATTTGTTGCTTTCTCCTGTCTCACCTATTCTCTCAAACTCTTTGAGGCTGTGAATCGCATGGGTAAATCGAGGAGGGAGCCACCGACCTCTGAAGCAGAGAACAGGGCGGTAACCTTGCTCGCGGCGCAGCCCGCCTGAGCCACCGTGTCGGGGATGTCTTTCGGCGACTGGCCACATCCTGCCAGAAGAATTCCAGGCTTTCCCGATTCCACAGAATGCGCTTTGAGATGCGCCTCGGTATAAAAGCCATACTCGTCGGTGACGATGTCAAGGGCCTTGGCCAGCTTCCGAGAACCTGCCGCTGGCACGACCGCCGTGGCTAAGACAACCATATCGGCTGCGATCTCGGTTTTCTTCCCTGCAAGTGTGTCAACTCCCCACACCACAATCTTGTCGCCATGCTGGAAGACCCGGGAGACTCTTCCTCGTAGGTACAACGTCCCATCTTCCTCCACACCCCGCTGAACAAACTCCTCGTATCCTTTTCCGTCGGCGCGAATATCCATATAGAAAACGTAAGCCTGGCCATCGGGCACTTTGTGCTTGTAAAGCATCGCATGCTTGGCGGCATACATGCAGCAGATTCTGGAACAGTAGGGCACGCCCTTTTCCCGGTCTCGCGAGCCGACGCACTGGATGAACACGACTTCTCTGGGGACCTTTCCGTCCGAAGGGCGGCGAATCTCTCCGGTTGTGGGGCCGGACGCGGAGTTCAACCTCTCAAACTCCAGTCCGCTGATGACATCTGGATATCGTCCGTAACCGTACTCCGCGACCTTCTCCTTCGCGTATAAGTCATATCCTGTTGCCACGACGATGGCGCCGACCCTTTCCTCTATCATGGTGTCGGTTTGCTCAAAATCTACAGCCTCGACTTCACAGACTTTTTTGCAGACGCCGCACTTGCCGCTCGTCAGAAACCGGCAGTTCTCAGCGTCTATCACCGGCTTCGGAGGCACCGCCTGAGGAAACGGAACGTAAATGACCTTTCTTTTTCCGAGGCTCAGGTCAAACTCCGAGGGGACCTTGGTGGGACACTTCTCAACGCAAAGACCGCATCCGGTACATTTTTCCCGGTCAACGTACGCCGCTTTCTTTCTGATTCTGACATCGAATTGCCCAACATCTCCCGTGACGTCCTCCACCTCGCAGTAAGTCATGAGGCGGATATTGGGATGTTGAGAGACCTCCACCATTTTGGGGGTCATGATGCACTGAGAACAGTCGAGAGTAGGGAATGTCTCGGACAGTTGGATCATGTGTCCGCCGATGGATGGTTCTCGCTCAACGAGAACGACCTCGTAGCCTGCGTCAGCGATGTCGAGGCTCGCTTGCATCCCTGCAATGCCCCCCCCGATCACGAGAGCCCGCTTGGTTATCGCTGCCGTTGACGCATTGTTGTAGGGGGTGAGTTTCATTGTCCCGCTCAACGCTGATCTAGCCTCAAGTGTTTTTTACTGAACAGGCAGTTTTAGGGGCAGTGCCTATTTCTCAAATGAATCCCTTGCTGGACAGGAGCGGCCGAGGATCAATCACGTGTTTTTGGAAGCCGCACACCTCCGCCCCCAGCCCCAGAGCGAGGGCGAGCAGCTGGGTGAAGTAGAACACCGGAAGAAGTGCCGTGCCGGATTCCCTTTCCGCGAGGTCTTTTTGCCTTTCGTCCAGGTTGAAAAAGCATAGAGGGCAACTAACCACGATGCACTGAGCCTTATTCCTCGCGGCCCAGGAGACGATGTCCCGGGTCTTCTCGATGACCAGATCAGCCTTATCCACCGTCTGATACGAGCCGCAACATTCTGCCTTATACGGGCTGTCAATGGGCTCCGCACTCATTGATTTCAGCAAGTCCTCCAGGATGGTGGGAGATTCAGCCCTGTCAATTCCGATTTCCTCAGGGCGGAGGAGAAGACAGCCGTAATAGGGCGAGGCTCGGAGACCCGATAGTGGTTGAGTGACCTTCCCCCGGACTTCCTCAAACCCAACCCTGTCACGGAGGATTTCCAGAAGGTGAACCACCTCAACGCCTCCGTCGTAATCCTCCTCTTCGTCCATGAACGCGTTTATCGTTCTTTTTTTCTCAGGGTTTTCGTTTATGAGCAAGTTGGCGCTCTTGAGCGTGTTGAGGCACATGGAACACAGCGTCGTCACCGCGTTCCCGTTCTCATTTCGCACCCGGATAAGGTTACGGATCGGCGCGAGTTGCCGGATGAGGTCATCGTTGGCCAGGGAATAGACGGTCCCGCAGCAATTCCAGCGCTGGAGCTCCAGCATCTCCACACCGAGGGCCTGGGCAGAAGCGATGGCCGATGACTCGAACTGCGTGGCAGTGACCTTTAATGTACAGCCAGGGTAATAATGGATCTTCACTGTCGCCTTTCATCCTGTGAACTTGCGGAAGTTGCTGATAAGTGCGATGGGGGGCAATTTCGCCATTTCCTTTCGACTCAACTCGGAGACCTTCACGTGATCAAGGTTCTTTCGCAGGACGATTTGCCGGAGCGCTTCCATAATCTTGGAAAGGTCCACGCCCCGAGGACACCGCGACACGCACGTGTAACATGAAGCACAAAGCCAGATGGTTTTGGAATGAAGCGCATCGTCCCTCTGACCGAGTTGGACCAACCTCAATACCTGACTGGGGAGGATCTCAGCCTCCTCAACAATCGGGCAGCCAGCGGAGCATTTCCCACACTGGTAGCACGCCAGAAGGTCCTGGCCGCTCAGCTCCTCAACCTTTTTCACGAAGTCGCTGTGAATCGTTGCATGCGAGAGTCTTGCTTCCATTTTCGGACAACCTCATTTTGAGCCATGTTTTTGTTCGCAGCCTCCCCCACTCGACGCAACGCGCACAGGATCACAACAGGCTCGCTCCGGGAGGCAAGTCCCGTCGTGAAGAACCGCCGGGAGCTACCTGGGCTCCAGCTCGTCTTCGCGGAACGTCGTGAATGGCGGTTCCTCCTCAAGACTCCTCCCGGGGACATAGTCAAAGATTCTCTGCACGGTCGAGCCGATGGTTCGGAACAGCTCCATTACCGGCAGGCCATTGGGACAGGCACTGCTGCACTGACCGCACCCCACGCACGAGGTGACCATGTGGTTGAGCCGCGTGAGGTGAAACAAAAGGGTCTCGACAGGCATCTTGATGATTTTTCTCTGCCGCGCCCATTTCAAATACTTGTTGGATTCATGAACAAACGTCGGCGAGCAGAAGATGCATTCCCGGCAATAACAGATGGGACATTCCGCCCGGCAATTCATACACTTCTTGCAGGCGGCAAACTCGTCAACAAGCCCTTCGATGCTCCCTATCCTTTGCGCGAACTGCTCGAGGATCTTTTGACCTCGGGCGGACCTTTCGCTCGTTATCTTTTCGAGAATCTGCTGCCGGTGAGCCGGCAGGTTCCCGGATTGAAAACCAGCCTTATCAACCGCCTCCCTCCCTTTTTCATCCACTGGCACAATGACCGGGCCGGATGAGAAATCTGCCCCCCATAATGCCATCAGAATCTGGCAGTTGGCGGGGCTGGGATGCTCGCAAATCCGGCACGCCTCTCTCAGCTCATATCCATCGAAGGATGGGGTTTCTCCCCGGGAAAGGGATTCGAAGACTTGTTCGGAAATCGGCCCGCCGTGAGCGGTAATGATCTGCATATAATCCTTCGGCTCATACGTGCCCGGGCAATCAATCCCGATCACGATGACATCGTCGAGATTGGCTTGCTTGAATTTAACCAGTTCCACCAGTGCGTTTATTTCGCAGGGACGCATCACGGCGGCGATCCTGCCCTTCGGAGCCTGGAAGCTCAGGCTGCTGACCATGGTGGCCGAGTTGCTCATCAGCACGGGCGCGACAGGGTCAACGTCCTCCAGCCTGGAAGGGTCCGTGACGAGGGTTTGCACGACAACCTTCGCCCCGGGCACATGTTGAGGAACCAGAACGGCTTCCACGACTTTTCTTTCGAGCAGCGCTTGAACGAATTCCACGCATGCGGCAGTGGCATTTCGCCTTTCAACCTGAGGTCCTGCTTCCGCGGGGTTCATATCTGCCACCTCTCTCTGAGTGGGTTCGGCCCCAGCTCCTTGAGCTTTCCAACCATCTCGGTTACCGTGTCGGCGAATCGCTTCCCCTCGCTGGCGCTGATCCAGCGAAGGACGACTCTTTCGTCCTCCAGTCCAATCTGTCGGAGGATACTTTTCAGGATGGCGATTCTTCTCCTGGCCTTGTAATTGCCATTGGTGTAATGGCAGTCGCCGGGATGGCAGCCGCCGATCAGAACGCCGTCTGCTCCTTCCAGGAGGGACTTGAGGACATACAGGGGGTCTACCGAGCCGCTGCACATGAGCCGGATGATCCGGATGTTCGGCGGATATTGGATTCTGGACGTTCCCGCCAGGTCCGCCCCGGCGTAAGTGCACCAGTTACACACAAATCCGAGTATCTTGGGGTCAAAGTCGCTCATCCCTATCTCCTGTCATCCGATGGCAGAATCAACCATTTCAAGAATCTGAACCTTTTCAAAGACGTTTTGGACGGTCGCCCCATTGGGACAAGCCGCCGCACAGGCGCCGCATCCCTGACAAACAACATGCAGAATCCTGGCTTTCTTGGTTTCGTCGTCTATTTCCCTGGCATCGTAAGGGCAGACCGACACACAGATGCCGCACCCGGTGCATATCTTCTCGTTGACCCTGACGATTTCCGCCCTGGAGACCAGTTTTTCCTTTGACAGAAGGGTCACGGCCCGAATCGCGGCGCCGTTGGCCTGGGCTATGGCTTCCTCGACGTATCTCGGTGAGTGCGCCAGGCCGCACACGTAAACGCCGTCGGTGGCAAAGTCGAGCGGCCGAATTTTCGCATGAGCTTCAAGGAAGAAACCATCGCTGGTCAGAGGGACTTTCAGGACTCTGGCGAGCTCCTCGTTTCCGGTCGTGACCATCCCGGTGCTGAGGACCACGTAGTCGGCCTCAAGGAGAAGCCGTTCTCCGAGGACAGCATCGGCCACTTCGACCATCGGTTTGCCCTCCTTTTCGGAAACGACGGGCTTCTCATCTTTCTCGTAGCGAAGGAAGACAACCCCTTTCTTCCTCGCGTCGTGGTAAGCCCTCTCCTTGAACCCATACATCCTGACATCCCGGTAAAGAACGAAAACGGCGGCCTGTGGATTCATCTCCTTGAGCTTCAGCGCGTTCTTGATCGCATGCCCGCAGCAAACGCGACTGCAATACGGCCTCTCGTCGTCGCGGGAGCCTACGCATTGGATCATGACAACGCTTTTCAACCCGCGAATGTCCTCTCCGCAACGCAACAGCCTTTCCTCGAACTCGTTTTGGGTGATGACGTGTGGATTCTCTCCGTACAGGTAGTCCCGCCGGGAGGCGGGATACTCCGAGGCGCCGGTCGCCACGATCACGGCGCCGTGTTCCACCTCGACTTCCTCATTTCCCTTTCGGATCGTGGACTTGAAGTTGCCGACGTATCCTGACAGTCCAACCATCTCCGCGTCCGTGAAAACTTTGATGCGGGGATTGCTGACGACCCTTTGAATTGTCTCAGTGAGGAGGAGTTGTGGATCGTAGCCGGACAGCGAGAACCGGAGGTTCCTGAGGTTACCGCCGAGCGTTTCTTCCTTTTCGACGATGTAGCTGTCGAACCCTTGCTCGGCGAGGGAGAGCGCCGCGGTCATGCCAGCTAATCCTCCTCCGATGACGAGGCATTTATGATTCAGATCGAAATACGTCAGCTTGATCGGCCGGAGGAGTCTTGCCTTGGCCACGGCCATTCTGACAATCTCTTTAGCCTTTTCTGTTGCTTCTTTTGGCTGGTTCATGTGAACCCAGGAACACTGTTCCCGAAGGCTGCACATCTCAAAGAGGTAAGGATTGAGCCCAACTTCTCTGATTGTCTCCCGGAAGAGCACCTCGTGGGTGCGTGGGGTGCACGATGCCACAACCACGCGGTTGAGCCTGTTCTCGATGATCTTCTCCTTGATCATGACGAGGGAATCCTGCGAACAGGTGTAGAGGTTCTCATCCGCGAAGGTCACGTCCGGGAGGGTGCGAACGTACTCCACCACTTTAGGCACGTCCACAATACCGCCAATGTTTCTCCCGCAGCGACAAACAAAGACGCCGATCCTCGGTTCCTCGTCGGAGACATCTATCTCCGGGGGATACTCCCTTTCCGCGACAAGTTTGCCCCTGGCGGGGGCAAGCAAACGGGAGACCGCCCCGGCCGCCCCACTGGCTTCCACGATGGTCTCGGGAATATCCTTTGGCTCGAGGAATGGCCCGGCAGCGAAAATGCCGGGGCGGGTTGTCCGGTTCGGCTCCACGGGATTCGCCATGCAGAACTGGTGCTCGTCGAGCGAAATGCCCAGGCTCTCTGCCAGGCGTTGATTCTGTGAGCCGGCCGTCAGGCCCACGGCAAGAACCACCAGGTCAAATTCTTCTTCGTGGCAGGCACCGTCGTCGGTGATGTACTTCACCTTCAGGTTCTTGGTCTTCTGGAGCTCTGCGACTTTCGAGATCATGCAGCGCTGGTATCGGATGCCGTATTGCTCTTCGGCGCTCCTGTAGTACTTCTCGAAGTCCTTGCCAAAGGCCCGCAGGTCTATGAAAAAGATGGTCGGTTGAATTTCCGGATCATGTTCTCGGGCGATGATGGCCTCTTTTGTGGAATACATGCAGCAAATGGAGGAGCAGTGGTCGTTGCCGTCGCCGGTCGTATCTCGGGAGCCAACACATTGGATGAAGGCGATTTTTTGGGGGTGGCTTCCATCGGAGGCGCGCACGACCTCTCCCCCGCTGGGGCCGGAGGCGCTGAGTATCCGCTCAAACTGGATGCTCGTGACGACATTCTCGTACAGGCCGAAACCGTATTCCCCCTTCCGGGTGGCGTCGTACAGGTCAAACCCCGGAACTGCAACGATGGCCCCCACGTCGAGCATCAGCGACTCCTCTTTCTGATCGAACTGAATGGCATTTGCCTCGCAGAATTCCGTGCATACCTGGCATACCTCTCCTCCCCGCAGCATGTGGGCGCAGTGTTCCCTGTCAATCAGCGCGCGGTTCGGGACGGCTTGAGGATAAGGAATGTAAATGCATGGCCGAGGAACGAGTTTCTCGTTGAATTCATAGGGAATCGGCCTGGCCTCTCTGGTTGCGACCTTGGGGAGGTCTATTCGGCCGGTGGGGCAAATGAAAGCGCACGCCCCACATACCTGGCAAACGCTCGTCGGCGTCTCAAAAGGCGGCGTGACCCGTCTGTCCGAGCCACGCGCGGCGAAACCGATCGCCGCCCGGCCCATTCTCTCCTCGCACATCCGGACGCACCGCCCACACAGGATGCAGTCCTTGTCTTTCTTCGTGAACCTTGTGTCCGGGACTCCACACTCGGCTGCGACTCGCCTGACTTCTTCCGAATCGGGGCACCGGGCCAGGAGGAGCTCCAGAGCGATCGTGCGGGCGTGGATCACTCTTTCAGTGCTCGTGCGGACGATCAGGCCCTCTTGTGCCGGGTAGGTGCAAGAAGCCTGAAGGGTGGAACTGTCTTTCCTCCCGATCTCCACGAGGCAAACCCGGCAAGAGCCATAGGGTTTCAGAGCCTTGTGATAGCAGAGGGTTGGTGTTT
>JAUYEE010000266.1 GCA_030691545.1 bacterium | reverse complement strand
CTCCTTCGACACAGGCAGGTTTTCTGACTCTCGGATCGTCCTCCACCCGCGCCTTCCCGACCAAAGCCAGTGGCGTCGTTGCGGGCTTCGTCCCCGATCACAGCGGCGGGACCGTGACGGCTTTCGACCGTCTTCCCTTTTAACCCCGCGAAGCGGGGTCACCTGTGTCACCTAATTGTCAACCCTTTTCTACATGCCCGCCATTCTCTTGTCAAGCATTTTTCTGGCGTTTCGGCAATCCGTTCGTCTCGGGCGGTACTCCCGGCAGCCCCTGGTCCCGCAGGTTGCGTGTGAGCGCTGGCAAGCGTCCGTTCGTGTGCCGCGGCGCCTGTGGCGCGGAGGACGTTTCGAGCGGCCATGGCCAGGGACTGGACGTCAACGCGCGCGTATTTCGTCGGTTTCGCTTTCCCTGAGAGGAGCGGCTGCTTGAACGGTGCGCGGACCCGGGTCGAGGTTTTTCACACCGGTCCAGACAAGATTCCCGCAAGAATTTTCTCTTGAATAGGGGCGAAACTTATGCGAATATGTCTGTGTTTTCGGTTATCAGAACGACGCTTATGGAATCCGAATGGAGAGCAAAAGTTTGTCTTGACAGCACAAGCTGTTGTGGTATCATGTCGTCTTGCCACTATATAAAGCATCATCCATTGCAACATTTGCCAAATTTTCGCTCCACAGCAGGGGGGAGGTGTCGCCGTGGCTAACATCGTGTTAAATCGTCTTAGTGATTCCGTGCTTTCCGAGGCAGCCCAGGCGGAGGGTTTCCAGGATGACCTTCCATTGACTGAGAACGCGCGCACCGTTCTGGAGAGGCGTTATCTCATCAAGGACGAGAACGGGTCGCCGCGCGAGACCCCGGAAACTATGTTTGGCCGGGTGGCGAAGAACATCGCGCAGGCGGACGCGTATTACGACGAGCGTGCGGACCTGAGCAAGACCGAGGAAGAGTTTTGCCGGTTGATGACCAGTCTGGAGTTCATGCCCAACTCGCCCACCTTGATGAATGCGGGGAGAAGGCTGCAACAGCTCGCCGCGTGTTTTGTGCTCCCGGTTGAGGACAACATGGAGAGCATCTTCCAGGCGGTCAAGGACACGGCTCTGGTCCACAAGAGCGGCGGGGGCACAGGCTTTTCGTTTTCGAAGCTCCGTCCGAAAAACGACGTCGTGAGCACAACGTACGGGTTGTCGAGTGGCCCGGTTTCTTTTATGCAGGTATTCGACGCCGCCACCCACGCCGTCAACCAGGGCGGTTTCCGACGGGGGGCAAACATGGGAATCCTGCACGTAACCCACCCGGACGTCCTCGAGTTCATTACCTGCAAGCGAGACCACGCGAAGCTCAACAACTTCAACATTTCTGTAACGGTGGACGACGGGTTCATGAAAGCCGTCGCGAACGACGAGGAGTTCCAGACCGTCAGCCCCCGAACGGGAAAACTGGTGGAGACCCTCCGGGCGAGAGAGGTCTTTGAACTGATGGTCAGCATGGCGTGGGAAGGCGGCGACCCGGGGATCGTATTCATTGACCGGATCAACGCCGACAACCCCACGCCCCACATCGGGCGGATCGAAAGCACTAACCCCTGCGGCGAGCAACCTCTTCTCCCGTACGAAGCGTGCAATCTCGGTTCCATCAATCTGTCAATGGTTGTCAGGGACGGCACAGTGGACTTCGATAAGCTCCGCCGGATCGTCCGCTCCTCAGTGCATTTCCTCGACAACGTGATAGACATGAGCCGCTACCCCATTGACAAAATCCGCCAGATGGTCCACGGCAACCGAAAAATCGGGCTGGGGGTGATGGGGTGGGCGGACATGCTTATCCTCCTCGGAATCCCCTATGACTCAGAGGAGGCGATACAGCTCGGAAGAGAAGTGATGCGTTTCATAAGCACAGAAGCCCAGAAAATGTCCGAGGAGCTTGCCGAGCGACGTGGGCCTTTCCCGAACTTTGATGAGAGCATCTACGACAAGCCCGGCGCCCGCAAGCTCCGTAACGCCACCTTGACCACCATCGCCCCCACCGGCACGATTAGCATCATCGCCGGGTGCTCCAGCGGCATTGAGCCCCTCTACGGCGTCTGCTTTGTCAGGAAAAATGTCCTCGACAATGATGAACTGGTGGAAGTCAATGCTCACTTCGAGAGAGTCGCGAAGGACGAGGGTTTTCATTCCGACGAACTCATGAACCGCATCGCCCGCGTCGGGTCGCTGAAGGAGTTCAGCGAGATACCCGACTGGGTGAAGAAACTGTTTGTCTGCGCTCACGATATCACGCCCGAGTGGCACATTCGTATGCAGGCGGCTTTCCAGGAATTCACCCACAACGCCGTCTCCAAAACCGTGAATTTCCCCAAGACCGCCACCAAGGACGACGTGAAAAAGGTTTATATGCTCGCCTACGAACTCGGCTGCAAGGGTGTGACGATATATCGTGACGGCAGCCGCGAGACCCAGGTCCTCAACCGGGCTTCCGAGACGCCTGCCGCGTCGCCGACAGCCGCGGCACCCCAGCCAGTTCCCCCGGCACCTGCCCCTCGCACCAAACAACGGCCGAAGACCCTTCAGGGGCGCACCATCAAGATGGAGACCGGTTGCGGGACCCTCTATGTGACCATCAACGAGGACGAGGATGGTTTCTTCGAGCTGTTCAACACTATGGGCAAAGCGGGCGGATGCGCTGCGAGCCAATCGGAGGCGATTGGGCGGCTCGTTTCCCTCGCATGGCGAAACGGCATCCCCACGGACGAAATCGTCAAGCAGCTTGCCGGCATCTGCTGCCACAAACACATCGGAGTCGGCAACGACAAGATTCTTTCCTGCGCCGACGCCATCGCCCGAGCCATCAAGGAGTACGCCGACCCGACCTGGAAGCGACGCGACGAGATGCCGCACTTCATGCGTGGGGCGTGCATCATGTGCGGCGGACAGCTCGAGCCGGAAGGAGGCTGCTTCGTCTGCCGCTCCTGCGGCTATTCCGATTGCTCGTGAACGCGATTGCCCGGCAGGGCGTACACTCCCTCGGGCCGGGCGCAGGTACCATGATGGCCAAGAAGAAGCCCGTTGATCCAATTCCTGGGCAGTCTGCCACCGACGAACAGGCGGCCAGGTTTCGGGAGGCTGGCAGTACTGCGGACTATCCGGAGGCCCTTCACCCGGTAGAGGTGGTTGCCGAGCTCCGAAGCGCCCACTATGAAGTTGAGATTGACTCTAATGCAGCCAAGTCGCCGCAAGCGCGCTCGGCAGATAGGTCTCAGCATCAGTTGCCAGGCGAGCGATCTTCTGCGTCAACGTCTCGCGCTTCCCAAACAAAGAATGAGGCAAGGTGTTCCATGTTGAGTGATTTGCTCCTTCAGGTGAGAAAAGGCGTTCTTTGTGCCACTTTGCTACTGTTTGCATCTCTCTCGACTCTGGTCTCCCCGCAGGTTTTGCGGCCGGGGGAGATTCCAGAGGTCACAACGGGGACGGTTCGAGTGATGTCGTACAATATTCTGTACGGGACGAGCCGAGCGGCGGGAGTGCCGTGGGAGACTCGCGGGAAACGCGTTGCGGAGTTGGTCCGGCAACTCAACCCGGACATTTTCGGCGTGCAGGAGGCTCTCTCGTCGCAGATTGACGACCTGCTATCCGCCTTGCCAGAATACGCGACGCTGGGCGAGGGAAGAAGAGGGCTGATTCAGGACGAGCACATGAACATTTTCTACCGCCGGGATCGCTTTCGAGTCCTGAAATGCGGGACGTTCTGGCTCAGCGAGACGCCAGAGAAAACCGGCAGCCAGTCGTGGGGAAGCTCCCTCCCGAGGATAGTGACGTGGGCGGTGCTTTTTGACAAGCAAGCGAACAAGGCGTTCCTTTACTGCAACACGCACTTCGACCATCCGGCGACGGCTCAGACCGTTCGCCTCAATTCGGCCGTCGTTCTCTGGAAGTTCGTCAAGGAGCGTTTTCCGGAGTTGCCCGTGGTCGTGACCGGCGACCTCAACTGCTCTCCGTCGGAAGAAGCGATGCAATTTCTCACGGGGAAACTTAGCGTCGAGGGGATAACCAGCGACTTCATTGACACGTACGCCAGCTTGGGCGGTTCCGAACCCACCGCTGACAATGGAATCACCACGTTCCACGGTTACGCGGAGACTCCCCCCGCTCGACGAATTGATTATGTCCTCGTCCGGAAGGGAATCAAACCGCTCCGCGCCGGAATCCTCATCAAGAAAATCGAAGACGCCTATCCCTCCGACCACCACCCCGTATGGGCGGAAGTGAGATTTGAGTGAGGTGGGCGGAGCGAAGTCCTCGAACTCTCCGCAGCGCAGGTTGTAGCGCAGGCATCTTGCCCGCGCCCTGCGAGCTGCGCTACGTCGTAGAAGGTTCGCCGCCGAGAACGCAGAGGCCGCAGAGCGGCTATCTTGTCCAATCGGTCAGAAGACGGCTGAGAAGTCGGACACCCACCCCGGTAGCGCCCTTGGGATTGTAGGGTCTTTCTTTTTCGAGAAAGGAAGTCCCCGCAATGTCGAGGTGCGCCCAGCGATATTCTCCGATGAACTTCTGGAGGAATTTCGAGGCGACGATCGTCTGCCCGGGCCTTCCACCAGTGTTTGTGGTATCGGCGACCTCGCTCTTGAGCGGCTCGGCGTAGTCATCCCAGAGCGGCAGTTGCCAGACCCTTTCCCAGGTGACCTCCGCTGCGCGTTTGATTTTCTCAATGAGGGCTTGGTCGTTCCCTAACAAACCGCTGGCATACTCACCGAGAGCGATAACGCAGGCGCCCGTCAACGTCGCCACGTCAATGACCGCTTCCGGCTTATACTTGCTCGCGTAATGGAGGGCGTCCGCGAGAAGAAGTCTCCCCTCGGCGTCGGTGCTGACAATCTCGACCGTCTTGCCGGACGCCATGCGCAGAATATCGCCCGGCTTATAAGACGTACCGCTTGGCATGTTTTCCGCTGCTGGCATAAGCCCCACGACGCGAAGAGGCAGCTTCAGTTGAGAAACCACATCCAGAGTACACAGAACCGCCGCGGCGCCCGCCATGTCGCCCTTCATTTCCTCCATGTTCTGCGCGGGCTTGATAGATATACCGCCGCTGTCGAACGTAATCCCTTTCCCCACGAGGACAATCGGGGCGCCCGTGCGCTTTCCGGGGGCGTACTCTGCGATGATGAAGCGGGGGGTATTGGCGCTTCCCTTCCCGACGCCGAGGATGCCGTTCATGCTGCGCCTCTTCAACTCTTCGGGCCCCATGACCTGGCACTTCAATCCGCGGTCTCGCGCGAGCTTTCTGGCGTGGTCGGCAAGAGCAGCAGGAGTGATCTCGTTCGACGGAGCATTCACGAGGTCGCGTGCGCGATTGGCTGCCTGAGCGGTCAACTCCGCATACGAGACGGCCTTCCGCAGAGAGGAGAGCTGCAGGGCGTTCTCGGTCAGAATTCGCACGCGAGAGACTTCCTTCTTTTGGTCTTCGTCTTCGGTCTTGTATTTCGAGAACCTGTATAGGGCCAGAATAGCTCCCTCCGCGAGAGCGACGCCCAGTTCGTCAAGCGCGATGGAGGTGTCCACAAAGGCATCCGCCCATGCCGCCAGGTCGCTCAGCCCCCGCTCCCGGCAGAACATGCTCGCTTTACCAATCGCCTGGCGTGCCTTGTCAAGGTTGTATTCAGCTCGTTTACCGAGACCTGCCAGGACGATTCGTGAGACGCCGATTTCCTTCTTGGGGGAGAGGCAAGTTATCTCGTTCAACTTCCCTGAGAACTCGGATTTCCTCAGAACCTCGGAGATGACCCCGCCTGCCGCACGGTCGAAGGACTCTGCTGCACCGCGGAGCTTAACCTCCTCCTCAAAGAGACCCAGGACTAACGCATTGGCTTTGATTTCGGCTGCTTTGCCTAACACGGCACTGATCTTCATTGGACCTCCTTACCCGAAAACAGTCTCGTCACTCTCGTGAGATGAATCTCATTTAACTCGATTTGGTTTTGATTGTCAGCCCCTGCCTTGAAATCCGGTAATCCATAACCTCCGCGCCTTCGCTGACCAACGATTCAATGACCGATTCTCGCCTGCCGGGTTTGACGAATGTAATCATGCATCCCCCGCCCCCCGCTCCGCAGATTTTGCTGGCGATGGCGCCGGCTTTCCCTGCTTTCGCAATCATTCGGTCAATGGTCTCGTTCGTCACTCCTTCCGCGAGGTCGCGGCGATTCTCCCATTCCTTCCGAAGCGTCTGCCCGAAACGTTCCAGGTCTCCCTTCTTGAGCGCCTCGTGCATTTCCAGTGCCGTCTCCTTGATGGCGTGCATCTTCGAGACGGTCACCCGATTGCCGTCGAGATAATTCTTCACCATCGCCCAATTCGTCAGAGCGGAAAAACGAGGTTCTCCCGCGAAAGTCAGCACCAGCCTATTGTTCAGCTCATCGAGCAATGCCGCATCGCTGACGAGTTCTTCCCGTCGGGCGCCGGTCACATCAAACCAGATGACACTCAATCCGCCGAACATCGCCGGGAAATAGTCCTGCTTGCCGGTCATGGTCCCGATGGACTGTGCTTCGAGGTTTGCCCCGATGTCTATGATCTCCATCGGCGAGTACTTTTTCTCGCGGACGTGATTCAGGGCGCCGCTGAGGGCAATCAGAAGGGCGGACGAGGCGCCCAAGCCCGAGCCTTTGCGGACATTGTTCTGCGTTGTGATTTTCCATCCGGGACCCGGATCGTAGAAGCGCACGACTCTCGCCACGAACGAAAGCGGTCCTTTTAGAGGCAACTCCTGGGCCGTCGTCGCCTCCGCCGTCAATTCAAGGTCCCTGGAGTGAATGACGATCTTCTCATCGGCAATGCTCTCCAGCCAGACCTGGCTTGTGAGGTTCACCGCCATGTTGATTGTGAGACCATACTCTTCGAAAATGTACAGCGGGAAGATGTCCAGGGTTCCTCCCGCCAGGTCCACCCGGTTGGGAGTTGTTGCTTCAATGATCATGAGTCACCTCAATCCTCGCTGACTTAGGCCGCGTCACGCTCGCGTTCTGCAGCAGGCGTCTCAAACAATGTGTTCGCTGGTGGAGCCCTCATTACGCAGGCTCGACGATACCTTCTACAGGATACAGCAAGCTGTACAAACTTCAACCGCTTTTTGGGCGCGCTGCGTGGGGGAAGGGTCAGCGGGGTCAGCGGGGCAGAATATCCCTCTGCCCAGCCGCGCTGAGCCTTGACTTACCCAGCGGTTTTCGGCAAAGTGAGATTCGCAGTGAGGATGGAATGCTTGCGGTCACAGCAGCCGTGCTTTGTCACAGGCGACTTCAACGTTTGGTAGAAACACAAAGAGGAGAGAGTCATGCCGAAGCAGCAGTTTGGCCTCATCGGAATGGCGGTCATGGGACAAAACCTCGCCCTTAACGTCGAATCGAAGGGCTTCTCGGTCGCGGTCTATAACCGCACCGGCTGGAAAACGGAGAAGATGATCCAGGAGCGGTGCGGCGGCAAGAACCTTATCGGGACTTATTCGATTGAGGAGTTCGTGGACAGTCTGGAGCAGCCGCGGCGCATCATGCTGATGGTTCAGGCAGGACCGGCGGTGGACGATTTCATTGCTCAGCTTAAACCGCACATCTCCCCCGGGGATGTCCTGATTGACGGCGGCAACTCCTACTACAAGGACACTGACCGACGGCTCAAGGAAGTGGAGAAAGACGGCTTCCTTTTCATCGGCACGGGCGTGAGCGGCGGAGAAGAAGGCGCGCTCCACGGGCCATCCATCATGCCGGGCGGCCACCGCGAAGCGTACAAGCTCATCGAGCCGGTCTTCACGAAAATCGCCGCCCAGACTGAAGATGGTGCCTGCTGCGCGTACATCGGGCCCGGAGGCGCAGGGCATTACGTGAAGATGGTCCACAACGGAATCGAATATGGCGACATGCAGTTGATCGCCGAGACCTACGACATCATGCGAAGCGGGCTGCAAATGTCCGCGCCGGAGATCGGAGAAGTCTTCGCCAGTTGGCGGCAGGGAGTCCTCAGCTCTTACCTCATAGACATTACCGCTGACATCTTCAATGTCAAAGACCCTGACACTGGGAACTTCCTCGTGGACATGATTCTCGACAAAGCCGGTCAAAAGGGGACGGGCAAATGGACCTCACAGGACGCTCTCGACATCGGCGCCCCGATCCCGACGATCAACGCGGCGGTCGAGGGTCGCATCCTCTCCGCCTACAAGGAAGAGCGCCTTCACGCCGCGAAGATTCTCCGCGGTCCAAAGACGATGTTCAAAGGCGACCGGGCGAAATTCCTCGAACATCTGCACGACGCCCTGTATGCCTCGAAAATCATCTCCTATGCTCAAGGCATGGCTCTCCTCAAAGCCGCCTCGGACGAATACGGCTTCGATCTGAAGCTCTGGGAACTGGCCCAAATCTGGAAAGGCGGATGCATCATCCGGGCGAAGCTCCTCGACGCCATCATGAAAGCCATGAAGAAAAACCCCACCAACCTCATGCTCGCGCCGTTCTTCCGCAGAATCCTGAATCGCAACCAACGCAGCCTGCGGAGAGTGGTCCAGACGGCGCAGAAACTCGGCGTGCCATGCCTGGCGATGGCAGCTTCGTTGGCTTACTACGACTCTTACCGAAAGGAAAGCCTGCCAGCGAACCTCACTCAGGCGCAGCGGGATTACTTCGGCGCCCACACCTACCAGCGGATAGACAAGGAAGGCACGTTCCACACCGAGTGGACGAAGCTTGTGTGAATCTGGCGGCCCGGATGCGCCCAGATGAATATGAGTCGCTTACCGCGAGGGTGAAGCTCGTTCGTACCCCTTTGCGTAGTCGTTGAAGGTGCGATCGTCTTCGCGGGGCGGCAGGACCCACTGCACTTGAAACTTCTGGACTCCTTCCGGGACAATGAGCGCATTGTCTCTCACCGGAATTTCCTTGTCCTCTGCGTGCGTCCCGCGCTTTCCAGTGACGCCCGGTGGCATGTGAAAAATGACCTCCTTCGGCCTGGTCCTTTTCGGATGGGAGAACACCACCTCGCATCCTCCTTCCACGCTGTTGAGAGCGAGGTCAACTTCCCCAAAGGCAGTCGGCGCGCGAAGTAGGACAATCTTCTTACCGGGGCGAAGCCATGCGGTCGGAACAGCGGAAAGCAGATGGAGCGTGTCTCCGTCCTCTCGCAAGAGCATGTTTCGCAGCACGATCATGTATTGTGCCGCAGCCCAGATGTGAGGAACAGTATCGCCCCAGGCGGTTCGCGTCTCGAAGTGAACCCCTTCCGGGAAGCCGTGGGTCGAGGTCGTGTGGGCGAGGTAATGGTAGAAATGGTCAATCGCCTTGTCTTGCTCGCCCCGGATGACCTCGGAGTTTGTGACGTAGGTGCTCATGTAAGGGTGGATGACCTTCTTCTCCTCCTCACCCCAGCGAATCGTTCCCTCGACGAAACCGGCTCGCACGCGGTCCAGAGTTCTTGTCACGCGTTCGTCCCAGGGATCGAACACCCGCCTCGGGTGAAGCATCGTCAGGTTTCCCCACGATGTTCCCACTCCCTCATACGTCGGGGGAAACCAATCCGCTCCGGCTTTCTTGAGGGCGTTCTCGATGCACTCCCTGTACGTCTGGAAAAGCTGCCTGTACTCGTTTGCTTCGCTTTTCTTTCCGAGGGCTTCCGCCATGCGAGCGACGCAGTCCACACCGCGCAGATTCCAGAAGTCGTACCCCACGATGTGCTTCGGCGTCTGCATGAGGTTCTCTCCATCGGCGATGGATGCGTAAAGGATGCCGAAATACGGTGAATCGAAGGGGACTCGTTGTTGCCGTGACCGCTGCAACCATGAAACCGCTTTGGTCGCTGCCGGGTAAACATCGTTGAGCCAGATTGCGTCACCCGTCAGAGCGTAATGCGCGTAGAGCGCCCACAGCGCCTGTCCATTCCCATCAAGTTCCCCTTGCTGGCTGACGAACTGACCGTCTGGCTTCTGGTATTTCAGGAAATGAGAGAGGCTCTCCTTCGCCTCCGGATGAAAGCCCGCGAGGTCGAGGGCATGCGTTTGAAAGGCGCCATCGCGGAGATAAAACTCGTCGTAGAAACCCTCGCCAGGCTTGATGACCGTCCCGTCCCGACCGATGAAATTGTAAATGATAGAAGCGTAATACGTCAGCGACGGCTTCTCCTCCGGAACGCCGATGACCGCGCCTCTTTTCAGTAGCTCCTTCCAGAACTCCGTCGTTCTCCGCAGAACTTCTCCGAAATAGAGCGGCGTAGCCGGAACGGACATCGCTTCCTTTTCGCCAGGTCGCCGTGGCGGCAGCGGAACCTCTGCCAGCTTTTCGCCTTCGCCGAGCGGCTTGTGAGGAACGACAAGATAGACCTCCGCCGCACCTTTTTCCGGCACTTTCACCGACCAGCGAATCGAATTGCCGACTTTCTCTGTAATCGTTCCTTTGGGAACGCCCAGAAGTAACGTCAGTTTTCCGTTGTCCTTGAAGACATATCGCTCGATCTCGCCGACAGACGGCGCGGTCTCAGGCGCGGGAAAAGTTCTCGAGAGAGAAATTGCTGCGTGCGCCTCGACAGACTGGGAAGGCTCTGATTGAACGCGAATGCAGACATGGTTCAGGTAGTTCTCGCTTTGTGGCGGATGGTCCCAGGCAGATTTATCCGCCGGATTAAGCGGCGTGGCGAAAACGACGAAGTCGTACGTGAATCCATCTTTCGACTCTGGCCCGACGCGAACCACCGGCAGAGCCACATCGAACGTCGCCGCGTCTGTCTTCGGATAGAACAATCCGGTCAACTTCATCGTATCCGTCGCGAGCGTTTTCGTGACCTTCGCAGGCAACGGCGAATAGAACTCGCCGATGAGAAACCCGCATTTCGCTCCGTCTCCAAGCACCAGCGTCCCATCCGGTACCATCCTCGTCCCATCCCGATAGTCCTTTAACCCCACCAACGCCCACGAATTTGCGAAGTACTCGTAGGGGTCCTGATGTTGCTCAGCCGCGGCATGAGGGGAATGCAAGAATCCGAAAAAGACAAGCACGATCGCTGACACAAAGCCGAGAGATCCTATCTTAGACGACATTTCCAGTCCTTTCGATAATGGTTCACTCAGTTCTATTGCAGTGCAAACCGTCAGGTGCAGTTCCTGTAGCACCCTCGCAACAAATGCTACACCAAAGGGGGCTTTTCCCGGTATAACGTCCTTTCAACCGCAGGATTCGTCAGGTTGATGCGTCCCGTCCTCTCGGGACGGCGGTCCTTTAGCCCGTGCCTTGAAACACAGTCTCGGGAACCCAACGAATCCCAGCAGCCCAGCCACAAGGCTCGCGGCGCCAATGCCGCTTAATGTCCAATTCAGCCACTTCGGAACCCAGATCCACCACAACAACCAGTCGTACTCACTGCACCATAGTTCCATCGGCTTGATGCAAACCGGAAACTGAAGCGCAAGAAATCCCCATATGGCTTCTATGTCGTTAAGAGCAGGTCCGGAAAACACTCTTGCAATACCCCATACAACAAGGACGAAGCCGAGTCCCGCGGCCCCCACACGAACGCGGAAGGGGCTGCTTTGTTTCGAGGCGGCGAACTTTCCCGCGTGGCCCGACGAAGCCATGCTCAGGCACACGAAAGCGGTCCCCGCTCCGACCGCCCACGGGATGGACTGGGTGTGATCGGAGAGAACCCACGGGAGATAGAAACCAGAGCTCAAGAAATCATAGGCGATGATGGAAATAGCCAGCACGAATCCTGTGAGCAGACTGACCGCGAATCTCCCTTTTCTGAAAAGCGACGCCACCATCAATGACACGAAGAAGCAGAACAAGAGCCAGACGATAACAGTTCTCGGCCGCCCGAGCATGAAGGCAAACTCGTGCAGATATTCGAGAAACTGCTGCCCACCCCTCCGCCAAGTCTCCGGCCTTGTGTAGTCAGGCATCTCCCACCACTTGAACATGGCGTCTATTCTCGCTCGCTCCGCTCGGTTAATCTGCTCGACTTCGCCCACAGCGGCAAACCAGGCATCGCGCCGAGCGTGGCGGACCGTGAACGACCGTGGCACCAGCCCCGTTTGGTGCGAGGCGTCAACGAGCTGCGCGAGGTTTCCCTGGACGGATGTCTTTTCGAGCTCCTGGCGATCGAGCCCCAGGGCAGTCAGCGTCGCTGATTCGTCCTCCCCTAACATGCCGTCTCCGTTTCTATCAGCCGCGCGTCGGAGCGATAGCTGCAGTCGGCGCGCCAGGCCCACCCGTCGGAACCTCGCCAACGCGTCCACAAGCCTTGGTTCCCAATGCGCTTGTATCGAACGGACCGCAATCCAGTTCAACCTCGGGGACACCGGCCAGAAGGCTTCATGGCAAGCATATCCCAGGAACACCACCAGGAAAAACAGTCTCACCCCCAAGTACCGCCTCCGCCAGCGGTTGAACCGACGCCAGGGTTTCTTGAACAGGCCACTCTGCCGAGCCGCGGCGTTGTCAAGATCACTGTTCATGCTCCTTCCCCTTTCCGCCCTTTCTTCCTTTTCCAAAGTGGAAGCAACGTGCCCCATGCTCCCACAATCAAGAATATCGCTCCCGGGATCATTGCTCCGTCCCTCACCCAGTCGGGCACGGTGTCATACAGCAGCCTCTCGCCCCCCGCCATGAATGCCCAGATCCAGTGTGCTTCTTCAGATGCGGTCCGAAAAGCCTCTCCGGTCACCCATCGGGGCAGGGACCAGAACAGAAGTACCGCCCCAAGGCCGAGAGCCCCAATAGATGAGTAAAGGCCCGGCAGACGTCTGCCGCTCGCGATCCGCCCTGCAGAACCGGCAAAAGCCGCACTGAGAGCCACGAAGGCGACTGCGGGAAGAAGGAAGGAAAGAACGTAGGGAACACTTCCCGCGAAGACCCTTTTGAAAAACGGGCTCAGTACGATGTAGAAGCATGTGCCATACGCCGCAGCAATTCCGAAGGCGGTTCCGACGAGAAGGCCGATAGCGTATTTCCCTTTTCGCAAGCAAGCCGTTAGCATCAGGGGAACGAAGAAACAGACAGACAACCAAACGAAAAGAGTCTGGGGTTTTCCAAGCATATAGGCGAACATCAGGAGTTGCTCGTAAAAACGGTTGATGCCTCGCTCCCAGGTTTCCCAGCGCCGGTAATCCGGCAACTGCCATGCCTTGAGCATTGCGTTTATCTCAATGCGATACGGCTTCTTGATCTGCTCGAATTCCGCCACGGCCGCGAAGCGTCCGTCTCGCCGGACGTCACGGGCGGTGAACGACTTTGGAAGGAGCCCCGCCCGATGGCTCCCTTCGATTAGCTGGGTTAAGTCGGCACGAGCGGATTTCTTTTCAAGCTCTGTCGCATTGAGTCCCCACTCCTCAAGCCGCGTCTGTTCGGCCTCGTCCAGGACACCATCTCCATTCCTATCCGCAGCGCAGTAAAGCGACACCTGGAGTTGTTCGGCGACGCGGATGCGGCGGTGACGCGCGAGAGCATTGACCAACTTGGGTTCGGACGCGGCGTCAAGGGCGTCAATCGCCATCCTGGTAAGCTTCGGGAGAAGCGGGAAGAACGCCTCGTTGAGGATATGCGCGCCGAAGAGCACAAGAAAACACAGTCGCGCCCAGAGATACCGCTTCCGCCAGCGGTTGAACCACTGCCAGAGCTTTCTTGGGAAGCTGGACTGTGCGGGCGAATCGTGCCGGCTGATTTCGTCTTCACGCATGGCTGCCCCCTTTCCCCTGTGGTTGTCGAACCATGCTCGGGAATCTGGAATTCGCTTCTGATATCAAGTTACCACGCAAAACCCAAGCGGTCAATGGAGCGGATGGGGCTGGCTACGTGTGAGTGGGACATGCCGCTGGGATTTGCTTACGACGGAGAGTACTGGCTCGAGGCCCATTGGAGAAGCGCCTCTCTGTAACGCCGGCATCTTGCCGGCTGTCTCGGGGGCATCTTGCCCCCGCTTGGACTTCGCCAAGGTGAAACGCCTTTCAGGGTGGTTGCCATGTGAGGCCGGGACTGCCGTCTTCGTTCGAGGGAGCGAAGCTCCCGGCCTGCGGCGACGGAACGTTGCTCGAACTCCAACGGATGCCAAAACCGGAGCTGTTGCCCCCCACTCCATGTGCCGCCTTTGCGCTCTTGGCGCCTTTGCGCGAGGCTTCTCCTCTTCGCCTCATCTGTTGTGGATTTCTCCGCGGCGGAACAGATTCCCGCCGAAAACTGTTGAAATAGGGCAGACGTGGGCTGTAAAGTTCAACGATCTTCTCGTGGATACCACAACTCTCAGAAAAGGAAATCGCGCATGAAAGAAAAAGTCGAAGAGGTCATCAACACGAAAATTAAGCCGCTGCTTCAGGCTGACGGTGGCGATATCGAACTTGTTGGGGTCGAGGACGGCGTGGTGAAAGTCCGCCTTCGCGGGGCCTGCGCATGTTGTCCCGGCGCAGCCTTCACGCTCCAGATGGGTGTCGAGAGACTCCTTAAGCAAGCCCTTCCCGAAGTCCAGCGTGTTATCGCCGTGTAGGTTTTTGTTACCAGCCTCGAAAAGCGGCAGGGGAGTGACGCACATCGTTTGTCGCCCCTGCCGCCGAATCACCCGCGCTGCTGGAAGGAAGTTGACGCGACCTCCGCACCGCGAGCGATTTTCTTCCTCGAGCGCAACAAGCCTTTCTCTCGATGGTTCACTCGCTCGGCCGCTTCGCCTTTCTTGACGGCACCCAGCAGACTCACTTCGCTTGCAGCACCTGCACCCCTTCCTGCTGCTGTTCGTAGAATTCCGTGAGTTGTCGCACGTTCGATGTCTGGATCGCGGCGTTCGAGATGAAGAGGTTGCCCGCCCAATCCGCCTGAGCCGGCGCCAGCTCCTGTCCCACTCTTGCACGCGCCCTCTCTTGTTCAACGGCGAGGGGGGTGGCGCCGCGGTGGAAGGCGTAGCGGCGGTCTTTGTCGCGGGCGATGACGGCTGCCATGCCTCGAATGCCGTCGGCGATGAAGACGCCTCTTAAGTCGGTCTCGCCGGAGACGAACTGGCCGCTTTGGGAGCCAATTACCTTAACGTCGGCCTTGTTGACGTAGGCTGCGGTTGCGCGGTCCATGAGATTGACTCGAACGCGACCGCTGACGGCGTCTTCCTGGACGTTCATTTTCAGAGGGCTGATGAGCACGAACCCGGAGGCATGGAGGTTGTCGCCTCGCGCGAGGATCAGGTAGGCTCCCTCCTCCTTGACCGGCAGGGCGATTTTTCGTTTCTTATCTTCATAGTCTTTTCCATCGCCAAGCTGGATCG
Organism: bacterium; assembly: GCA_030691545.1. Taxonomy (GTDB): domain Bacteria; phylum Auribacterota; class JABMQX01; order JABMQX01; family JABMQX01; genus JAUYEE01. The sequence goes on along the minus strand of JAUYEE010000266.1, from coordinate 3,416 downwards.
TCTCCTCGTGCGTCGGAGCGATTCCCGCGAGCCTTATCCTGGTGATGCGGCTGAGGTTTTTCTCCTGGAGGAACAGCTTCATTAAATCCACCTTGTAGGCTTTGATGTCCACCTCGGGGATGTTGCGGTAGGTCAGCTCGATCTCCGGCTTCTCGTTCGGCAGAAACGTGGAGACGTCCTCGAAGCTCAACCCTTTCTGCTCGAAATACTCAATTGCCTCTTTCGCGTCGGAGAAGCGGTCTTTTACCTTTTGGTAACTCTCGATAGCATCCTTCGGTTTGCCCTGCGCGTGGTAAATCTGCCCGATCATGTAGAGAGCGAGCCACTTGTTTTTGCTTTCCTGCTCGACGCCGCTCGCATCTTTGACCTTCATCTCGGCGACCTTTTGACATAGCTCGATCGCTCGGTCGTATTCGCTGAGACAGAACCGGGCGATGGCTTCCGTATAGACGAAGCTGTCGAAGAACTCGCTCTCCGTGAACTTCTGCTGGAATCGCTGCGAGAGCTTCACGACTTCGTCGTAGCCTTCCAACTCGAGGAATGCGTTGACGAGAGAAAAGCTCGCGTCGTCGTTGGCGGGGTTCTTGGGATAGAGCGTGAGGAAGGTGTTCAGCATCTCAATCGCTCTTGAAATCACGTCCGCTCTTGTGAGGTTCGCTTTCTTTAGCTCTTCGTTCGTCAGGACTTCGGAGGCTTTCGCATAGACCGCTTGCGACAACGCGAAGTACGTGGACTCCGTCGAGGGCGTGTCCGGATATTCCAACCACAGGTCCGTCATGTACTCCACCGACGGCAAAAACTTCCCTTCTCCCTGCAGCGTACCCGCGACGTTGGAGTCCTTGACGAAACCCGCTTCCGCCGTCGCCCTGAACACGAGATACGCTCGCTCGTATTCCTCGAGCTGACGATACGCTCGCCCCACGGCGAGGATTTTGTCGAAGGGGATGAACAACTCCGGATACTTCTCCTTGAGCACCTCGAAGTACTTCACGATCTCCTTCGGCTCCCCCGCTTCGATCGCCGCATGCAGCAGCATCCTCGCGGTCTCCTTGAGAAACTCGTCCCGCAACTCCCATTCCTTCTCGTCATATAGTTGCGCGAGAAGCGGAGCAGCCGACTTGTAGTCGCCGTCGTCGAAATAGGCTTTGCCGAAGTAGTACAACTCGTCAGGCGTCGCGCGATACTTGTCGGTTGACTTCTCCCCGGAAGCCAAAACCGTGATTGCTGCTCGAGGTCCAACCTTCAACTGCGTCGGGTCGTAGGCGCTCCGCAGCACCGACGGCAGCACCCGGTACTCGCCGGGGAGATACCCGTACAGTTGGTATCGTACGTTGCCGAGGTGCGGGCGGTTGCCGAAGTAGAAGGTGATTTTCCCATCGCCGAGGGTGTAGTAGGCGAAGTTGCCGGAGATGCTGTTCTCTAACACCGTCGTCCCGGACGGAATGGATTCCTCGAGAATCAGGTAGTCGTTCTCCTCCGGGGTGCGGTCGTCGTAGCTGCGCTGTAGGTCAACCTCGACGATGGCCACCGAGCCCTGCCCCACCTGCGTGATGATGTTTCGGAAGAAGCGGTAGGTGCGGCATACGGAGAAGCCCGTCTGCACCGCCCGCCCCTTGTACTCCGGCGACGGCGGCATGTAGTAGCGGTTGTCCACGTAGAACTTGTCCCGCCGCTCGTGCTGCATCTCCGTTGAGAACCCCGTCATGGCGACGACGAACGAGTACTCGCCCGTCCCCTCCATGTCGAAGGCGACCTTGTTCCCTTCGGGCTTGAGAAGGTCGCTCGGAACCTCAACCATGATGGTGTCGCCGCTCTTCTCGACGCGAACCAGTTTGATTTCCTTCTCATTGACGGCGATGCGCAGGGTGTAGTCGTTCTTCACCTTCGCCGCTTTGCCGTAGTAGGAACAGATGGCTGCGAGAGCCGGTCCTTTCGCTCGGTAGGGCAACCAGCCTGTCCCGTGCCTCCGGCTCATGAGCCACTCGATTCCCTGCTTGAGTTGCGGAGCATCGGGTCGAACCTTCGCCATCGCTAAGAGCGTCAGCGCCGTCGTCTCGATGTCGTTGCGAATCCAGGCTTGATTGCGCCCGCCGCTCCACTTGAGCGTGTCGCGGCTTTGGATGGTGACCGGCTTCGCCTTCGAGATCAGCACATCGAGGACCTCGTTGGCAATCGGCGGTCGCTCGAGCGCATCGAGGGTCAGAGTCAGGTACGCGAGTGCCGCTTCGCTCAGAGTGTTTCTCTCACGGTACAGGCGGTTGGCGTAAGTGAAGTCCGCTTTGTCCACGAAGCTCAGGGCGTAAAGGATGACCACCTTCCCCTCGTTGTCCGTCTGCCTCGCCGAGGCAAAGGCATTCTGGAGATAGCCGGTTGCGGTTGCCATCGTCTTGTCCGGAACGACGAAGCCCATCTTTTTCGCTTTACCCAAACCCCACAACGCCATCGCAGAGGCTTTCGGGTCGCTGTCTCCGCCTCGTCCCGCCCACGACCAGCCGCCGTCGTCTCTCTGCGAGACCGCTAACTCGGAGATGTGGCTCTCCGCTTTCTGTCTCAAGCGGCGGACGTCCGGGGCACCTTCTCCGACCGCGGTTTTCACATAGTCCAGGCAAGTGAGAACACCGATGAGGCTGCTCGCCGGACTCGAGGTCGTATCCGGCGGAAGGACGCAACTGCGCAATGCGTGCTCTCTCAGAATTGGGCCGACGCCGTCAAGCGCGATGTCAATCAAAGCTCTTTCAAGCGTTGTGCCGATGAAGATGGTCATGTCGAGGTTGCTGTACTTGCGACCCGAGGGAAGTCCTGTCCAGAGCGTCTCGTCGCCGTTCGCTGCGCCGCTCGTCCCGCCGCGATAGACGAGTCCCCAGGGACGCACGGGGACCGTCTGAGAAACCGCGTCAACCGCGGCTGCACGGTCCGCAGCGCGGGCAACAAGCTCAAAGGAAATCTGTTTCGCGGCAGGGACTTCAAATCCGTCGAAGATCGCCTCGGTGACCCCTTTCGATATCTTGATGGTTTTGGGCGTGACGGTCGTCTTGTCGTCAATTGTCGTGCGCAGTCGCATCTCGGCTTCGCCTTCTAAGTCGCTCAGGTTGTGGACGCGGGCAATCATCCTCGGACGATCCCCCTCCATCAGGATCGAGGGCACCTTCAGCTCGACAAAAAACTCCTTCCGCGTCACGACATTCGCGGTGGTTTGACCTGCTAACGTCTCCGGCGTGACTCCGCGAAGCGTCAGCCGCCACTGCGTCGCCGTGTCGGGAACCTTGAACGTCACTGACCCCTTCCCTTGCGCGTCGGTGACAATGGACGGATTCCAGTATCCCACCTCCGGGAAATACATGCGCACTGGCGCCGGAGGAGGTCCGCCAGGCTCGGCTGCGTAGCCTGCATACTTGCCTGCTGCCACACCCCGGAAA
>JAUYEE010000259.1 GCA_030691545.1 bacterium | reverse complement strand
GAGTGTAAATCCGTCGTCCCTCTTCACTCTGGGGAGTGAGGCCTCATTTTCCACGTCAGGAGTTCCGCACCGCACTATGTCCGAGCTGTCCGATACGCCAGTCAGATTCTACTTTAATTAGAAAACCACTATTGTGCCCGGAAGTCAACCCCGATGTTAGACGGATTGGTTCTTGAAACGGATGCGAGGGAGGTGCAGAATAGCGGTCAATTGACCAGTCCCGATGTAAGAAGAGGAAACCAAACAACGAAGTTGGCAAATCCCAGCAGGAGGGCACAGTATGTCTGTGACTGGACGAATCACGCGGCGAGATTTTCTGAAGACGACGGCAGCAGCGATCACCGCTCCTTACGTGGCGTCGGCTTCTTCCATCGGCAGTGAGGTGCGTCCGGCCCCGAGCGAGCGCGTGACCATAGGGTGCATAGGCGTCGGAGGTCGCGGCACGGATGTCATGCGGGAGTTCCTCGGAAACGCAGACGCCCAGGTTATTGCCGTGTGCGATGTCTTCGAGAAAAATCGCGAGGGGGCGAAGAGGGCGCTGGAACGGCACTACGCCGCCGAGACGGAAAAGGGGACGTACAAGGGGTGCGCGGCGTACAATGACTTTCGGGAGCTTCTGGCCCGCGACGACATTGACGCGGTGTTGATTGCGACGCCTGACCACTGGCACGCGCTCCTGGGCATTGCCGCGGCGCAAGCCGGAAAGGATATGTACGTCGAAAAGCCGCTGGCCGTCAACATCGGGGAGGGGCAGGCATTACGGGACGCCGTGAGACGATACGGGCGAGTGTTTCAGTTCGGCACGCAGCAGCGCTCAGACAGGAATTTCCGATTTTCCTGCGAGCTGGTTCGCAACGGACGCATCGGAGAATTGAAAACTATCAAGGTCGGGGCGCCCGCGAGCGGAGCCTGCGGGATCGAGCCGGCGATGCCTGTGCAACCCGGTTTCGACTATGACATGTGGCTCGGGCCGGCGCCGTGGTCGCCCTACACCGAGAAGCGCTGCCAGACGCCTTTCTGGTATTTCATTTCCGATTACACGATGGGATTTATATCCGGTTGGGGAATCCACCATGTGGACATCGCACAATGGGGCAATGGAGCGGACATGACCGTGCCCCTCGAATACGAAGGAGAAGGCGTCTTCCCGGAAGACGGCCTCTGCGATACCGCTATGGAATGGAACGTCGAGTGCAAGTACGCCAACGGCGTGAAGATGAGTTTCACAGACAACGGGAAAAACCCGCAGGGCGTTCGCTTTGAGGGAACGGAAGGCTGGGTCTTTGTCGAACGCGGAGTGATAGACGCCAACCCCAAATCCCTCCTGACCGCAGTCATCGGTCCAAACGACATCCATCTCGGTGAGGAGAAGGGCCATTGCCGGGATTTCCTCGATGGCGTGAAGACTCGCAAACAACCTGTCTCGCCCATCGAGTCAGCGCACCACTCGAATTCCATCTGCCAGCTCAGCGACATCGCCATCCGCACGAAACGGAAGCTGACATGGAACCCTGAGCAAGAACGATTCATCAACGATCCGGAGGCGGACCGCTTCCTGTCACGCGCCATGCGCAGCCCATGGCATCTGTAATACATGAGACATGCCCTTTCGGACAGTGCACCCATCATGCAAGAGGAGATAGAAATGAACCTGGAGCAAGCCTTGAAAGATATGAGCAGCTACAAGTTCGGACAAAGCCGAAAGAGCCTTGTTGCCATCGGCAACGTCGTGCGCGACTCCTACAACAAGCCCGCCGAGCGCGAACAACTCAGGAAACGACTCGCAGGATTTCTCAGCTCAGATGCAACAGCGGATTCCAAACGGTTTGCCTGCGAGCAGCTCAGCATCATCGGCACCGCAGAGGAAGTGCCCGCACTGGCGAGATTGCTCTCTGACGAGGATTTGTCGCATCCGGCGCGAATAGCCCTGGAGCGGATTCCGGACGCTGCCGCTGGGGACGCATTGCGCGATGCACTGAGCAAGACAAAAGGCAAGCTTCTCATTGGAGTCATCAACTCCCTCGGAGAGAGGCGGGAGCCAGCATCAACCAGTAGCTTATTGCCGTTCCTGAGCGACTCGGACCAGGTCATCGCGGGTGCAGCTGCCGCGGCACTCGGTAAAATTGGAGGGCGCGAAGCCGTCAGGGCATTGGTTGCCGCGAGGCCCACTGCTTCTCCCAAGGTTCGCGCAACCATCGCGGACGCACTCCTGGCTTGCGCCGAGCGCCTTTTGAAGAACGACAGGAAAGAAGCGGCGAAGAGAATCTACGAAGGTCTCGCCTCGCCGGACGAAGCAAGAGAGGTTCAGGAGGCGGCCCGCCGAGGATTCAAGGCTGTCGAGCAGTGAAAGACTCTGTCCGACCGTCCCCGAATCCTCAACGGGGGGCGGTACTGCTTATCCATGGACATCGGGGCCCGTGAATACGCTGGCCTGTCCCATGAGATGCTCGAGATTGTCAGGGAACACGATGGCGCGGTTCACCTCCCCTCGATGAGCCTGCCGCAATTTAACCACACTATGTGGTTTTGCAACGACTTATCCCGCGATAATTGGGAGATGGAATGCGTCATTCCGTCCGGCGGTGCCCAGACCTCCTGGACGGATACGGCCCCCTCCCCTCGGCTGAGGTTCTACGAAGTCCGGATCATGCGCAGTGAGGATAGTCCAACCTTCCCCTGACGCCAGGGCGTAGAACATGAGGTTAGCTGCTGGCAGGATAAACGCTGACACGCCGCGGACTGGTACCCTCGAAAGCAACGACGCCGTCAATCTTTGCGAAGAGAGTATCGTCGCCGCCGCGGCCGACGTTACGACCGGCGTGAATTCTCGTACCTCTCTGGCGAACAAGGATGCTCCCGCCGGTAACAAATTGCCCTCCGAACCGCTTGACCCCGAGTCTCTTCGAGGCGCTGTCTCGCCCGTTGCGGGTGCTGCCCATTCCCTTTTTATGAGCCATCGCGCTATTCCTTCTGCGGTTTGACTATCTCTTTGATCTCGACGACACTGATGCTCTGCCGGTGTCCTGTTCTGCGGCGATATTTCTTTCGCCTTTTGTACTTTCCGACGATAATCTTCTCGCCTCGGTCCTGGCGGACGAGCTGCCCGATGACCTTGGAACCGACGACGTTGGGCTGGCCGATGAGAAGGTCATTGCCTTCCCCCACAAGAAGCACCGCATCGAAGGTCACTTCATCGCCGGGTCCGGAATCAAGCTTCTCGATCTCGATCGTGTCGCCTTGCTGAACTCGATATTGCTTTCCACCGGTCTCGATAATCGCGTACATCTACTATCCTATCACAGGTTCGTATGCGTTGTTTCGTCAGCATTATTGCAGATTTCCTGAGAATGTCAACCTGAATCTGCGCGAAAGCGTATCCCTTCATTCTCAGGAGGAATTAACCGCAGAGGTCGCAGAGAGCGCAGAGGAACATCCGACAGAATTAACAGGATTCTCGGGATTATCCTGTGCATTCTGTTATCCTGTCCGAATCTTGTTCTCTCTTCTGCCACGTCTGACGCGCCTAAGTGAGGGGATACCAATACAGTACACACAGTCCAGGGGGAGTTCGCTTGCTCACGGGACGACAAGGAGTATAATGGCGTCAGCACGAATGAATGCCAAGTAGGAGGGTAAAGACATGAGAAGATTCGTTCGCTTCTGCCAGGTTGTTCTTGTGGTCACGCTTTGGCACGGCATAGGAGTCGCGGTTGGCGTGGCGCCAGTCTCCGATGAGGCTGGTCTGCCCACAGTAGGAAGCCCCGTGGATGTGGCCCCGTACGGCTATCCGCTGCCGTCGGAGGACGGGAAAAGCTGTGGCGTCATCTGGGAGGACCCGAGGGACATCGTCACGGTGGTTGTGACGTATGGGGAGAACACACCGGCAGTTGCTGTGCTGGCAGCAAAGCTCCAGTACTGGCAGTCGCAGTGGCCTCATCGCCGCATCCCCAGGGACAGGGAATCGGGCGCCGGCGGGTCGGGATGGCTCGATGTGGGCGACTGGTACAACGGCCACTGGAGAGACGCCGATGTGGACGTTTCGATCTCGGCAGAGACCGCCACTTATACCTTCCGTCCCCTCAACGCCAAGGAATTCCCCGACCTGAAAGATTTCAACGCCAAGTACCGCACGACCCTCAAGCTCCGCCTCCTCTTCCCTCAGGAAGCGCCGGAAATTAAGAGCTTTCGTGCTTTCTCCGATTCCACTTGGCAGCGGGAGGATATGGACATCATCTGGGCCGAGAAGCGGCCGGTTGGTGAGGCCGAGGTCGAAGTATTCAACGGCCACGTGACCAATCCCCGGTTCCTTGGGCCCCCTTTCGGCAGCTCGCTCATTTACCCTGCGCATCGCCCGTGGGTCTGGAGGATAAACGGGTATGAAGGTATCGCAGACGCAATCGGGGCCACAATCTGGTACACCAAAAGCCCAAACGTCAACTCTTTCGACAAAACCATTGTCACGGTTCGTGCGCCGGCACGCAGCTTCTCCTTCGCCATGGATGACATCGTTCGCGGCGAAAGGATTTTCATCCCCGATTACGGCGTCCTCGTGAAGAAGGCAACGGATGCGGCGACGTACGAGTCCGTGAAAGCCGAATGGGAGAAGAAAAAGGGAGCTGACGTTTACAGCCGCGTTTTCGAGATGCCGGAGCAGACCTTCCAGCGTACCTGGAACGCCATGCCGGAGAGAGGGCAGCATTACATTGTTCTGAACTGCGAAGGAAGCCGGCAGCATTTCGGCGTCGAGGCGAACGGCGACGTTTTTGCCCACGTCGGCTGGCTTCGCCGAATCAGGGGCAAAGATAGCGGGAGAATCCTCTGGGACGGGAATGATGTCCGCTACGGCTTCGGCTTGCCCGGTTCAAAGCCGCTCAATCGCCGCATCCTCGACGGCTGCCTCCCCATCATCATCACCGAATGGAAAGAGGGAAACGTGCTCTATCGGCAAACCGCTTTCACCGCTCCTCTTGAGAAGGACATCCTCTCCGACGAACCTCTGCAGGCGGACGAGACCATCGTTCTTCTCATGAAGGTGGACCTTGAAAACGCAGCCGACACTCCCGCCTCCGCCACTCTCCGCGTGTCGGTGAGCGCAGCGGGCGACAGCCCCTTCCGGGAAAAAGATGGTCTTATTTTCACGGAGCGCCTCGGCCAGAATATTTTCTGGATGCATTTTGACAGGAAGGGGAAAGGCTCATTCGAGCCAGAAGGACAGAACATCAGTTACAGGGTCGAAGTCCCGGCGCGCGAAAGGCATTCCATCTTCATTAAAATCCCCTTCATCAACCTGTCCACGGACGAGGAGCTTGCCCGCCTCAAAGAACTCCACGTGGAAAAAGAACTGCCGACAGTCGCGGAGTTCTGGCGGAAGCGCCTTGACGCGGGGACGCAAATCACGACGCCGGAGCCGTGGATCAACTCGTTCTACCGGGCGCACACAGGGCATCTCCTCATCAACACCGAACGAGAGGTCGGCTCGGACCGCGGCATGGCGAAGGTCGGCACGTTCCACTATGGCGTTTTCAGCAACGAATCGTGCATGATGATCAGCGACCTCGACCGACGCGGCTACCACGAGAAAGCCGAGAAGGCGCTCGAGAGCTTCCTCCACTACCAGGGCACCGTCGGTCTCCCCGGCGATTACACGAGCGCCGAAGGGCAGTTCTACGGCGCCGGCGGATACGAGATGGGCGGGTACAACCAGCATCACGGCTGGGTGCTGTGGTGCATGGGCGAACACTACTGGTACACGCGGGATAAGGAATGGCTCGAACGATCCGCCCCGAAAATCGTCAAGGGCTGTGACTGGATCATCCGCGAACGTAAGCATCACATGACCAAGTGCAACCAACCGCACCGAGCGATTGAGAAAGGGCTTCTGCCGCAGGGACGCCTCGAGGACATCGGCGACTGGTGGTGCTGGCTCTCCACCAACGTCTATAGCTGGTGGGGACTCGACAACGCCGCGAAGGTTCTGAAAGACATCGGCCATCCCGAAGCCGACCGGCTCGTTGCCGAAGCGGACGCCTACGGCAAAGACCTCCTCGCGGCCTTCAACGAAGCGATGGTCCGCTCGCCCGTTGTCAAGCTGCGCGATGGCTCGTACATCCCCCACATCCCCTCACGAGTCCACCGCCGCGGCCGCTCCTTCGGCTGGATCACCGAAACCCTCGAGGGCGCCATCCACCTCGTGCGAACGGGATTGCTCGAGCCGTGGGACGAACGGTCCACCTGGATCATGAAAGATTTCGAAGACAACCTCTATCTTTCCAATCAGTTCGGCTACAGCGTCCCCGACTTCGATAAGTACTGGTTCGACCGGGGCGGCTTCTCCATGCAGCCGTCGCTGCTTTGCAGCCCCATTCCTTATCTCTTCCGCGACGAGATCAAGCATTACGTGCGAGCGTACTTCAACTCCTTCGCCGTCGGCTTTTTCCCCGACACGTGCATGTTGACGGAGCATCCGCTGCCGAACATGGGCGATTGGACCGGCGACCACTACAAGGCCTCCGACGAATCCAACTGTACTTTCTGGCTGCGGCTCATGTTCATCGGGGAGAAGGGCGACGAGCTTTACTTAGGCAAAGCGATTCCGCGCTACTGGATGAAGGACGGCGAGAAAATCTCCATCGAGCGAGCCGCCACCTACTTCGGCCCGATGAGCTTCGAGATGCGCTCTTTCGTGAACGAGGGACGAATCGAAATGACCCTCGATCCCCCGACCCGAAACGCCCCGAAAGCCATCCACGTCCGCTTCCGCCACCCCGACGGCAAACCCATCACCCGCGTCACCGTGAATGGCAAACTGCACACGAATTTCGATCCCAAAACTGAATTTGTGCATCTAGCACCAGTTGATGAGAAAATTGGAGTGGTCGTATTCTTCTGACGCTGCTAAAATGGATGTTCTGAAAGGGAATGAAGGGAGGTGCAGTCGCAATGCGAACCTACGCTAACCCCGGCGACAAGTTGATAGAGGAGGGCCCTGCGAGCCTCACAGACGCGGAACTCCTGGCGATCCTCATTTCCACGGGGATCGCCGGAAAGCCGGCTACGAAAATTGCCCAAGAGGTGCTCGAAATGTTCGGGTCCCTCGAGCGGATATGCAACCAACCCCTCGAGAGATTCCTTAAGATCAAGGGGCTTGGAGACGTCAAGATCGTTCGCATTGCTGCGGCGTACGAGTTGGCCTGCCGACTGAGGCGGTGGGACAGGAGGTCAGACAAATGAGTGCAAAAAGGAGACTTGCCGACAAGCGCGGCCGTACGCCTGAGGGGAGGCAGGACAACTCCCCGGAGCTCATAGGCGAGGCAGAGAAGCGTGGTGAGAACTGTTATGGAAACCTGCTCGACCGCATCTTTAGGGACCCAGACGTCAAGCACGGCCTGAGGATCTTTCACCCTCGGGAACTCAACAAACTCAAGCTTGCCGAGGAGGGCGGCAAGGTCTACGTCATTTGCACGGTGACCGGCAAGAGACGCGTCGCGAAGCCCGAGGAGATCATCCGCCAGCTTACCATCTGCAAGCTGATCGACGACCTGAATTACCCCCCGAGTCGTATTGATATGGAGGTCCCCATTAAGATGGGCTCCGCCTACGCCAGCAAGAAGGCCGATGTGGTGCTTTACAAAGAAGATGCAAAGTTGACACCCCATATCATCATCGAGGTTAAGAAACCCCTTCGGAAGGATGGTCTGGAACAGTTACATTCCTACATGAACGCCACGGGGGTCTATTACGGGGGTTGGATCAATGGGAACGATGAGGTCTACCAGCTCCGCATGGAACCCAACCTCTTCGAGGAGCTTCACCGGCTTCCCGCTGTGAATGAGGACCTTGACGATGTCAAGACGCCCATCAAGAAGAGCCAGCTCAAGCCCATCCACGATCTCAAGGAAGAGGTCCAGTATCTGGAAAACACCGTCCTTGCCAATGCCGGGGTGTCGGCTTTCGAGGAGGTCTTTAAGCTCATCTTCGCTAAGCTCTGGGACGAATTTGACAAGGGCGATGATGACCCTATGGATTTCCGCACCACCACCGCCAGCCCGCGGCAGCAATACGACCGTTTCAACGGCCTTCTCAAAAATGCAGCCCTGGAATGGCCCGACATCTTCTCAGAGCGCGAAAGGATTGAGTTGGATCCGCGCGCCCTTGTCGCGGTGGCGTCCGCTTTCCAACACAAGAAGTTTTATGATGCCGACCTGGACGTGATTGACGCTGCCTTCGAGTACATGATTAACCCGGAGCAGAAGGGCGACAAAGGGCAATTCTTTACTCCGCGCCCCGTCGTGAGGATGTGCGTCAAGATGCTCAACCCTAAGCCCGACGAGTTCGCTCTGGACCCCGCGTGCGGCCCCTGCGGCTTTATGATTCATGCCCTCAACTGGGTTTGCGACCAGTACATCCGACCAAAGTTCAAGAATCAGTGGAAGGAACGCCGGCGCCAGTACGCCAGCGGCAAGCTCTTCGCCATCGACTTCGACCTGCGCCTGGCAAAGGTAGCCAAGGCGATGATGCTCATAGTCGGGGATGGCCGGACCAACGTATATCGGGTCAACAGCTTAGACCCCCGCGACTGGCAAGACCACCCGGAGTCTGTGCAGAACAAGATACGCGACGGAATGTTCGACGTCCTGATGACAAATCCTCCCTTCGCAGGAAATATCACCCAGCCGGAGGTCCTCGGAGGTTATGACCTGGCTTACAAAGGCGACCACACCAAGAACAAGCGGGCAAATAAGATGACGCGTGACGTGCTTTTTATTGAGCGGTGCCTCCGCTTCCTGAAGCCCGGAGGGAGGATGGCGATCGTTCTTCCCCAGGGAAACCTCAACAACACCAACGCCGAATACATCCGCAGTTGGGTGATGGGTACGGCCCGCGTCCTCGCGGTGGTGGGGCTGCATGTCAATACCTTCAGACCCTTTACCGGCACCAAAACAAGTGTTCTGTTCCTGCAGAAGCGCCTGAAGGACGAACAGCCCCTCCGGGATTATCCCGTATTCCTGGCCGTCAACGAGAGGCCCGTCAAGGACAATAGCGGCGATTACGTCTTCAAGAAGAATCCTGACGGCACCTACGCCACCGACGACCAAGGCAAGCGCATTATGGACCATGACCTGGATGACATCGCTGAAGGCTTCCGTGACTTCGCCCTCCAAGAAAGACTCTCGTTCTGGAAGTAGGAGGCCGCCGAGGTGAAAGTGAAATGTTTCCACTGCGGTCGACTTATACCCCCCCTGGTACGGGGCGACGTCCCGTTATTCGAGGAGACAGAGGGGATAGAGGAACCACCCGCGCCGTACCAAGAGGCCGACGTTTTTGTATGCCCCCACTGTGGAGCGGTCAACCGCGTGAACAGGGCGGGTCTGAAAGAAATGCAAGCGACAGCCGGAGAGAAGACTGAGCCACTAAGCAGGTCAGGCATGCGTGACGGCATAATCTCCATTCTCAAAAGTCTTTACCCTCGTCGGACGGGCTACAACGGCGGGCTTCTCGCCCCCATGCGCGACCTCAACCCGGAACTGTTCATGTCAGTGCTGACAGAGTTGGAGACGCAAGGGGTCATCGAGTACAACGACACGCAGATCGCCATGCGACTTTCGGAGGAATTCATGAAACAAAACCATGGAGCGCGCTAATGGCCGTGTGGTCTGTCGTGAAAGTATCGGAGTTGGAGGGGGCCAAGCGGCTTGATGCGGAGTATTACAGGCCGGAGTATTTGAAGCTCAGGCGTTCTTTATCCAAACACCCACTATTGGGTCAGTGCGTCGAAAAGATTATCCATCCTGTGGAGATTAAACGGGTCTACGAAGACCAAGGGCTTCAGATCCTCCTGGCGCAGAATATCCAGCATAACTTCCTTGAGTTTAGCGTAACCGTCTTCATGCCAGAATCAGTCCGAGGGCTGATTTCGCGTAACAGGCTACTTCCGAACGATGTCGTTCTCACGCGCTCTGGAGCCAACTACGGCGATGCCGCGCCTTACTTTGGCGAGCCGGCCCCCCTCTATGCATGCGCGGATGACCTGGTGGTCCGCCCCAAGCCTGATCTTCCCGCTGGCTACCTGGCGACCTTCTTCAACACCGATGCGGGAATGGCGCTCATCAAGCGGGGCGGATACGGTGCAGGTCAACCCCACGTGGCGCCTCCGTTCCTCAAAACGTTGCACGTTCCCAGGTTTTCCCGTGACGTTGAACAGAAGATTGACGGTCTGCTCAGGTTAGCAAGAGAGCAGTTCAAGCAGTCCGAATCCCTCTATCTCCAAGCCGAGCGAATCGTGTTGGACGAGATCGGCTGGCGCAAGCTTGACCTTTCCCAGCCCAAGTGGTGGACGGTCCCCCTTCCCCGGGCGAGGGAGGCTCACCGCCTCGACGCCGAGCACTTCCAGCCTAAATACGACAAGCTCATCGCCCACCTGAACAAGACCGGGCGGGCGCAGGCACTTGGACACATCGCAACCCACATCAAGCGCGGCCTTCAGCCTGCGTATGTGGACAACGGGGACATCATCGTCGTCAACAGCCAGCATCTTGGCCGATACATGCTCAATACAGAGGCCACGGAGCGGACGGACACCCAGTTTTGGGACCAGAACAAAAGGGCACGACTCCAAAACAGCGACGTGCTCATCTACTCCACAGGCGCTTACGTTGGAAGAACAAACGCCTGGCTTGGGGACCGAAAGGGCATTGCAAGCAATCACGTGACAATCGTTCGTCCTGGTGCCGGCTGTAGTCCCCTCTACCTCTCCGTGTTCCTCAACTCCCCTCCCGGCCTTCTCCAAGCCGAGAAATGGGCCTGCGGGTCCGGCCAGCGCGAAATATACCCTCACGACATCGCACGCTTCCTGATCTTGCTTCCCTCTGAGAGGTTCCAGCGGCAGATAGCCGACCTGGTGCAGCAATCCTACGTGGCACGCCAGAAGGCCAAGGCGCTTTTGGAGGAAGCCAAGGCAACGGTAGAGGCGCTCATCAAAGAAAAGGCCGATTAGAGTATGCCGTACATCGGCGGCTGGCGGAGCTTGGAGAGGAGTGCACGGAGAAAGTCAAAACCTGGCTGGACAAGGGTGGCGCCGGGACGACAAAGAGTATCGGGAAGCTGCGCTCCATGGTACGGGAGATGCTGAGGGACGAATTAGCGGAGATTGATAGTCTGGTGAAGAAGATGCCGGGGCTGGGCGAGTGAGCGGAAATGGCGAGATTGGAACTTAAGGCGTAGCGAAGGAGTTCGGGGGAAGACTTGTGCCAATACTGTTCGTCGTCGGGCGGGGGCGGTGTTTGCGGTGGGGTCGTTCGGTCTCGACTTCTTCGCCTACCGGCTCGCTTTTGCTGCCGCTGTAGTCCCCCCTGGCTGTCTTCTTCCACACCTGCTTCTCGAAGCGGCTGCCGGACAAGCTCTGAACGATTGTCAACCAGCGCCGCCCGCGCTGGCTGTTGCTGTGCCCGGGGCTGGAGCCTCGATCTCCCAATCGAAATAGCAATTCGGGTCTTTCTCGAACGGCGGGACCTCCTTGTACCTGGCAGCGAGTCTTCTCGCTACCTCCTTGCCCTCCGTGTCGAGGAACGCATCGTAATCAGGGCACAATGGGGACCGTTCAAAAGAGCGGAGGAAGTCGGCTATGAATGCTGGAACGTTTCGTGCCGGGAGGGCATCTTGTCCCTCTGCGAGCCTCGTTTTGCCCTCGGCGACCCGGCCCCCCAGTTGGATCACATAGTGGGGTACGAGCCTGCCGTTTACCCTGCGTGCTGTCCCGAATAGTCCGATGTGGGCAATGGGGTGACGACCACAGGAGTTGCGGCAACCGCTAATATGGAGCTTGAGCTGTCCGAGCTTGTCCAGGTCCAGACCGTCATCATTCAGCCTGTTCATGATTGCGCTGGCGAGTCCGCGGGAATGGCAGATGCCCAGCTTGCAGGTTGACGCCCCGGCGCAGACAATGGTATCGCGGAGGACCTGAGGAAGGGTCTTAGCGAGGTCGAGAGCGATAAGTCTTCGATGGAGCACGGGCAGCTCGCTCTCACGAACCCACCTGATCACCAGATTCTGCCATTGCGT
>JAUYEE010000346.1 GCA_030691545.1 bacterium | reverse complement strand
GGAGTTTTTCTGACATTCGGAAGAAGCCCGCGAAAAAGCCTGAGGGCGAACCGGGAGAGGGTGAAAAAGATGAAAAAGAAGAAGGCGTTCACCCTGATTGAGCTTTTGGTGGTCATCGCCATCATTAACATTCTCGCGGGGATGCTGCTACCCTCCCTGACGCGGGCGAAAGAGCAGGCTCGCCGGGCAGCCTGTCTCAACAACCTGCGAGGCATCGGGCAGGCGATCACCATATACGCCGGGGAACACGACGGATATTTTCCGCCGGAGGACGGTTCGCCGACCGAAGACCGCGACCTCGATTTGCTCTTCCCGAGTTATCTCGACAATCCGGCCGCATTCTGGTGTCTGTCCGACGCGGTCAGACCGACGTCGTTCGACCCGACGAACCAGATTCCCCCGGACATCTCCAACGCGAGTTACGCCTATCTGGGCAGGATTCAGGCGCCGGGTGGGACTATTCAGGCCCGGCGCGATAGCGACCCGGAGTTTGTCCGCATTGGCTTGGAGCTTGTGCAGACCCCGCCCGTCGCCGGAGACGACGGTTGCGGTCTCGGCGCCATGACCACGGAGCGGCCGAACCACACCGGCGGAGGAAACCTCCTTTATGTGGACGGACGTGTGAGATACAGCCCCGCCGGCCGCTGGCCAAAGGAAACGGTCTTCAACCTCCATTGATTCTCCGGGGGACCACGCCGCATCTTCATCACATGGGCCCTCCCCCGGCGCAATCGGGACAAGTTCCTTTCGGAAAGACACCATGCCCGGGAAGAAACTGAGAGTTCGCGTCGGAGTAATCGTTGTGCACGAGGGAAAAGTCCTTCTCGCCCGCCAGCACGTTGCGCAGGGACAGGATTTCTGGATTGTGCCCGGAGGCGGACTGAAAAAAGACGAGGGGTTGCTGGATTGCGCGCGCAGAGAAATGGCCGAGGAAACCGGGCTGCAAATCGAGCCAATTCAACTTCTTTACGTCGGCGACTTCTTCAAGGGCGACAAACACGTCGTGGACACATTCTGGCTCGGCAGAATCGTGAGCGGTGAGTTGCAGAGGCGTGAGGACGAGATAGACAACCTCCATTTCTTCGAGATCGAACAACTCGGTGAAATCGAGATTAGACCCCGCGAGCTGGGGGAGCGGCTTGTCAGCGACCTTCGAGAACAGTGTCGCGCGCCGGCGGTGTATCTCGGGAGATACTCCAAAGATGAGCGCCCCTCCGCGCCGGGGGGCGACGCGCTTTAGTGGAGGCTGTTGCAGCAATCGGGCCGCGGGTCAGCGATGACAAGGGAGAACAGTGTTGCTGCGGTTCAACCACGGCGGAGTTGACCAACGAACCTGAGAAGACAAGAACCTAAGTACAGACTTTCGCAAATCCAGTCACGTATCGTACACGACGGTCCGGATCGCCGCGACTCAGCCTAACGGACGCCGTCGCTTGCCGGGCTTCAGCCGGCATCCTCCTTTAGCCACCGCCTTCAGGCGGTGGTATGGAGGGGGCGAACCTTATTGGCCGGAGCCGGCTTTAGCCGGGCTTCTCGACGATCTGGATTCATCCGGGAATACGTGACCGAATTTATGAGACACAATACTAAGTTGTCTTTGCGATAGATGGCGCAAGCACTCGACAACATCCGAATCGTTCTG
This sequence comes from bacterium, assembly GCA_030691545.1. GTDB lineage: Bacteria > Auribacterota > JABMQX01 > JABMQX01 > JABMQX01 > JAUYEE01. The sequence continues at coordinate 27,486 of JAUYEE010000346.1, read as the reverse complement.
GTCAGCCCAAAAGCGGCAGGCAACATCGGCTGGTCGGCTCGCGGGATGAAGAACATGGGGTTGTCGAGCCTTGTCCTCGTGAACCCCGTTGACTACAAGCTCGAAGAGATCAAGCCTTTTGCATTCCGCGCCGAGGATATTCTGGAGGCGGCCGCCATCGTCGGTTCCCTCCAGGAGGCTCTCCAGGGGGTACAGCTTGCCGTCGGTACGACCCGCAGAATTGGGAAGGTGCGGCGGCCGATGTATTATCTGAGAGAAGCGGCTCCCAAAATCGTCGCAGCCGCAAGAAACAACGCCGTCGCGGTGGTCTTCGGAGGCGAGCAGAGCGGTCTGTCGAACGAGGAGATCGCCGTGTGCCACACCATCGTCACCATTCCCGAAGAAACCGATTACCCCTCTCTGAACTTGTCCCACGCCGTCGCCATCGTCTGCTACGAGCTATACCTCGCCAGCGTGAGCGAGAGCCTTCCGCCGCTCCTCGACCTCGCCACGCGAGAACAAGTCGAGGGGATGTTCGAGCACGTCCGCTGCACGCTGGCTGCCATCGGCTACGACAAATCCGGGGGGAGAGACCTCCTCGAAAACATCATGGTCTCCTTGAGGAGGCTTTTGGGAAGGACCGGCCTTGAGACCCACGACGTCAATGCGATCCGCGGCCTCTGCCGCCGAATCGAAAAGGTCGCGGACCTGTTACGAGACCAGCCGGAGAACCCAACCCCGGGTCTCTGAGCCCGATGGAGACCCGCCCCGCTCTGCTTCCTCCCTGAGATGCCTCCGCTTCATCCCCAGAGCACACCTGACCGTCCGCGACTTCTCCGTGCCCCTGCGCCTCTGCGTTGATGCAACAGGATGAGGGTTAACGCAAAGGCGCAAAGGCGCGGAGCTTCGCGCAGGCATTTCCACCCAGGTATCAGTGGAGATTATCGGGAGGTTTGGACCGCTGGCAGTCAGCGCCGAGGCGGAGTCCCGGCCGGAGGCATGGCCTGTCGCGCGGCTCGTTCCGCCAGCCGCCGAAGAAAAGGGTCGGAGTACTGGTACGAGCGAAGCCAGCGGACCAGTTCCTCGAAGTTCTTGTCCCCCATCTCCGCGTTGAGCTTGCTCCGAGCTTGACGCATGCTCTGCACGCAATCGAACGCTTTCGGCGCGGATTCACTCATATCCTGAGACCTCCGCAGGACTTCGAATCTCTAAGAGGGGATAGCCTCTCTTCAGATTCACAGCGTTATAGGCATGGATTCGTCTGAGATTTACAATGTGTTTGAAGTTCCAACTGACCAGGACATCAACGCGAGCCACCGTCGCCAGGGCTATGTGAAGAGCGTCAGCGCGCATCCCTGAGCCGACTGCCCCGTCGGCGATGTAGGCCGCTGCGAGTCCCTCGGCTTCCGACGAGAGATCGAGAGCCTCAATATACGCCTCAGGAATTTCAGACACCAGCTTGCGAACCGCTTCCGGAGCTGTATCAAGCTCGCGCAGAGTAAGCTCCGACAGGACGAGGATCAGGTCCCCGCGTTCGAACGCGCGAAGTAATGGAAGGGACGACTCGCGAAACTCCGGGTCTTCACACCCGCCAAGAACCGAGGTGTCAGCGTACACACGAGGCTTCATACTTTCATTCTACACCACCACCCTGGCAGGTCAACGCGATTTTGTTGATCGGGTTTCCGGTCCGCCCAACACCGAAACTGGAAACCCCATACCCCAAACCCGAAACCCCAAGTACGAAGCCCGGGTTTGGGGTCTGGGGGATAGGGTTTGGCGACCCGGAATGCTCAATCTACCGCTCCCCTGCCATTCCCATACGCGTGCCGAATTCAGTGTGTCTTGAACAGATGGTTGCTGAACAGCGGCGAGCGCAGCCTATTTCGCTTTGTCTTTTAGGTCCTTGAGTTTCATCAGGGCTTCGAGGGGGGAAAGGGAGTCAAGGTCTAATTGTTTCAGTTCCTCGATGACGGGATTGGGTCTGTCCGCAAAGAGAAGAAGCTGCTGAGGGGCGGGCATCTTGCGCTTCTTCGCACGAGCGGCGAATTCCGGCTCCTTGACGCTGTTCTCTTCAAGAGCCTGGAGAATCTCGGTTGCCCTCTGGACCACTGTTGGCGGGATGCCCGCCAGCCCCGCGACGTGAACGCCGTAACTTCTATCTGTCCCGCCCGGAACGATTTTTCTTACGAAGATGACCTCGTTGTTCCATTCACGCACGGCAACGTTATAATTCTTGATTCCGGGGAAAAGCCCCTCCAGGCGCGTTAGCTCGTGATAGTGCGTCGCGAAGAGAGTTTTGGCTTTTTTGTCCGGTCGAGAGGACAGGTATTCCGCGACGGCCCAGGCGATGCTAATGCCGTCATACGTGCTTGTGCCTCTCCCAATCTCGTCGAGGATGATGAGGCTTCTTGGCGTGGCGTTGTTGAGGATGTTGGCGGTCTCGTTCATCTCGACCAAGAACGTGCTCTGCCCGCGGGTGAGTTCGTCCGACGCCCCCACCCGCGTGAAGATTCTGTCCACGACGCCTATGCTTGCTTTCTTGGCTGGGATGAAACTGCCAACCTGCGCCATCAGAACGAGGAGAGCCGTCTGGCGAATATAGGTTGACTTGCCCGCCATGTTCGGTCCCGTGATGATGAGAAGCTGGTTTTCCTCGCAGTCCAACTCAACGCTATTGGGAACAAACCGCTCGCCGACCATCGCCGCCTCGATGACCGGATGCCGTCCTTCGTCGATCCAGATGCGGCCGCCCTCGTTGACAAGCGGCTTGACGTAGTTTTTCTCAAGAGCCGACGCGGCAAACGAGCACAGAATATCGAGCACGGCAACCGCCTCCGAAATGGACTGTACCTCGGGCGTCGCTTTGCTCGCTTCCTTCTTCAGTTCCTCGAACAGCGTCGCCTCGAGCGCAACAATCTCCTCCTCGGCTCCAAGCACCTTCGACTCGTACTCCTTCAGTTCCGGCGTGATATACCGCTCCGAGTTCACAAGGGTCTGCTTTCGCTCGTACTCCGGCGGCACGGAATCGCGGTACACGTTTGTAATCTCGATGTAGTATCCGAACACCCTGTTGTAAGCGACTTTCAGCGACTTGATTCCGGTCCGGTCGCGCTCTTTCTCTTGAAATGCGGCAATCCAGCTCTTGCCGTCGCGCGACGTGCCGCGCAGTTCATCGAGCTTCTCGCTGTACCCCGGCTTGAAAATACGGCCCTCCCGAGCGTGGGCGGGTGGTTCGTTCACGACAGCCCGCTCGATTAGCTCGACTAACCAATCCACCGCCACCAACCTCTCGCGGCACTCCTTCAAGATTGCCGATTCAAACTTGACCAGTTCTTCCTTTATTTTCGGCGGGATTCTGAGCGACTCCTTCAGCGCAACAACGTCCCGCGGCGTGGCGTACCCGGAGTCAATCCGGCTCATGAGGCGCGCCAAATCGCGCATTTGCCTCAGCGGCAGGCGGACGTTCGAGAGAACCGTCTGATGTTCACTCAGTTCCTCGACGCCGTCCTGCCGTTTGCGAATCTCGAGAGAATCCATAAGCGGCTGCCGCAGCCACTGCGCGAGGAGTCGCCCGCCCATCGGCGTCACCGTTTCGTCCATCACGCTCAGCAGAGTGTGGCTCTGGGAACCTCTCCGAATCGGCTCGAGGACCTCAAGATTTCGCAGGGAGGTCGGGTCGAGGACCATGAAGTCGGAGGTAACGTAAGGGACGATTCTCGTGACCTGGTTCAGCGTCTGGCTCAGAACGTCTCGGATGTAGCAGACTAAAGCTCCCGCCGCCGTGATGCCTGCCGTCATCCCCTGACAGCCGAAGCCATCGAGTGAATGCGTTCTGAAATGGTCGGTCAGAGCGGCGTAACAGGAGTCGTAATCGAACATCCAGTCCTCGCACCGATTGAACACCGTTGGGATGACCCCGTCAAGTTGCCGGGGTATTTCGGATTGTTCATCGAGTGATTCGGGAATCAAGCACTCGGAAGGGGACGTTCTCTGGAGCTCGTCGAGAAGGAGGGACCGGTCATTGAACTCCGTCACCCTGAATTCTCCCGTGGACACGTCCATGAACGCGTAGCCGTACAAGCCCTCACGCTGGCAAAGGCATCCGATGTAGTTGCTCTTCTTGGCGCCAAGGTCAGAGCTTGTGATCGAGGTCCCCGGAGTGATGATGCGGGTGACCTGCCGCTTGACAATTCCTTTGGCGACCTTGGGGTCCTCCACTTGCTCGCAAATAGCCACCTTCTTCCCCGCGGCGATGAGCTTGCTCAGATACGACTCCGCGGCATGGTACGGAACCCCGCACATCGGGGCGCCCTGGCGGGAGGTCAGCGCGATGTCCAGAATCTTCGACGCCTCCTTCGCATCGTCAAAGAACATCTCGTAAAAGTCCCCCAGCCGGAAGAACAGAATGCAGTCCTGGTGGTCTTTCTTGACGGACTTGTACTGGTTCATTAACGGCGTGAGCTTGGACACTTTTTTACCTGATGACGTTCCGTATATCCTGGGCGCCGGAAGAGACCTTCCAGTGCAGAAACTGGACTGCAATGACCTGGCGCCCCTGAGCCTGCCAAAAGGTCTGTCCGGTCGCCGGAATTCGGCTGGTCTCGTGCGTTGGTTTCATAAGGGACTACAGGCCTTCGTCCAGCAGGTCGTGCTGGGAACCATGGTCAGCAGTCGAGGGCACCCAGAACGAGCCGTATGAGAAATCCCATAAGGACAGAATAGGTGAAATTCACTAACGTTCCACCCAGGTAGTAGGTGGCGTTTTCTTTTATTTTTTCACTTCGGACAATTGACTTCGCAGCGAAAATCAGGGCCAAGCCAGTAAAGGCGTCTGCTAAGATTAATGTGATCGTCAGCAAGTTTTCACACTTACCGATAATTGCCCCTGTGTCATACCTTCTTTCTGGGGGCGACTTCCCGCTCTCTGCGGGGCGACCGCTCCCAATGAAGTGGCGGACAACCACGCCGCTCGTCGCAAGGGTCAGAATATAACCGAAACCCACAACAACACATTGCACGATGTTCATTTCAGCGGGCCCCCAGTGTAAAAACAAGGCTCAAATCTTGTTTGGCGACATACAAGCTTTTAGAGCTGTGGTTTGCCGCCCCTTTCCAAGACTTCCGCAATCAAGTCTTCGGCTCGCTTCAATTCTCTCCGATGAGCGCGCCGAAGCACATCAGATACTGCCTGCTGCGTTATGCGAAGTCGGTCAGCGACAGCCTCCTGGCTTCCGAGTTTGACGTATAGATTGGCCACGCGCCGTTGACGGTCAGACCACCCACTGCGTATGATGTGGAGAAGGCTGGCTATTTCAGTCAACCAGGGGTCTATCTCCGAAAACTCGAATCCCAGCTTAAAATAATAGTACAAGTTGTCCGTCTTCGCCTTTGCGAGGAGGTCGGCGGCTGCATGAAACGCCGGGCCGTCCATCCTACGGGCATCCTTGGAGGTGACTGCGATGTCCACGTTTCCCCTTACAATAGCGAAGCGAATCAGCCGCGGACTCATGCGCGCATTTAGGAGCGTGCAAATCCTGTAGCTCATGTTGGGGCGCTTCAGCACACCGGACAGTTCATCAACGCCCCGCGTCAGGACAAGGGGAGCATAAAATTCCTCAGTGAATTCATGGCGGAGGTGGATGAGCGCAGAGTGAATCCGGCGGGATAACTCCTGCCTGCCCTTGCTTTCTCGGGAGTGCACAAGATCGCCCAGTATTACTGTAAGTACCTTTGATGCCATCGTGTGGCTACAAGTCTACCAGCTTGTAATTGCCAATACAAGCAGCACTGTTTGTCCTGAGTGCGAAGTGCGGGGCAAACCTCTGATTTGACCGGACTTCAGGTCTCCTCGCGTGGCGCGGGCTGATACGGGCAAAGCCAGACTGCCGGGCCAACGAGGAGCCCATGCCCCCAAAAGCTCTATTGCAGAAAGTCCCAATCGTGCTTTCGGAGAACCAGACGCTTCCCGATGACGTTCTTCAGGGATTCTTTTTGCAGGAATTCTTCCAGAGCCAGAGCCACGTGCCTCGGAGTCCACGGCTCGATCCTCGCGTAAATGATCCCCTTCTTCGGCAACGGCCCGAATTTCGCCTGCTTCTTCATGCGGCGGTCGCACGTGATAAAAATGTCTCCGCCCACTCGCACGTAGTCGAGGACCATCGCGTCCGAGCGGTTCGGCAGATTCAGACCCGCCACCGATGATGCGTCAATCCCCTTCGCGTCGAAGAGCTTCTTCACCTCATGCGGAATGCACTCGTCGAGAATAACCTTCATGGTGGCCCTTCCTCAAAGAGACGCGCAGAGCGCCGCAAAGTGCAGCGCCGCTCTGATCTTGTCGCGGTTCAGGCTGGGATATTGTTTGATGATGGCTTCGAAATCGTGCCCCTCCTGAAGAAGCTCCAGGATGATGTACACGGGAACGCGGCCTCCCTTGATGCACGGGAGACCGTCCATCACTTCTGGGTCAATCTCGATCATCGCCAGAGACTTATCCTGTTGCGCGAGAATATCAATCTTCTCTTTTTCCTTCAGGTAATCCGAGATTTTCATTCCGTTCCTTCCCTGATTTCACTTTGGATTATATGTCCTCCGCATGGGGCGCAGTTGCCGGCGCCGGTGGGCGAGTGCCCGGCCCGGACTGGCGTCTCCCCTTTGCGCCAGCTCACCGAACAGCGTCAGTGCTGTCGCTCTTACGACCGTCACTCTGGCAAGACTCCCCGCCAGCTCCGTCCCTCCGTCAAACACCGCAATGTGATTCTGGCGTGTTCGCCCCATCATCTTGTCCGGATTCCGCTTGCTCGGACCCTCGACGAGAACCTCCACTTCCTGCCCGATCCAGCGTCGGTTTCTCCTCAGCGAGATTTCTTCCTGAAGCTCCAGAAGCTCCTGGTTGCGCTCTTTCTTCTTCTCCGGAGGAACATCGTCGGGAAGCCTCGCAGCGGCGGTTCCTTCGCGCGTCGAGTACTTGAAAATGAACGCGCTATCATACTCGATTCGTCGCATCGCTTCCAGCGTATCGCGGAAGTCTTCCTCCGTCTCCGTGGGGAATCCGACGATGATGTCCGTGCCCAGAGCGATGTCCGGCATGACGGCGCGCAGCGCGTCCACGAGTCGCACGTAGTCCGCTAGCGCATAGCCGCGGTTCATCAATTGCAGGATTCGGTCCGCTCCAGACTGAAGCGGGAAATGAAGATGCTCGCAGACCTTCTCCAGCCGCGCCATGGCTTCCATCAATCGCAGGCTGATGTCCTTCGGATGAGAGGTGACAAACCGGATTCTCTCAATCCCCGGAATCTGGTTCACCTGCTCGAGCAAGTCCACCAAGTCGTAGCTCGCCGCGAATCCTTTCCCGTAAGAATTGACGTTCTGCCCGAGAAGCGTCACTTCCTTGTACCCCCTCCCCGCAAGGTCCTCAATCTCGGCGAGAATCTGTTCCGGAGGACGGCTCTGCTCTCGCCCACGCACGTACGGCACGACGCAATAGGAACAGTAATTGTCGCACCCATGCATGATGGAGACAAAGGCCTTGATGGCGCTCCTCCGGCTCGCCTTCCGGAAATCCAGTCTCCCGGCCGCGTCTTCCTCGATGCGGATTTGCCTCGTTCGCGTTCTCTGGACGGAAACAACCATTTCTGCCAATTGACCGATCTGACTCGGGCCGCACACGATGTCCAGGAAAGGCATCTGCTTGAAGAGTGTTTCTTTCCGTTTCTGCGCCATGCAGCCGCAAAGGCCCAGGATGAGGTTCGGATTGTCGCGCTTCATTTCCCCGAGAAGCCCCATTTTCCCGAAAGCCTTCCTCTCCGGCATTTCCCTCACGCAACAGGTATTAAGAAGGACAACGTCAGCCTCCGATTCGTTTTCTGCTCGGCGAAAACCGCGCGCCAGAAGGTCTCCCAGGATGAACTCGGAATCGAGCTCATTCATCTGGCATCCGTAGGTTTTGATGAACACCTTCGGTTCAGCCATGACTTGTCAGTCCGCGTCAGTGTGAGTCTCGTGCAATCCTACAGGGTCTGCCCACAGCAGCATAGCACAGGTTCCCTGCGGCATAAAGAGGCGATCTTTGCCTCTGGTGTGGCTGTAGTTCAGCGGTTGGTCAGCTCGTCTCGGGGACCCGGTTTCGGGTTTGCCTCGCGTGACGGAGCATTCTGGCAGTTGGAACAACCGGGCCCAGGAGGCGTGCCGCTTTGCCGGCTTCCGTGGCGCCATGGCGCCACTTCTCGACTAAAGGATTCATCCGCCTGCCCGCTGAAATACAACCACACCCCCCACAACTGTGAGCAATTGACAAATACCTTCATTAGCATTACAAAGGTCCGTACAGTGGCAGGGAGTTTATCATGTTGACGCGACCATCAAGGGAAATGCCTGCACGACACATCGTATGCGATTTGCCAGAACATCGTGTTCGCCTGGCAAGCGATAACGCAACCCGGCGCGCTCTTCCTGTAATTGCGACATGGTCAGGGACGCCGCTCGACGACCCGAGCAGCGTCTGAGGAGAAGCGAATATGTCAAGAGCAGTACACATCGTCAGACTGTTTCTTTCCGCGGTGATCGGTTGCGGCGTCGTGATGGGACCCGCTGCTGCGGAAACCGAACGCGCTCCTGAGTACCGAATTGTCAACATCGTCAACGATTTCATCTTTTACCACGACGAATGCAAGAATCTCGGCGCGACCGAGCGGAAGGCCAGGTGGGATTCCATCCTCGAGAAGAAATATCCCGACTTCTTCCAGGATGCCATCTATCGCAAGAAGGAAGGGGCTGACCGCGACAAGTTCAAGGATTGGTGCATCGAGACCTTCTGGAAAGAGGTGGCGACGAAGATGCCGGTCATTCGGAAACTCAACCTGACAGCAGCCGATGAAATCAAAGCGACTCTCGATGCGTTTCAAAAGCAGTTTCCCGATTTCAAGCCCTCAACGGACTTCTACGTCACAATCTCCTTCAGCTTCCGTGGGAAGGTCGTTGACGTCAAGGGCAAGGATGTGTTTGCCATCGGTCTGGAGAATTTCGAGCCGGGGCAACCGCAGCTTCGCCTCACGATTGCACATGAGCTCTTCCACCTCTACCACTTCCAATTCTTCGACTCGAGTGGTGGGCTTTATCGCACGCTCTGGGCGGAAGGATTGGCTTCATACGCATCGGCTGTGGTGGTCCCCGGGTACCGGTTTAGTCAATACCTCGGCTTCCCCGCCGAGAAGATGAACCGGTGCGAGGAGCTTCTCCCGACGATGGCGAAAGAGTTGCTGAAAGAGCTGGGAAACAACGATCAGCGAATCAAGCGGATTTATTTCGGCGCGGAACCGAACGACACAGCGATTCCTCCGGAAGCCGGTTATTACGTGGGATTCATGATTGCCGAGTCCCTCGCGAAGGACAACTCCCTGTCCGAGCTTGCACGCATGAAGCCCGAAAATGTGCTCGCCGTTTTGAGACGAGAGTTGTCCCGACTTTCAGAGAGCCGGTAGCGACGTTAAACCCCGTCGCGTTCCGCAAGGGACAGGGCAGAACACCTCAGTTCTCTCGCTTGAACTGGACGGTCATCCCTCCCACGGAGATTTGCAGCGTGTTCGCGTCAATAAGCTTGCACGGGATGAGAAGGCTCTCGGGATTGTTCTCATCCTTGACCTCAATCGTCTCGTTGTCTCTCTGCTTCCATGTGCCTTTCATGTTCTCCACCTCGTCCTCCGACTCGTAGTGCTGGGAGAACGTCCCATCTTCTCCAAGAACCAGGCTCACATCCAGACCCGCTGCTTTCAATCGCCACGAACCCGCTATTCCCTCTTCCGGCGGTTCCCCCTTTACCTCTTTTTTCTCCCGCTTTATCTCTTTCTTCCCGGTCTCGGTCTCCGTAACGGTGAGCTTCCCGACGAAGTCCTCGCTCAGACCTGCACCTTTGAATCGCTCCACATCTTCCGTCGAGAACGTTGATGCCGTCTCTTCAATCTTCTTCAGAATGCTCTCCTCGGACAGACCCAGCTCGTGGAGCATAAGAATATTGTCGGCCGTGAGCTTCGGCTTTGCTTTGCCAGCCTTCGGAAGCTTCGCGATCAACTCGTCGCTCACACCGGCGGCCTTGAGTTTCTCTGTCTCCGCCTCCGAGAACACGGTCCCGGAATCTTGAACCTTCTTCAGAATGGTCTCCTCGGCGATGCCCAGCTCTTTCAGGAGCGCAACATCCTCCACCGAAAGCTTCCGCTTCCCCGCTGGTCGCACTGTCTTTTCTGGTTCCGCGGAAACATCTTTTTTCGGCCCAACAGGGGGCTCAGGAGCCTCCGGCCGGAACTTCTGAATGCGATTGTTGTCCTGGTCGGTGACATAGACGTTCCCGGAGGAATCCACCGCCACGCCCCACGGGGAATCGAACCGCCCCTCCCTGGAATCGGCAAAGCCACCGCCTATCTCCGTCAAGAATTTCCCGGACGAGTCAAACTTCTGAATTCTGTTGTTCATCTGGTCCGCAACAAAGACATTTCCCTTAGAATCCACGCAGATACCCTTTGGGTACACGAATTCTCCGTCCCTACCCCCTTCCTTCCCCCACTCGGCCAAAAACTTCCCTGAGGAATCGAATTTCTGAACGCTGTGGTTGGACCCGTCCACGACAAAGATGTTTCCTTTCGCGTCCACCGCTATACCGTAGGGTCGTCGGAGCTCCCCCGGTCCCTCGCCCTGCGAACCCCATTTGGCCAAGAGCTTGCCCGAGGCGTCGAATTTCTGAATCCGGTCGTTGTCCGTGTCCGAGACAAGAACATTTCCGGAGAGGTCCACAGCCACCCCCATCGGCCAGGAAAACCGCCCATCCGCGTCTCCCTGGCCTCCCCACGCAGCCACAATCTTCCCGGAGGAATTGAGCTTGTACACGCTATTGTCCTCCCCGCCGGCCACATAGATATTTCCCTTCTTGTCCAGCGCGATGCCCGAAGGGTTGTCGAACTTGTGGGTACCGCGTGCCGAGGGCCATTCTGCCAGAAGCTTCCCCGAGGAATCGAATTTCAGAAGCCGATGATTCTGCCAATCCGATACGAGGACGTTCCCGGCAGCGTCTATCGCTATTCCCCTGGGCGTATCGAGAGTAAGGTCTGAATCATCGTTGGGCCAGCTCGTCACGAAAACGTACGATTCCGCGGGCACGCCTTCGTCCTCCGCTGGCTCAGGAGCAGTCTCAGCCGCATCCGGCCGGAACTTCTGAACTCTCTTGTTCCCCGTGTCGGCAACATAGACGTTTCCCGAGGAGTCAATAGCCAAAGCTTGAGCCTCGGTCATGTATCCTTCCGAGGAGCCCACGGATCCCCATTTTGACAAGAACTTCCCCAAGGAATCGAACTTCTGAACGGCGCCGTTGAGGTCCGTGACGTAAACGTTCCCTTTGGAGTCAACGGCGATGCCCTCGGGGGAGAAGAACTCTCCGTCTCCGTCGCCTCCTTCGCCCCATTGCATGAGGAACGTGCCTTGTGAATCGTACTTCTGGATGCGGTTGTTGTCAGAATCCGCGACAAGGACGTTGCCCTTCGCATCCACGGCGATGCCGTGCGGCGAGTCCAACTGCCCCTCGTCCGAGCCTGACGAACCCCACTCCACTACGAACTTGCCGGAGCTGTCAAACTTCAAAACCTCGTCTCTTCTATTGTCCACAACGAAGACATTGCCGGAGGAATCTACAGCGATTGCGGTGGGATAGTCAAATTGTCCTGTGCCTTCACCATAGCGTTTTTCACCGCACTTCCACAGGAACTTGCCGGAGGGATCGAACTTCTGAACCCGATAGTTGCCAGCATCGAGAACAAAAATGTTGCCCTTTGCATCAACCGCAACGGCGCGGGCGCCTTCGAATTCTCCGTCGTCGCTCCCGAGCGAACCTAACTGCTCGATCCAAGCCCCGGAGGCGTCAAACTTCTGGATGGGCGACCCCATCGCGTCGGCCACATAAACGTTCCCCGAGGGGTCCACCGCGATGCCCGTCGGATACCGGAACTCAACGTGGGAGCTGACCTTCTCACTCGGCCACGCCAGGACGAACGAATAGGATTCTGCTCCATCGGCGGGGTATTCAGAAGGCATCACCGCAGCAAACATCACGATTAAGACACTCGTCTTCCAACCCATCCTCATAGCGAACTCCTTCCTGTGTCGTCTCAAACATCCGCTGCAAATCGTCCCCCCCTTTGCCTTGCGTTGAAATAGGATACGATTCCGCGAACAAGCTGGCGCCCGGTGAGCACATCGCGCAAGAGAAGAAACTTATGCGGTCGCGCGAAAACTGGACTGCCTCGACGTGCCGCTCTTACTTTCTCTTGAATTGGAAAACCACACCCTGGAGCGTAACCTCAAGCGTGTCTCTGCCGATGAGTTTGCAGGGGATGCGGTTCTTAGTGCGACTCCCTTTCTCCGTCACCTCGATTGTCGAGTTGTCCACCGGCTTCCAGGTGCCCTGGATGTCCTCGACCTCCTTGCCCGCCTTGTAGTGCCACTTGTAGCTGCCGTCCACGAGAAGCGTCATGTCCACCGTAGCGCCGCCCGCATCCACATGCCAGCTCGCGGTCCGCGCGTCGCTGGCCCATTCGCTCTTAGTCTTCTTCTTTGCATCCGTCTGGTACAGCTTATGGGAAGCGGTCAGCTTCGCTTTCAAATCGCCTCCCGCAGTGCGCGACGCATCCAGCTCTTTCTTCTCCTTCTCGCCTTTGGCAACGGCGACCGCGAGCTCTCGCGTCTTCCGAAGGGACTCCAGGTACTCCAAAACCTGCGACGCAATCTGCGTCGCCGCATTCTTCTCCGGAAGGGAGGGAGCAGCCGCCACCGCTTTTTCGAGTTCCTTCGCTTTCGCAACCCTCTCATCAGACGCGGCGACGTGGTTTTGAGCCGCCTTTTCCATGCCCTCAACAAACCCCTCTTGGGTCACTACTCCAGCCTCCCGGAAAGACTGGAGTTTCTTCGCAGACCCGTCAAATTCCTCCATCGCAGTATTCGCCGCATCAGTAAGATTCTTCAGTTCCGTGACGGTTGTGCGCAGTTTTTCCCGAGCCGCGTCGAGGTCCACTTCAGGAGCTTCAACCGCCGCCTGGGGCGCGAGCTTCTTGAGAAACTCTTCGCTCATTCCTCCGTCTTTGAGCTTCTGCACCTCTTCCGCGGTGAAAACGGTCTTGGACGATTTCACTTTTTCCAGGATGGAGTCTTCTGAGATCCCGAGTTGTTTGAGAACGAGCACGTTCTCGACTGTCAGTTTCTTCTGCTCTTGTGCGGGAGCCTCGGGTGCCGGAGCCTCAGGTGTTGGAGCCTCAGGCTTGGGGAGTTTTGCGATGAACTCATCGCCGAATCCTCCCTGCTTCAGCTTCTCGATGTCCTCGGCAACAAAGATCGTGCCGGAATCGGTGATTCTTTTCAGGATCACCTCATCGGTGAAGCCGAGCTCTTTCAGCGTCAAGACGTTCTCGACTGTCAGCTTCTTTACTTCGGGAACAGTTTCGCAAAATGCTATGCCAGTCAGCACGATGCCCACGACTACTGCGAGGCTCTTTGTCCAATTCGTTTTCATTGCTGTCTCCTCCCTGAATTTCGCAACACGGTTCGCCCGAAACCGTACAGCGCTCCGAGGGTTCTGTCAACAGGAACCGCAACCTTGTCTCGGCGCCGCCGCTGACGTGGCGCCGTCGGCGCCGGACGAATGCGCTTGACGCGAGAGTTGCCGTTTTGTTATCGCTTCTCCGAAGGTGGTGAGCGCTCTAACAGAAGTCGCGGTGTGCAGCGAACGCCTGCGCACCGTCGCGGTTGAGGCACCAAACCCCACCACCGTCACCGCGAGAATCGGAGGTCGAATATGGGAAAGAATCGTGTTCCGCTCATCATCGGATTGGTGGCGATCGTTGCCGTCGTGCTCATCGTGGTTCTTAAACCGAAGTCGGAGCGGCCGGTCGCCCTCATCATGAAAACCCTCACCAACGAGTTCTTTCAGACGATGGAGAAAGGGGGAAGGGAAGCCGCGAAGGAGCTGGGCGTGGAGCTGAAAGTCATGTCCGGCTCCAGAGAAACGGCGATAGACGAACAGGCGGACCTCGTCGCTGTGGCAGTCGGCCAGAAAGTGGCTGTCATTCTCATCGCCCCCGGCGACTCGAAGCAACTCGTCCGGCCGTTGCTCGCCGCAAACAAGGCGAACATTCCCATCATCAACCTCGACAACCCCCTTGACCCCGACGAGGTGAAAGCGCAGGGGCTGAAGTACGTCGCCTACATCGGCACGGATAATGTCCAGGGAGCGTACATGTCCACCAAAGAACTCATCCGTGCGATGGGAGGCAAAGGGAACATCGCCATGCTCGAGGGCATCCGGGCCGCCGATAACGCAGAGAAACGGAGGAGGGGTTACGAGAAGGCTATCAAAGAAACCAACGAAGCAGTGGTTGAAGTAGCTCACGACACGGCAAACTGGGAAACCGAGCAGGCGGCTGACAAGTTCGCAGCAATGTTGCAGTCCCACCCGGAAATCAATGGGCTTTTCTGCGCGAACGACAACATGGCTCTTGGCGCCATCAAAGCCATTGACAGGGCGGGCAAGACAGGCAAGATACTCGTCGCCGCTTTTGACAATCTCAAGGCAGTCCAGGAAGAAATCCTCAAGGGTTCCATCCACTGCACCATTGACCAGCACGCCGATTGGATGGCTTCCGAAGGCGTCAAGATGGCCCTGAAGCTCATGAAGGGTGAGGAAATCCCGGAGAGCGACAAGGTCAAGCTCGTCAACCTCGAACTTATCACGAAAGACGTGCTTCTTGAGAAGCAGAAGGCGAAGAAGTAGTGCCGATCCGGTGGGCGGGGATGCAATGACACCCCCGTCGCCTTCCGAACAGAGCGACCTGCCGCACACCGGATTCACCGTCGCTGCTCGGCGCCTCTGACGCCATAACTGCGCGACGGCGCCATTGCCACCGGGGTGCAACGACACCCGCCGGAATGCAACTACCCCTGCTGTCCTGTAACTCTCGTCGGACACCCAATCCGAAATCGCGCATCCGCAATTGCGCTGGCGTCCTCGTGTGAGAAAAAAAGACCGCCCGTAAGCACGCATCGGGGAAACTTTTTTTGAAACTTTTTAGACGCCGGAACGTCTAAGAGATAGAAACATGCGGTGAGAGATGCACACCACAGAGTGGTTGAATACTCTAATCCCAGGAACCAAGGAAAGACAAACCATGAGTGCCCATCGCTGGATGCAGAAATGGCAGACGCGGTTCGCTCCGCTGGGGGTGGAACTCGTTGTGGCGGACGTGGGGCAGTCTTCCCTTTTCCTGGACCTCGCCGAAAAGAAAGTGGTGTTGGCGCCGTCGCTGGATGTGGACAAGGCGGAGAAAATGCTGGCGGCGGTTCACGAGTGGTGGGAACGTCAACCCGAGCAGGCGCGCCTCGCCTGCGCGGTGGCATGAGGGTCGCACTGCGGGACTCGTACTTAAAAACGGGCATAGTAGGCCCGCACACAGAGATCCCCCATGACAAACCTTTCCCCGAACCTGCTATGCCCGATACGCACTCATTCTAGCAAGCGTCGGCCCGGCGGTGGAAAACCTCTCCCTGCCGGGCTGATAAGTTACCGGCCCCCCTCCGCCGCAGAGACAGTTCCCGCGCAGCGAAGCAAGGAGTGGACAGGATAACAGGATGGACAGGATGATTATCCTGCAAATCCCCCGGCCGGGTGCGGCTACAGATAGGTGGCAACCGTGGAAGGCGGGCCATAGCTGGCCGTACCGCTGGCATCTTGCCGGCTGTCTGGGGGGCATCTTGCCCCCCATTGAGGTGCTCCGCGCTCAAGCGAGTGGCTGTGGCCATCGCCTTCTGAGGGCGGGACGCCCTCAGAACAGCCCCGCCTGGGCGGGGCGGCGTTACCTCTCGCCAGCCCCCATTGAGATGCCAACGACCCACTGAAATGTAGCCACACCCCCTCGGCCGCGCAGGAAGGAAGAGGTCTGCACGCAGGCAGGCTGCGAATCCTGTCGGAAAGACCGGAACCGAATCCTCGAGGCGGCGTCACTGCTCGTTTTTCCGGCTCTTTGAGGCCTCGAGCTGTTTTTTCAACTGCTCGAACCTCGGACTTCGAGGGGCGAGCTTAACGGCAGCGTTAACGTCTTCCTCAGCCTCATCCGGGCGACCCAACGCCATTCTTGCATAGGCCCGCCATTCGAGCGCCGCGACGTCACCTGGAAGGAGGTCCAGCGCCCTTGTGAAGTTTTCCTCCGCCTCCCGGAATTGCTTTCGTTGGTAGTTGTTGACGCCGGTCTGCACGAATCGCTGAGCCGAAGCTCTGTGTTGCTCTTCGAGCCGACTGTCTCTGCGTAGGAGGAGGCAGTCAATCCCGATATCGTACCCGCCGGAGATTGTGACCTTGTCCGCTACGGAAAACTGTGCGCTGATGGCGCCGGGACCGACCAGAGTTTTTCCGTGGGGGAAAGGTTCGCACAGCTCCTCTCGTCTCTCGTACCCATCGAAGAGAACGGGGAATTCTCTGCCGTTGATGGCGAGCTTAAATCGCCCATGGGTCTGGCCCTGCGTATAGATGCCGTACACGTCGAAGGCGCCCGGGCGGTTGAGATCGGCCTGGAGCGTGACGAAACTTCCGGGCTTCTCAGCGTGGAAAACGAGCTCCTTCTCGCCGCTGAGCCACAGCCTTTCCCTGGGGTACTTCCTGACTTCCCATTTCTCACCGGAAGAATCTGTCACGGAAGCCGACTCCGCCTCGAGAACCACGATTTCCCTTTCCCGGATGAAGTTTACCCAGCGGTTCTGAAGGTCTTCCCAAGAGGGGAAGTCCCTGCCGAAAGCCATCTCAAAGGCCCGAAGAGAAGCTTCCTCACGTGCGACACGCCCCGCTGTGGTGGCGAAGCTCACGATGTAGTTTCTAAGCTTCACGTTGCCGTTGGGGAGAGACGCCAGAAAGGAGACGACGCTGTAGCCCTGCGCCCGCTGCACCCAGGCGCTCTGTCCGGGCGTGAGCGCCTCCGCCCAGTTCCCCGTTGAGGTTACGATCCCCTTGAATGGCTCCAACTTGCCTGCTTGATATGCCTCCCAAAGCATTTTCTCGAACAGAACTCGCTTTCCCGCAGACGCGCTGAAGTACTCCGCGATTCCCTCGTTGATGAAGATGGGCAGCTCCGGCGGCTTTCCTTCGGCGCCGGTTCCGAGCGCGGACATGTCGGCGATCAGAAAATGAACCATCTCGTGAGGAAGAATCTCCTCTTTGAGCTTCTCCTGGAGGTATGAGGCGAGTAGCCGCACGTATTGGTTACGGTACTTGAACTGCATGGTGGCCCCGCCGGTGCCCTGGAGGCCGTACCGCTCCTTCGTTGGGAAAATCAGCACGAATGCCGGTTGGTCGGAGATTTTGGAGATGCCGAAGAATCCGTACGTCTGTTGCCGGAGGCTCAGAACAAGGTCGAGGACTTCTTTCGAGAGCCGCTGGTCGGGCGAGAAGACAATGAACTGCTGCTGCGGGTCCATGACCGGCTCGCTTCCGGGAAAGTCGTGCTTGGCAATCATGTCCCGGATGCGCTCCGTACTCCCCGACAGCGCAGCGTGCGCCATTCCTGCCAGAGACAGGAAGAGGGCGAATGCGCAGCCGAAGCAGCCGAGTTGCCGAAAAAGCCTCACGCGCTTCATCCCCTTTGACCTGTGTGAAGAGGGACCGCCCTGGCCGTCGCGGCCAGGGCGGTTCCGCGGTTTCCTCGCAAGCAGGTGAGCCTGTGGAGAGTCACCGTCGCGTTCTACTTGTTCTGCTTTGGCTCCTCCGTCGGAACACGGTCCGGCAGGTCCCCCATCGCCCAGCAAATTCCATCCAAGATCATCTTCTGGAAGCGAGGATCATTCCAGGCTTCCGGGTAGTGCCCCAATCCGTTGAACAGCACGCGACCCTTCCCCCACTGCTTGCACCAGGCCATCGCGTAGTCCTTGTCGGCCCGCTTTCCCCTGCTGACGTCCACGGAGTTGACGTCCATGCTGAGCAGGACATGCACCTTGTCCCGCGACCAGTTTCTGTACTGATAGACCTCCTCCTTCAACACGAACGATTTTCCGAGGCGGTTCATCCCGGGGAAATAGGGGTCCTCGACGTTAATGGTGACCTCCTGCGACCAGGGGTGTCCGTCGAAGTACCCCCCAAGCATGTCACCATATTCGGCCCACTTGTAGAACGTGTCCGTCGCGCTGTGAATGCCGATGAAGCCTTTCCCCAGCTTGATGAAAGCCATGAGGGCATTCTTCTGGATGGGGTCCATGGGAAGCTCACCTGTCGTGTAGAACATGACTGCATCGTAATCCCTCAGCAAATCGCCCGTGATGATCGAAGCGTCGTTCGTGACCGTCGTCGTGAACAGCTTCGAGGTGCGCCCCAGCGTCATCACCACCGGGATAGCAGCTTCCGTGCTGTCGTGATGAAACCCTCTGGTTTCCACCACGAACAACAACCGCCGGGGCTTCTTGGCTTCCTCGGCCCCTGCGACGCTTGCGATCACCATCGCCATGCCGAGCACAGCAGTCAATTCCTTCATCATTACCGGCTCCTTTCTGTGAATGGCTGCATCCTGTTCGTCGGGAAGAAACGATTTCACAGGATTAACACGATGTTCAGGATAATCTTGTCCACCCTGTCATCCTGTCCGAGTTCTTCTCGCTTTTTCTCTCCGCTCTCCGCGACCTCTTCTGTTAAGATTACCACGCCTCGCCGACAAAGGAATACGGGTTTTTTCCGAGAAGCCGAGAAGCCTTCGATGTGCTTTCTGGTTGGGAGCGAAAGGTTCGCACACACTTGGGCTGTCAGCGCAGGCCGCAGCGAAAGCCTGCTACGATTGCGTTCGACCTTGTGTTATCGTGCGGTATGACAGGTAGCGCAGGCCCGTCCCCGCCTGCAGTCCGACATGAAAGAAATGGCCATCAATCTTTCGCAGAACGTTAGAGAAAGGAGGGCAACATGGGAATGAGAAAACTGTGCTGGCTGGCGGTGGTTGCTTTGGTATGCGTTCTTGCCAGCGGTGTTTCCGGCGCCGAGATGGGCGGGTGGATTCGCCTGTTTAATGGGAAGGACCTGGAGGGGTGGAGGCTCCGCAATCTCGATGGACGGCAGAGCTGGAGCCCCGTGGCGGGTGTTCTTCACAACGTGACCACTCGCGACGCCGGCGGCACGGACATCTGCACGGTGGAGAAGTTCGGCGACTGTCAGTTGCACGTCGAGTTCAAGGTCCCCAAGGGCGGCAATAGTGGCGTGTACCTTCAGGGGCGGTACGAGGTCCAGGTGGCGGACTCCTATGAGCAAGGAAAGAGCGCGGGGATGTGCGGAGCCATCTATGGCCAAGCGGTCCCGAAAGTGAACGCTTCCAAACCACCGGGGGAATGGCAGAGCTACGACATCCTTTTCCGACAGGCTCGCCTTAACGAGAAGGGCGAGGTCGTGAAAAAGGCTCGCATTTCGGTCTTGCACAACGACAAGATGATTATTGACGATCTGGAACTGGACGGAGTCACGGGAGGAGCCCTGGACAACAAAGACGGGACGCCCGGACCCCTCATGCTCCAGGGAGACCATAGCTCTGTGGATTACCGAAACATTCTTCTTCGTCCCCTTGACCCCCAAGCTGCCATCGTCGAACCGCTCCCTCCTCCGGACGTCCTGCTGAAACCGCTTCCTCTGCTGCCCGGCATGAAGCCCGTTCAGCCGAAGACGATCGAGCCTCTCCCCGCAAAACGGTGAGGTTGACGGAACTGCCGCCCCCGTGTGGGGTGGACATGGTAGCGCAGGCCCGCCCTGCGGGCCTGCATCCTTCACGACACCCGCCCCGGTGCAGGGTGGACACGCGCGGATAACACTGCGGTAGCACAGTGCAGAGACGCTTGAGGCCGCTAAGTGGAGACTTTCGCAAATGCGGTCACATACTCCACGCGACGGTCCGGACTGCCACGACTCAGCCTAAGTGAGGTCCTGGCTTGCCGGGCTTCAGCCGGCATCCTCCTTTAGCCACCGTCTTCAGGCGGTGGTCTCTGGGCACCGAGCCCTGTCGGCCGGAGCCGGCTTTAGCCGGGCTTCTCGACGATCTGGATTCATCCGTGAATACGTGATCCAATCTCTGATGGACATTACTAAGTCAAGCATTGCGAATCCCTCGGAAGGAAAGGGACAAGGTGGTGATGAATCGCGCACAAATGGTTCTGCTGTGGTGTGCGGCATTCGTAATTGCCTGCGGGACGGCCGCCGGCGATGTCTCCGTGCCGCGGATCATCGGCGACAACATGCTCATTCAGCGCCGCGTCGAGGCGCCCCTCTGTGGAAAAGCAGACCCCGGAGAGGAAGTGACCGTGACGCTCGCGGGGAAGCAAGCAAAGACTACCGCCAATGAGAAGGGGCGATGGACTGTGAAAATCGGCCCCTTCGAGGTGGGCGGGCCCCACGAGCTGACTGTCGCGGGAAAAAACACACTGACTTTCAAGAACGTTCTCGTGGGCGAAGTATGGGTCTGCTCGGGGCAATCGAATATGCAGTGGTCGGTTAGTCAAGCGTGCAGCGCGGACGCCGAGATCGGCCAGGCCAATTTCCCGAACATCCGCCTGTTTTACGTCCCACGAACCGTCGCGGAGACGCCGCAGGAGGATGTGGAAGCATCGTGGGAGGAGTGCACCCCGCGCACGACAGAAGGCTTCTCGGCGTTGGCGTACTTCTTCGGCTGGGAGCTGCACAAAGCGTATGGTGGTCTGCCCATTGGACTGATTCACACCTCCTGGGGCGGCACCGCTTCGGAAACATGGACGAGCCGCCCGACCCTCGACTCCGACCCCGAAGTCAAACCATTGCTCGACTACTGGGACGAGGAGGCGGCGAGGTCTGCGGCGATGATGGCGGAGTCCGAGAAGAAGTTCGCCGAGTGGAAGCAGGCGGAGGAGGAAGCGAAAGCAAAAGGCGAGCAGCCTCCGGAACAGCCAAAACGCCCCACGGATCAGCGAACCAACCCGAATCGCCCCGCGAATCTGTACAACGCGATGATCGCTCCTATAGTCCCTTACGCAATCGGCGGCGCCATCTGGTATCAGGGTGAAAGCAACGCGACCCGCGCGTACCAGTACCGAAGGCTCTTTCCGATGATGATTCAGGACTGGCGGGAAGCCTGGAGCCAAGGCGATTTCCCGTTCCTGTTTGTGCAACTGGCGAACTTCCACAATTGGGCGGACCCGACGTCATGGGCAGAACTGCGCGAGGCGCAAGTGATGACGCTCGATTTGGCGAACACAGGCATGGCGGTGACAATTGACATCGGCGAAAGCTATAACATCCATCCAAAGAACAAGCAGGAAGTCGGCAGACGTCTCGCTCTTGCAGCGAGGGCAATTGCCTATGGCGAGAACATCGTGTACTCCGGCCCGGTTTACGATTCGATGCTCATCGAGGGCAACAGCATCCGACTGAAGTTCAAGCACGTGAATGAAGGACTGGTCGCGGAGGGTGAGCCGCTGAAATGGTTCACCATCGCCGGAGAGAACCGCCGATTCGTCTGGGCAGATGCGAACATCGAGGGCGATACCGTCGTCGTCCGCCCCGCCTCTGGCGGGGTTGACTATCCCGTCGCTGTGCGGTACGCGTGGTGGGACGACCCGGTGGGCTGCAATCTCTACAACAAGGCGCGACTCCCCGCTTCGCCTTTCCGGACGGACGCCTGGCCTGGCGTCACCGCTGAGGTACGCTCTCTCACAGACCCCCAGCCGGAGAGGAAACTCTGCCAGGTTCCGGAGGACCCAAAGCTGCCCCGCGCGCTTCTGATCGGCGATTCCATCTCCATTGACTACACCGAGCAGACGCGGGAGCTCCTCACCGGCAAGGTCAACGTCCAGCGCATCCCCTGGAACGGTGGCGACACGAATAACGGACTCGCAAGGCTCAACGAGGCGGTCGGCGGCGTGAAGTGGCACGTCATCCACTTCAACTTCGGGCTGCACGATTTGCGATGCACCGATGGACGGTATCAGGTTCCCATCGAACAATACGAGAAGAACCTGCGAGAGATCGTGCGAAGGTTGAAGTTCACGGGAGCGAAACTCATTTGGGCGAGCACGACGCCGGTGCCGGAGGGCGCGTCCGGACGCATCCCCGGCGACGAGGTGAAGTACAACGCCGCGGCGAAAGCGGTGATGGATGAAAACAGCGTTCCCATCAACGACCTGCATGCTTTCGCCTTGCCAAAGCTCAAGGAACTCCAGAAGCCGCAGGATGTCCATTTCACGGACCCCGGCTCTATGGCGCTCGCGAAACGTGTCGCGGCAAGTATCCTGACCGCCCTTGGGGAACCCGTTCCGCCTTCATTCCAGGACTAAGTACAGACTTTCGCAAATACAGTTACATAGCCTACACGGCGGTCCGGATGGGCGCCCCTCACCCTGAACGACGCCATGGCTTGCCGGGCTTTAGCCGGCATCATCCGTTAGCCACCGTCTTTAGGCGGTGGTCTCGGGGCAACGAACCTTGTTGGCCCGAGCCGGCTTCAGCCGGGCTTCTCGACCATCTGGATTCATCCGTGAATACGTGAACGAATTTATGAGGCACAGTACTTAGGAAGAGGATTGTTGCAGCCGAGAATGCTCTTTTGCGTCGCGGCAGTCGTGCTGTTGACGGCTGCCCCCGCTATCATGTTCCCAGCATCCATTTCCTACGATGAGAAGTCGTTTCTCCTCGACGGGAAAAGGGTCTTTCTCTTCAGCGGGGAACTTCATTACTGGCGAATCCCGCAGGAGGAGTGGGCGGAGCGTATTTCCCGCCTCAAAGCTGCGGGCTTCAACGCAATCAGCATGTGCGCCCCCTGGGCGTGGCACGAAAGAACGCCGGGAGAGATTGACCTCTCCGACCTTGAGGAGTTTCTCGGACTCTGTCAGCGGCACGGGCTGTTCGTGCTGGCAAAGATTGGGCCGGTGACGGGAGCCGAGCTGGAACTCAACGGCATCCCCTATTGGCTCGTGGCGAAAAAGGTCCCGGACATTGATCGCGACGGGGAACTGTATCTCCGCTACGCGGCTCGCTGGTACAACGCTGTCTGCCCACTTGTCGCCCGCCATCAAGTGACGCGAGGGGGGGCGGTCATCCTCGTGCAGGTTGACAACGAATACGAGAATACACTCGGTCAACCCTCCTCGGCGGAGCCGGGGCACCTCCGCACACTCTCGCGCGCGGCTCGGGAGAGAGGCATCGAAGTGCCCCTGTATATCAATTACCGCCTCTGGCCGCCGGCGGATATTCCGGACGTGCTTACGGCTCTCGACATTTATCCGGGATCGGATGTAGCGCAGGCGTCTCGCCTGCAAATTCCAGAGGGTCATGACTCCGTTCGGGCGGCTCTCGCCAGACAGCGGCAGAGATGGCCCGCGCGCCCGCTATGCGTTGCCGAGTTCGCTCCGTTCAAGAACTATCTTTCTCCTTCCCCCTCTGCGCCCTCTGCGATCTCAGCGGTGAGTCTTGCCCAGGCATACAAAATCAACACCCTCGCCATGCTTTCGAGCGGCGCCTGTCTCGTCAATTACTACACCGCATCGGGAGGCTGGAATTTCCCGTATTGGGGACGGCACGACGTGGGCAATGTGCATTACGAGCGCGCCCCCATATCGGCTTCCGGCGGCTTGAACGATTCGTTCTGGACAGCCCGCCTCATTGGCCAGTGGCTCGCGTCGTTTGGGTCTGACTTCCTTTCGGCCGAAAGCAGTCCAGATGGAAGGATAGAAGTTCTGTCAGCAACACAGGGTTCGGACTCCGAAGAGTCAGTGAACGTCCGTGTCCGCGGCATGGCCACAAGCAACTCTCTTTACATTTTCTTGGAGGAGACCGACAACAAACCGGCTGCCGTGAGACTTCGAGTCGAGGGACTTTTTCAAGGAGCGCCGGTTACGTTTCCAGCAGAAAACCACATTCCGATGCCGCCCCGCGGAAGCAAGATTCTTGTGGCAGGCATTTCGGTTGACGATACTCGCGTGCTTTACTCCACGTCCGAGTTTCTCTCGTGCGCCGAGCTTGGAGATGCGCGCTGTTTGATTCTCTACGGGGAACGAAACACGCCGGGCGAGACGGCTATCCTGACCGGCGAGTCCCCGGTCGTCAGCAAGTCGGTTCGCATTTCCAGCGGCGGCGGAGTCGTTCGTTTCAACTATGTCCATTCTTCCGAGGAGCAACTGGTTCAGTTCGACAAGCTGCTGCTCGTGATAACCTCGACGGAGCGAGCCGCCCGCACTTATTTTGTCGGCGAAGGGAAGCAGAAGGCTCTGCTCGTCACGGACGCCGACCTCATCACCGACGTGCAATCCGGGGCGTCGGGGCTTCAATGTACGTTCTTGTGCACACCGGGCGAGGCGAGGGTCTCCGCGTTTTTCGCCACTGCCCCGAGAAGCCTCCTCCTCGACGGGAAAAAGGTCTCCGCCAAAGTCGATGGAAAGGTGCAGCAATTCACAGTCAAAACGCCGTCCCTCTCCTCCTACCGATTGAGTTTCCGGAGAGGGAAATTGGCTGCGGAGTCCTCTCTCCAGGATAACGCCGCTCAATTCGTGACACTCTCGGAGGCGAGCGCTCTAACAGAATCCGGCTTCTGGAATCCCGGATTTGTGAGGCTTCGCACCGCCGTTCCGAAGGGCGGCATTGACTCGCTTGTCGTTCGCGGGAACTTCACGCCTCCCCCTGTCCTGCACGTCAACCAGAAACCCGTTTCGTGCAAGACCGCAGGACAGAACAAATGGGCCTTCGACTTGGCGAGCGACGTGAGACAGGCAGAGAACCGGTTGCACCTGACGCTCGAATTTCAGTCGGCGCCTGAGCTTGAAATCAGCACCGCTCCGGATAGAAAGTTGCAATGGGAGGTCTCGCCGGGACTGAAGGGCGAGTGGCTGCATCTGTTCGCTCGTCCGGACGGGCCGGAGTGGCAAGACGTTCGCCTCCCGAAGTCGCCCGCCCCTGACGACATCACCTGGTACGCCCTGCCCTTCACCCTCCACCCGCAAGCCGGGTGGGAACAACCGCTTCTGTTGAACCTGACCGCGGGACGCGAGGCTCTATGCTGGGTCAACGGCAGGCGTTTTATCCGTTACAGCTCTAACCTACCTCAAGAGACGTTTCCCATTCCACGCTCTTGGCTGTTAGAGGGGCAGAACCTTCTTGTCGTCGCCGCGCGAGGAGCGGGGCAGGTCGCTGCCGAATTGACTTCCGATGATGCTCACTCTCTCATGCACCGCAGGCTGGAGATAGGATGGTGACGTCGTCTCTGCGCCAGTTCACCGATTTGCCGATACAGATGGTTTCCCGTCGTGAATGGAGAAAATCCGGCTCGTTCCGTCGCGGCGCCGGACTGTGAGCGCCCTCTCCGAAAGAGACGTCTGAGAGACGCGGCTCTGGGTTTCCGTTGGCTCGATGACAGCCCAGAATTGAGCTTCCCTTCCACGTTTTCGCCAGACGACCATCGGCATTTCGATCATGGAGGGATTCCCCGGCGCCACGGCAGAAATCAGTTCGTTAAAGCCATCTTCCGGCGCCGGAATCCGCAGCATTACTCGTTTGTCGCGTCCGAGTTCCCAGGTCGCAATCACCTCCGCACTGGCTTTTCCGGCGCGAAGCTCCGTTGGCACATCGTAACCCGCTTGATTCCCGAATTCCTCGCGGCTCATCGGCGATAGTTCAGCCCCGGTCACAGTCAGCTTGCCGAGATTGTGGTAAACCCAGTCGAAAAGGTGGTCGTCTGCGCTCTCGAGCGAATCGGCAATCACAACATAACCCTCATCGCAGAGAAAAACCGTCCTTTGCCAGCGAACCCCCGGGTAGGCTTCGTCCGCGTGGGCACTGACCCATTGCACATCTCCTGTCCCCCGGAAATCAGCCAGTTTCCCGGCAGAAGGTCTCTGGGATTGGCGGTCAACCACGACAACGTTGTGGCTGACGCTCTGCCGATACCACGAGCCGTGAATTCTCAGACCGTAGCCTGCGCTGCCCAGGTCCGGCGAGAACATCTGCCTCAAACCCGAAAGAACCACGTTCAACTTGTCCGGATGCCCGTGCCCTCCGCCTTGCGGCCCGTAATCCATGACTGCGTACAGATAACTATCGCCTGGCCAGCCTCGAAGAACCGCCAGGCCCGAAGCCTCCAGATTCACGCTCCCTCTCTCCGGCTCCAGCCCCGCCTCCGGCAATTCCTCCCTCCCATACAGCAGGACATTTCTTCCGCTCCTTCCGCTCGCCGACTCCGAGTAATTGAGCTGGAGCACGCCGCCGAACCTCGCCTCGTCTGGAAAGAGCGAATACGCGAACTCGTACGCGCCCGTTTTGTCCCACAACTTTCCTCCGCTCCCGTCGTTCGGGGAGGGCAGCTCAAAGTGCCGGTCCGCGCAGAGGATTGGCAACAGGAGCATTTTCTTGACCTTCACGAGTTCAGTCGAGATGTCCATCCCGTTGTTCATCGCCGGGATAATCGTGTTCTCCAGCGCGCTGACCGTGTAGAAGTGGTACCCGAACGAGCACTCGTACCACATCCCATCCTCGAGCACCCCTTCGGCAATCTGACGGCGGAATCCGGAGCGCGGATCGTTCATCGCAAAATCCACCAGAGAGTTATCCCTTAACACCAGTCCCAGGCAAAGCAACGCAGAATTCTGCCAGCAGTGAATGTTGTGGATGATTCGCGTCTGGCTTTTGATGAACTCCGCGGTCGGCCGAAGCCACTTTCCTTCGATGGTGCTGCGATCCTCCGGCGACAGAACACCGGAATCGTAAATCAGCTCGTACGCGGCGACCGCAGCAAGGACATACGTCGCTTCATCCAGGGTCTGCCACATCAGTCGCCGCGGCTTCTTTTCACTCACATACCTGTCATAGTATTCACCGAAAGAAACCAGGATTTGCCCGGCCGCCTTTGCGCAGGTTTGATCTCCTTCGATGGCATAGACCGTCGCCAGGTCTCGTGCTGCATTCACTAAGTTGCCCAGCGTGGTGGCTCGCCAATACGCATCGAGCTTTTCCCCGCGGACATAATGCTTCCCCGCAGGGCAATAATGTTCGTGGGGTTTCTGCGGGTCGTACATCAACCGCACGCCGTGCTCCGGGCAGAAGTAGTCGTGATACCAGCCGGTGGGCCCCTCAGGAAACTTCACGCTGCTGTTCAGCCACCGTTTCGCAGAAGCTTTGATGTTGTTATAGCTTGACCTCGCCCAGTCGCTTTTCCCGATCCTCTCCCTTGCTCTCTCAATCTGCCGTTGGGTCAGGAAAACAATGGGGCGGTCGGCGAACCCCACGGAAGGCGCCCCCAGAGCCCAGAGAGCGAGTACCAATGCACCAATCTTTGCTTTGCCGTGAACCATGTGCCTATCTCCCGGTGTTAAAGACTATGAATTTAGAGACCGAGCGGACTTTCCTTAAGCCATCCAATCCGCAAGGCGAGCGATGCATGGGCGGAGGGCAACCCTGCCTCGTGTTCGCGCCAGAACGACTTCGCCACCGGCGAACATGCCAGGATAGCCTCTGCCGTC
>JAUYEE010000309.1 GCA_030691545.1 bacterium | reverse complement strand
GGCAAAACGGTGGCCATGAAGGTCAATCTGACCGGCGTGCCCACCACGCGCTTGGGCTACCTGCCCGCGGAACTGGCGCACTGGACGCACCCGGCCGTGATCGGCGCTACAGCGCATCTGCTGGCCAAAGCCGGCGCGCATCGCATTCGCATCCTCGAGAGCGCCTGGTCCACGGCGGACCCCGACGCGCCAACAACGTGACCCCATTTTGTGGATGTCACAGGCGAAGAGCCCAAACCCGCGCGCGATCCCGCCTGGGTCCTATGACCGCCTGAAAAATCTCTAAAGGAATCTTTCAAACGGTCGAAGACCCTGGCGCCTGGGGAAATGGCGTCAGACAGTTCTACTCGGCATCGCTTCTCCGCGCGACTATTGACGGTCTCAGTGAACTGCACCCGGGGAAGTAATGGTCCCCTGGAATGAGCCGAAAGTTATGTGCGTTCCGTCGTCGCTGGGTGCGAATTTGTGCATGCGGTCCACGGTAAAGCTCCCCTGGGCTCCTGTGAATCGACCCGTCCCACCAGTAATGGTATGCCTTTCCGTGACTTTGAGGTAATCGGGGTTATCCGACGGTCCAGCGAATCCGACAACTGTCGTATAGATGCTGTCTCCATTGGCCGCGATCAAACGAGCAGTCCCTGTGTCCGTGAGGTTCGCGGGGTTTATCGTAACGTCCTGGTGGAATGAGAATTGACCGAGCTGGGTGCCAGTTCCCGTGCCGCTTGTAGTGAGACTGGCACCCGTGACGGTGTCATTCCCTTGGAACGTACCCTTGAAGGGTACTTGTTGCTGTGCCGCCGCCGGGACGGAAAGCGCCGCCGTCAGAATCAGCGCCGCCATCGGCAGGTAGATATTGGATCTCGTGATGGTTTTCATATGCGCACCTTAAGGCGGCGTCAATAAATAAAGGTATCAACTTGGCTTAGTGCGTGGAGGGGTGAATGGTGTAATTCCATTCTCCATGAAACTTATTCTGTGTCAGGTTCACTTGCCTAAGTTCCTCGTCCGTCACCTTCCTGCCGGTCGGATATTTCCGACGATCCAGACGGCAGGTCACTTGGAGCCCTTTGGCGGTCGTCGTGCGAGAGATCAGCTTCACGATCGTCTCGTAATCGCGAAGCGGCTCGCCGCGCCAATTCGAGGAGATGAAAGAGAACAACCGGTGTTCAACCTTGTTCCATTTGCTGGTGCCAGGCGGAAAGTGACAGACGGAAATCGAAAGACCCGTTTCATCCGCTAACTTCTGCAACTCCAGTTTCCAGAGCCGCAACCGTGAGCCATTGCTGCCCCCGCCATCGGCCGTGATAAGCAACGCCCGCGACCGCGAATACAAGGCTCTGCCTTCGCTACGCCACCACCCCCGGATGGATGCGACCGCGAATGCCCCCGTGTCATGGTCCGTCCCCACGTTCACGAACCCCGTGTTGCGCGCCAGGTCGTAGATGCCATACGGATAGGCGCGGGGAACATCGGGAGAAGGAAAGTCGTGCCCGTTTACTTTGACCGGCTTCTTTGCGGGAAGCCACTGTTGGCCGCTATTATCATAGTTTCCGAGCAGTTCCTTCTTCTTGGTGTCCACCGATATAACCGGCATCCCCGTCGCCAAGGCCCGCTTCACCTGGGCGTTGATATGACGGAATTGCGCGTCGCGGTCGGGATGATCCGCACCTTCCTCCGTCTTCCGGTTGCTCTGTAGGCTGTAGTTCTGGTCGCGCAGAAGCTGTGCCACTTTCTCATGACTGACCGGATGCTTCTGCCGAGTCAGTTGAGCAGCCAGAGTCCGAGTACTTTTGCAGATCCACCGCAAGGGAGATTCGGGATCGCCCCGCGTTTCCGGTTCAATCAGACGCTCCAACGAGACGAGTAGCTTGGGGTCGCGCTCCACGATGTTCTTCCGGCCCGCGCCCGACCGGCGAATACGCCCCGGCATAGCGTTTCCCGCAGCGATCTCGCGTATCCCCTTGGCAATGGCTTTTCGCGAAAGCCCGCTGGCGCGTCGAATCCTCGAAACGCCTCCGTACCCCAAGGCGAGAGCTTCGCTGGCAGCCATGAGTCGCCGACTCCGTTCGTCAAGGAGTCGCCACACGTTAGAGAACTTCCGCCGCAGAGAACTCTCTTCATTCTCCATCTCGACGCAAGTATATCTCTATTCTGATCTAGATGCTACCTTTATTTATTGACGACGCCTAATTTGACTTTCCTTTCGGGTTGATCGATGAGGCGGCCAGTCCGAATCCGGCTCACCTGCCACGAATAAGGAATCGCTGGACTCGAGGTTACAGCGTCTGGGGCGAAAGGCATACAATGTCATAATCGCCTTGCTGATCATCCTCATCTATGGGAACCTTTTTCGTGTCTGAGCGGCCGGGGCCAGAGAGTCCGTCTGAACCGCGGCGGAATTCCCAGTCCCCGCTGCGTCCGACGGCTCTCCCCCCACTTGTGGCCCAGCTACGTGTTGGATTGGGGCAGGGCAGGTTTGGATTCAGAAATCTTAGACCGCCGTCCAACCTCTCAGAGAACCGACCCGCCGCTTCCCCTACCCGTGCCAATAAGTGCCGCCTCAGAACGGCGATCTTTTCCTCTGCGGTGTCGTGCTTCCGATGCTGTTTCACGCGTTCTCTCCCTTAGCTTTACGGGAGAACGCCTTCTCCATTTCCAGCTGAACCAGAACATCTCGAGGTCTT
>JAUYEE010000302.1 GCA_030691545.1 bacterium | reverse complement strand
CTGAACCTGGCGTTGAGGCAGGTGATGCCCAGCGACGCTCGGATTGACGTCTACCCCACAAAGGAGGGGCAGGTCGGGCTACGCCTCTTTGAGAATGGCATCCATTATTCGGCGCGGCTCATGTCCGAGGGAACCCTGCGTTTGATAGGTTTTCTTGCAACCCTCCACCCGGCCAATCAGGCGACGCTGGTAGCATTTGAGGAGCCGGAAAACGGAGTGCACCCTGTTCGACTCAAGATTATCGGCGAGATACTCAAGAACGCGGCGGAGTCCGGCAAGCAGATAATTGTTACCACGCACTCAGCGGTCCTCCCAACCTACTTCAGTGACCAACAGCTGTTCGTCTGCCGCAAAGAGGGGGACCGCACGACCATCAGACCTTTTTCATGTCTCGGCCCATTGTTCCGAGGCCATCAGATAGAGAGGGCCCTTGAGGACCGCATCTTGAGAGGCGAATTGGGTGGATAGACTCCGAGTCGTTTATTTTCTTGAGGATCGCGCCCAAGAGGAGTTCATTGTGGCCCTGGTTGAAAGAATTGCCTCTGATCTGTCTATGCCGCAGCAGGTCCTTTCGCCAGCCGAGGTCATATCCGCGAGGGGAGGTTGTATCAGAGTCGTCGAGGAATTCAACAACTTCGTCCGAGACCTGCGAAAAGCCAAGCTCCGGGGGCCAGACGTGATCGTAGTGGCTGTTGACGCTGACTGTGTGGGCTTTGAGGAAAGGGCAAAACAACTGATCAAGAAAGTCAGGGATGACGACCCGTTCCGCGATGCCATAGCGTGTGCAATACCGGACCCGCATGTCGAAAGATGGTACCTCCTTGACCCCGAGGCGTTGAAGAGGGCCGTCGGTCTGAAGAAGGGCATCGAACCCCCAGCGTATAAGTGTGAGAAGGACTACTATAAGAACATCCTCCGAACCGCACTGCGCGACCAGCGAATTACGTCGTTGCTGGGAGGCCCTGAGTTCGGTCGCGAGATCGCTGGCAACATATCGGACCTTTATTCCGCTGGGAGACACGACCCTTCCTTTGCCAAGTTCGTCGGAGAGGTCAAAAGGGTCCTTCGGCGAGCCGCTCACGTGGCCCGGGCCGCGGAGCCGGGCGGCGCTCGCTCCGGCGATGTTGGTTCGACCTGAGCACCTGCAAGGCGCCTTCTTGAAGGGCACGTTCAATTGCTGTTGGTGCGACGCGCGAGTACGAACCTACCGCTTCCAGGGCAGAGTCTCTGGAAGGACCTTCTCGAACTCGGCGATGAGGTTGGCTTCGTACTCGCCGGCGTAGGCACCTGAGAGAAACCGGTCGCAGGCTTCGTTATAGAAGAGTTCCCACGACTTCTCCTCGCTCCCCGGATTCACGGGGAAAAAGAGCGCTCTGTTTGCGCGAGCCGCCTCCATGTCGCCGGGGGCGTCGCCAATCATCAGGATGTGGTCGTTCCGATACCGTCCCTCGTTGGCGAGTTGAATGTGCTGCTTTTTTGTTCCCATTTCCTGACCGGCGATCACGGAGACAAGTTTGGCGAGGTCATGTTCCTCCCACTCCCGCTTCAGCGCCGCATAGGGGGTCGCGGAGACGATAACGATGTCGGCAAATTTGGCGAGCTTCCCGAGGCTCTCGCGAACGTATGGATACGGAGGCACACCGTGGACGATGTCCTCGATGCTGGCATTGACGGATTTGCTCCAGGCGAGAGCCTGCGCGAGAACTCGATCGTTGGTCCTGTTCACGGCCTCTTGAAGCGCGGGGTTGCCCAACTTCGTCTCTTTGCTCGACCACTCTCGCAGAGAAGGAACCTGCGGAATCTTGACCCCACGCTTCTGGACTTCCGGTCTCTCGGCGAGGAGGTCGAACGTCATCAAGAGCGCCGGAAAGCGGTTAATTCCTCGCCATTTAGAATAGAGATTGACAAATTCAGCGACCTCTCTGGCGTACTTCGACACAGCCTGGAGGCCCCAGTATTTGATGATGTTGGGGATGAAACATTCCTTGTGCTTGATCTCCATCGTGTCAAAGGCGCAGCCATCGGAATCAATCGCTACAAGGAAACCGTGTTTTGGCTTGAAGTCTCTCAGTTTGGCTTGCGGGTCAACTGCCATGCTGCTCAATCCTCCATCCTGTTGTTTGTCCGCGCTTTTGTCTCCGCGCACTCCGGGCACCATATCAACCGGCAAGGTAGCCTCCGTCCACATAAAGAATCTGCCCGGTGACATATTCCGAGGCTTTGCTCGCTAAGTAAACCACGGCTCCTTTGAGGTCCTCGGGCTTTCCCCATCGTTTGATGGCGACGCGGTTGATGATTTTACCATGCCGTTCGGGGTCCCGATACAGCGGCTCGGTCATGTCGGTGTGGAAAAAGCCCGGCCCGATCGCGTTCACGCGGATGTGGTGCTCCGCCCATTCGACTGCAAGGGCTTTCGTGAGTTGGCGAATGCCTCCCTTGCTCGCGGCGTACGCGGGAATCGTCGGAACGCCCACTTCCGAAGTCATGGACGCGACGTTGATAATTCTTCCGCCTCCCTGCCGCGCCATAACTCGCGCGACCTTTTGGGAAAGCAAGAAGACGCTTCGCAGGTTGACCGCGATGACCTTGTCCCAATCCTCGATAGAGAAGTCCATCGCCGGGCAGCGGACTGTCGCGCCAGCATCGTTGACGAGAATGTCAATTCGCCCAAGTTGCTCGACGCTGCGCTCAACCAAGCGGTCGAGGTCGCTCTCGCTCTCGACATTCGTCGGCACAACCAGCGCCTTCACCCCCAGCGACCGAATTCCTTTCGCGACCGTCTCGAGCGTCTCCCCATCTCTCGCCGCGAGGACCACGTCCGACCCAGCCTCCGCCAGCGCCTCCGCCATGGCGCGACCAAGGCCCCGGCTGGCGCCTGTCACGACGGAGACCTGTCCATTCAGCCGGAAATCATCAAGGACGCCCATCCTGTCCTCCCGTCAGATGCCGCTATATGCCGAGTAGCCGCCGTCCACCGGTATCACGGCCCCGTGCACGAACGCTGCCGCTGGCGAAAGCAGCCATGCGACCGTCCCAATCAAATCGTCGGGATTACCGAACCGGTGCATCGGCGTGTGAGCGATGATGGCTTTGCCGCGGGGCGTGAGTTCCCCCGTCTTCTCGTCTGTCAGTAGATAGCGGTTCTGGTGCGTAAGGAAAAAGCCCGGGGCGATAGCGTTGACGCGGATTTTCTTGGAGTAGTTCAACGAGAAATGAACCGCCAGCCACTGCGTGAAGTTCGTCACGGCGGCTTTGGCAGCGGAATACGCAGGGACTTTCGTCAGAGGACGGATGGCATTCATGGAGCCGACATTGAGAATTGCCCCCTCTCCTTGCTCGGCCAAGTTTTTGCCGAAGACCTGGCACGGGATAAATGTCCCCATAAAATTCAGCTCGAACACCCACCGAGTCGCCTCCACCGGCAGGTCAAAGAAATCCCTCTCCGGCGAGGTCGAAGCCTCCGGCTTATTCCCTCCGGCCCCGTTGATGAGGAAGTCAATTTTCCCAAAGCGCTTGAGGACCGCATCTCTCGCCGCCTGGACGCTCTTCTTATCTAAGACGTCCACTCTGACGGCAGCCGCCTCGCCGCCCGAGGAGGTAATTGCGTCGGCGACTTTTTTCGCAGCGTCATCCTCGATATCGAGAAGAGCCACCTTGACCCCGTGCCGGGAAAGCCCCTTCGCAATTGTCCCGCAGAGGATTCCGCCGCCGCCGGTGATCACCGCGACCTTTCCGGAAATGTCAAACAAAGCATCTTCGTGCTCGCTCATTTTTTTCTCCAGTGTCAAGTCTCCAGCAGCCCGACCCTCCCCGGGCGGCCGCAGGCACGCCTAAGATTTGACAGGATAACAGGATAGACAGGATGACATCTCGTGCCCGTCCTGCCAGGGAATCGCGTGAATCCTGTCAAAAGGAATTCTAATGCAGACTACACTAACGCTGCTAATGAGTCAAGGCGGGCGGGCAATCAAGCGAGGCCCTACTATAGTGGCACCAGATAATGGCGCCCTTTCAGGGCTTGGATCATTTGGTTCGACTGGGTCCCCAGGGCGTTGCCCTGCGCTATAACATGGCGCCCTTTCAGGGCTCCCTCCAAGAGAAGATGCCAAGCCCCAACGGGGCGAAATAGCTTAGCCCAGGGCACCGCCCTGGGAATGCCGCCCCGCCCAACCTCCAAAAGCCCTGAAGGGGCGTCATAGAGGCCCCTCCCGGGCAGGATCTGCTACACACCGCCCGCTTCTGCCACAGAAATGGAGCCACGCGCGTTGAGGCTGTTTCGTTCCCGAAGCCTTTCCATTCAAAGCGTTGAAAGGAGGTATTTTGCCCAGAGGTGGCTTTGATTCAGGCTCACAGCCTGCTCGAGTTCCGCTTTTGCTTCTTCAATCTCACCTTTTCCTAGGAGTCCGAGGCCGAGCGTGAAATGCGCAGAGGCTTTGCGAGCCTGCTTGGTTTCCTGCTCGCCGAACTTTGCGAAGAAGTCTGCCGATTCTCCCTGTTCGAGGTCTCTCTTCCCCCGTTCAATGAGTCGCGCGAACGTTTTGTCGGCAGCGTTATTGTCGCCGAGCTTCTGTCGGGAGAGTGCTTGGTGGAATTGAGCGTCCGTCCGACCGAACGCACCTTCCTGATCCGCCGAGGCTTTGAAGAATTCCTTTGCCCTATCTGTATTGCCCAGGGCTTCGTATGCCATGCCGATGTGATATGCCACCTGCGGAGCGCGCGGGTCGTTCTTGGGCCTGCCGACGGAGAGATTCTCCGGATATTCCGAGGCTTTCTGGAAATGATCGAGAGCCTGCGAGTACTCTTTCGCCTTCATGCACTCTAATCCTTTGAGAAGGCGGGCATCAACATACACATCGTGAATCTCGCCGCCGCCCTCGCGGATGTGGAAGAAGTTGTTCGTCAGATAATCAATCGCTTTGTCATACTTGCCGTTGAGAACAAGCACTGTGATTTCTTGAACAAAGCTCTCGTTGCGCGTTTTTACGATGTCGTGGTTTTGTTCGAGCAACGCCAGGCGGCGTTCGGGCGCAACGTTTCCGATTTCGTAGAGAAGGTCGGCTTCGAGGTACAGCCGGGGGTCGAGGCGGTTGCAGGCAAGAGCCTTTTCGTAACACTCAATCGCCTCTGGGACTCTGCTGCGAACCCGATAATACGCCCAACCGAGGTTGCGATGGACGGTGGCAAACGTGTCGTCGAGAGACCGCGATTCCTCCCAACACACAATCGCCCTTTCGGGCTGAATGTCGAAGAGCAAGTTGCCGAGGCAGTAGCGGGCGCGCGCATCAGACGGGTTTGCCTTGATGGCAGCATTGAGCACGTCTATCGTCTCCATTCGGAATGGGAAGCAGTAATCGCTCGGCATTGTTGAGGCGCGCGAATAGCACTGCGAGGACTTCTCGCTGTCCCCCTTTCTCTCATACAAGTAGCCCAGATAGTAGTGCACCAACGGGTACGTGCCAGCGAACTCCATCTTCGATTCCACAGGTCGGAGAAGGACTCCAATCGCTTCGTCCCAGAGACCGCAATTCATGTAGTCCGTCGCGAGCTCGATGTAGGACTGAACCTCATCCCTCATCAGCTTCCTCAGACTGTCGAGCCTGCGGCGTGCGTCGTCGTGGTCGCCCGCCGCGAGTTGAGCGAGATAGCTCTCGTTCATTGCCAGAAAATCGAGGGGGTCCACCGCAAGCCCCTGGGCGGCGATTTTCTGTGCATCGCTCGGTTTTCCGAGCTTCCTGAGGATCGCGGCTTTCACGCCGAGTGCTATCGTGTCAAGCGAGTTCGTGGAAACGGAACGATTCACCTGCTCCAGCGCCTCGGCGAAATTCCCTTTCATGCAGGACAGCTCCGCCAGTTGATAGTAGGCCGCGGAGTGGAACGCCGAATCCCAGGTTGCCCTGTAGAAGTTGCCGTAAGCGTCGTCGAGTCTGCCGAGAGCTCGCTGAGCCAAACCCAGGTAATACAAAGCCTCCGCGTTTGCAGGCCGCGTGTAGTCCGCTGAGATTCGCTCAACGGCTCTTCTGAGATGCTCCTCGGCTTTTTCGCACATCCCTCGCTTGATATAGTGGACGCCGACAATCGTGTTCGTGCGCGAATCGCTTGGGTCTCGTTTAAGGGCTTCCTCGTAATAAGCCATCGCATCCACTCGCGGATTGTGTATCTGCTCGATGCGAAGCCCGGTCAGATAAAGCTCTTCAATCGTCGGAATATCCTGCGGCCTCGGCGGGGCTTTGACCGGCTTGGGCAGTTCGTCAACCGGCTTCTGCTCGAGTGGGCAATAGGAGATGAGTTCCTCGCCACTTGCGGAAATCAGCGACGCACGCAAGTCGGTTTCTTTCGTCCCGGCTGGAATGCTGACCTCCTTCCTGAACGGCTTGTCCGGGGCGATGTCAATCTCTTCTTCAAACAGCACCTTGTCAGACGCCTCGAGAATTGCTTTGGCATTCGAGTGCTCTGAGGTCGTGTGAAACCCGAGCAGGAGAGTGTCATTCGCCTTCGCCTCAAGATTCACTGCACCATTGAGATTTGCATTCTTGAATCCGCCGATTCCTCGCACCGGGAACCAGTACTGTTTGAAAGACTTGGCCTCATGGGGTTTGATCCAGCTATAGTCCGGCTGATTGTCGGAGAAGGCCCCCACCATCAACTCGGCGTATGGGCCATCCTCATCCGTGAGGACCTTGTCCCACATCTGCCCAAAGGGTCCCGTCCCCCATTCCCACAGCTTCGCCCCGGACACGACATGGTGGTTGGCGACGTGAATGACGCCCGCCTCCCGACGGTGGTCGTATCCTCCCATGAAATCCTCCTGAAGGTTCCACGCGAAGAAAGAATTGGAGACAGGAGAGTTTTTCCACCAACTGATGTCCAGGCCAGAGTAATCGTATCCGCGATACCTGCCCTTCGAGATCGGCCAATAGGTGAAATCAATCTTCGAGTGATAAGTGGCGACCTGAACGCTTGGGGAGAAGATAATCTGGTAGTCGTCGTTGGCGTGGACTGCCACGTTCGCCCAATACAGAATCGAATGCGGCAGCGGCGTTCGATTGAAGAACTTCACCGTCGCCTCGATGTAGGTCTTCCCCGGGTAAAGTGTAATCCCGATGAGCCACTTCATTCGATGGCGCCGCTCGGTCTCTCCAACCCAGATGGTCTTGCTGCCGTCGGGGTTCTCGTCAAGGGTGTAATCCACGGGCATGAACGTGGTGTTGCGGTGATGATGAAAGGCGCACCATTCGATGCCGCCGGAGATCCACGCCCCTAACATGCCGATGAGCGCAGGCTTGATAACATGCTGATGGTAGAAAAAGTCGTAGTTGTTCGTCTTGTCCAGAGCCGAGAACATCCGCCCGCCGAGCTCGGGAAGCATTGAAAGCTTGATGTACTCATTCTCAAGATACAGAGCCTTATACGTCTTCTCTTTACGAATGTGAGTGAGATTGTCCTGAAGAGGGTACGGATAAATCCGCTTTTGCGCCCCCTGATAGGATTCGTTCGTATAAAACATCGGGTTCGGCTCAGCGGGCCCCACCTCATACGTGGGAATGACAAGAGGTTCTTCCCAGACTGTGACCGTTGATTCCCCATGGGCATACAGTAAGAAGGCGAAAACAACCGGCAAAACGAGGAGACCCGACAGGGCCTTGCATCCGCGCACACAGACATTCCTGTTCATCTCGATTTCTCCTTTTCTCCAATGCGACAATACGAGAACGAGAAGCCAAAGCGATTGAATTATACGCGGGCCCGCTGTCGTAGTCAGGTTGGACGGAGCGCCAAAGGAAAAGAATCACGGTCTCGCCGTCGCGCGAACCCGTCATCAAGCAAAGCTATTTCCACATGGATCTGCGGCGGGCCAGCCGGTGCTGACCGTGGCAGTCGGTGCAAAACACTTGCTCCGCGACGTCCTCGAAGAAAGCTTTATGCTCCTCAAGGGCGATCTGCTCTCTCGGGTGACATCCCATGCAGAACGAATTGATTTCGTCGCGACGGTACATAGTGTCCGGGGGCGTTCCGTTCTCCCCCCACGACCAGGATTCGTCAGCGATGTGGGCATCAGAGCTGCCATGGCAGTCAGCGCAGCCGATATTTGCCCGCGAGTGGGCGAGGGCGAGGTCCTCTTGAACATAGTTTATGTGGCACACGTGGCAGCGGCTGTTGTCGGCGACTGCGCCGATTCGCATATCGCCCACCATACCGTTCCCATCAGGCAATAGGGGCTCATCGTCGAGCAGCCGCAGGGGCGTTTCTTTTGCAACCGTCACCCCCCTTTCTCCGTCACCCTCAGCCGCCCCGGTCTTCTCCTCGGCCTGCTGCCCAGTGACCGATGGGCGTATTTCCTTTGGTCTGGTCTGCTCACACCCGACGCCAGCAAAAACTACTGCTACCACGAGAAGCATCGAGGCATGGTGTTTCATTCGCCGAATTCTCAGACTCACACAACGAGGACATGGGGCGCGACTCCTTGGGCGTGTGGCGAGAACTGGACCGGCGTCGCGCGCCGTCAGACGTACTCCCACTCCCTCAGCCATTGATACTTCGGCGAGAGATTTGCCCACATTTCGCCGGAGGCGGTCTCCAATTCGGCCCTTTCCTTCACGTCCAGTTCCCGTCGCTCCATGAGGGCTTTTGCCAGGTTGTCCACCTCCGTCGCGGCGCCGATGCCCGGAATGGGGATCACTGTATTGCTGTGCAGGATATATCGAATGGCAAGACGCCCGCGGCGGTCGTCTTCTTCAGGATTGCCCGTGAACAGCGAGGCTGCCGCAAAAGGCTTGATGCCAAAGGCGCCCACGTCGCACTTCTTGAGCGACTCGAACAGGCTGTCCTTTGGAGCCGCCTTGCTCATCGTGGTGAAGGGGAAAAGAACAACCTCGAGCTCCGGAAAATACTCGATCATGAATTTGAACCAGCGGCGATCGTGCGAAGACAGCCCCACGTAGCGGGCCTTGCCTTCCTTTTTGGCTTTCTGAAGCGCCCCGACGACCTCGCAGGACGTATCGAAGGTATGCCGGCCTCCCGGCTCATACATCGTGATGCGCCAGATGTCGGTATAATCCAGTTTCGCCCCGCGCAGCATTTCGTCCAAAACCTCTATCAGCTTGTTCGCCGTGCGGTACTCCGGATTGCGCGGCTCTCGCCCCGTTTCGGAGATGCCCAGATAGACCCGCTCGCGTCGCCCGGCGAGGGCTTTCAGGTCCCTCCGCAACTCGCCGCTGCCAGTGCTGTCTATGTAGTTGATGCCGATGTCGAGGCAGCGGCTGACAATTTCGTGCCGTTCCTCCTCGTTTGCCCGCGAGTGTCCGCCCAGCCCGACTGCGGAAATCATGATGTTCGCCTTGCCCAACCGGCGGTACTCCATGTCCGGATTGTAGTTGAGAATCTTAGATGTATCGAGCGCCTGGCTGCCAGCAGCCTTTGCGGTCGTGCTGAGACCCGCAGCAACACCAGCGGCAACCATCGCGCCATCCCGAATAAACTGACGTCGAGTGACTTTTCTGGTCTCCATGTCCTGCCTCCTTTCAAAATCCATCGGGGCCGGGGCAGCCCGCGCAGTTCACTGGTTCATTGTCTTTCCACGTGGCTCAGCGAGATTCCGAGGACGAACGAGTGCTCACTGAGCCGAACAGGTCCTTGATTTCTTTATCCGAAAGATCCCGATCATAAATGCGCAGGTCATCCATCGCCCCCTGGAATCCTTTGCCAATTCGGACGTCGAGGTCGCTGCCGGTCTCAATCGGCCAAAGGTCCAACAGGCCGATGTCGTGAATCTCCGCTGGCTCGCCATCCAGATACAATTTGACGTCGTCGTGGAGGTTGGGCAGCTCAGCATCCTCTACCACGGCGACGACGTGATGCCATTGGCCGTCGTGAATTTCAGGATTTATGTAAAGGTATCCGCCTTTCGGCGTCACGCCGATGCGTTCGCGAATGAAACCGAGGGTCCACATTTTGCCGTAATCGTCCAAACCCCAGGAAACGACTTCTCCTCTGGGACTCTTCGTCCTGATCCAGACGGCAATGGTTCGCGAGTGAGTGCCCGAGACGCCTCTGTACGCCGTTACCTCGACCGAAGCATCGCCGGGGAACTTCAGCGCACTGCCAATGCGGCCGGGGACCGAGCTCTTGTCAAACGTCAGCTCGCCTTTCAGGTCGCCGTTGTGCGGATGTTGCGAGGAACCGTGAGCGACTCGACCGGAACTCTCGTCAAAGTTCCACCAGCCGACAAGATGGCTGTCCCGGTCAAGGCTGCTTGTTGTTTCCTCCTGCGAGGTTCGCGCCGGCGTCGCGGCCTCTCCGGAAAGGTTCGTCGCCAGGCTCAAAAGCAAAGCAACGCACGAAATGGAAATCATGGTTCTTCGCATGAGGACTCTCCTAACCTGATATTTCCCATTCAGGCCCGCTGCATTTCTCTTCTTACCATAATCCGGCCTGAGTCAGAAGGCTTCACAGCCGAACTCCGTTTCCCTCCCTTGTCACTGGCGCCGCCAGCGGCGCTTCGGCACGAAAGCCTGTGGCCGACGGCACACCCATAAGAAGCCCGCATAGGCTCTCACGGACTATTTCATTCCCGGCAGAACATGGTCGAGAATGTACCGGCAGTTGATGACTTTTTCCACGAGGTCAATGGGGACATAGTAGTACTGGTTTGAGGCCTCGAATCCAATTCGGGAGTCCTGCCGGGCAAGCGTAAAGAGTCGCCTCGCAACGCGGATTTCGTCAAGAGCCGCCTGCCGCATTTCCTCGACGAAAAGTTTCCGCTGTTCGGGAGAAAGGGGATTATCCGCTGCAAGCAGCGCGTTTCGTGCGATTGTGAAGCGTGTTTGATTGGCAACGCTCTCGAAGTGCAACAGCGCCGCCTCGGCGAAGCGAAGTTCGGCAAGAGCCTCTTTCACCTTGTCCGGGGGCGCCTCGCTCACTGCCTGCTCCAGGTGCGCAAGCCCCCCCTTCCAACCGTCCGCCAGCTTGGTAAACTGACCAGCAAACACCTCAGCCGGATACGGTCCCCGCCAGCGATCCAGATCGTCGTAAGGAAACCCAATCATGGTTGCCGCGTACCCTGTCGCAGTCCCGTACAGAAGGTTTGAGGGGCCGAACTGCATCGGGGCCGTGTAGAGCACGCCGCCGTGGAACGGGAACTCCCGAAAGGCGTCGCTGAACGCGGTCCACGATTTTCGGGCATGCGGCGCCCCCTCGGGCCCAAACCGACCGACCGCAACCGCATCGAGAACAACTTCCTTCTGCGGCGGCGGACGCGTACTGAAATGCTGCGCGACCTCTAAGTTTGGCGAGGGATACCCGCCGAGCGTCCAGCACAACATCAGACCGTCCACACCTGTTGTCGCCAGGTTGTTGCAGTGCTCCGCAACGAGGTCCAGCACAGGCAGGTACGGGACCGCGGACAATTCCCAGGTGTTGTTTACTTGAACCTTTGCGACGGTCTTGAGTCCGGCTTCCTTCGCCAATTGCCAGTGCTTCGCGGCTCGCGGGCCGGGCCCGACCGCCGAGATGGAGTACTCGCCGACCGTCGTGCTCACCCCGCCGCGCGTGATGGGCTTCGACCATTCACTCACCGACATCAGCCAGACCGTTTTCGGCAGCCGCGAAATCACTTCGGGAGCCCATCCATCATTCCATCCCCAATCCCACACGATCACGCGGGCATCCGGGTTTGCGCGGTGAACGCCGGCTTCAACTGCCGCGTTCACTTCCGCAATGATTTCGGCGGGGCTTCGCTCCTTGCACCGCGCGCACGCCGTGGAACCGCCGTGCGACGCGCAGTTAGTCAGATTCTCAGAAGCCGTGATAGTAAATACACCGCCCAGACCAGGGACCTTCTCAAAAACATATTGCAGTGCCCCCGTCATCCATTCCCGGACCTCTCGCGAGGACGTGCACATGGCAAAGTGGTCGCCTTCCTGAACGCCTCTCATCTCCGGGCGACCCGTGAAGAAACTCCCCGGCATCGCGCGAGGCTCGTTCATGTAAAGATAAACAGCGATGTTGTATCGGCTGGCTCGCTCGACAAGTTTCCGGAGGTTGGCGAGCCGCCGCTCGTGATTCTCGCCGAACTCCGGGAACGTCTTGCCCGGCGCCAGCGTGCGCAGGACCGTGTGTATCCAGACGCCGTTCACGCCCAAGTCGGAGAGGCGCTGTAGAAGACCGTCCGGATAAGGGTCGAGGTCAGGGTCCAACAGAGGGTCACCGTAAACGGCGAAGTAAGAATAGATGAATCGCACGTCGAACACGGATTTCGACTTCGGCCGCGGCGAAACGGGAGAAGGACGCGGCTGGCTCAGCTCGCGAATAAACGCGAATCGAGGCTCAGCAGGTTCCGCCAACTCCTCGCCGAAGGTCTCCCGAACGATGCGTTTGATCTCTTCGGCTCGCTCTTGCGTTTCCTTGCTTGGGCCCGAATACCGTAGCGGCGGGCACGAGGGCTTCAAAGAACCCAACTTGATGAAAAGAAAGTCATCCTCTCGAAGGGAATAAGCGAGTTGCTCGGCGGACATGTCAAGCAGCAAGAGGAGTTGCTCGTACGGGAGAAGATGCCAGTTCCTGCGAAGAACCGTGATGTACCCGCGGGCCCTGTGTTCTGGGGCGAGCGATTGGCCGGGAGGAAGTCCCATGGACTTCGCGATCGCCTTCACATTCTCGACGGAAGTATCGAGGACTCTGGCGATGCGCTCCGGCTCGACCAGCGTCCAGTTCCGCCAGATGAACGCGTGCACGCGGTCGGGAAAATGCGGAAACCCCAGAGCCTGCGGAGAATTGCCAGTGGGCAAGACCGTCTCGTCATGGGATGCGACAGTCTGGTAGAAGGGCGCGCAAAGCAAGCTGAGAATGAAGACGCCCAGTTTTGCCGTGGCAATTTTCACAACGGGTATTCTGCGCTTCCGTTCCATCTGGCTGCGGGTCCTCCACACTGGTCATTCGGGCTTCACGCCCTGCCGCCCTCTCAGAGCTTGCTGGCCGCAATAGCCAACGCTTCGCGGAAGACGTCCTTGATGGGGACGCGTTTTTCTTCGGCGACTCGCCGGCAGTCGTCGAATTCCGGGGCGATGGTTTTGACGTCCTTCCCGGCGAAGGCGATTTTGACCTTCACCTCGCCGAATTTTGTCTTCACGGTGATACTCTTTCGGCTGAGCATGACTTTCTCGACGGTGTAGGTTCGCAGGCCGAATGTCGTTGTCTCGTCGAGGATGATGGAGATGAGCTTGCGTTTGTCTTTTGGCTCGGCGAGAACGGTCAGGACGTTCGCGGGGCGCGTCTTTTTCATGAGGACGGGCACGAGGTAAACGTCCAGGGCGCCGGCATCGAAGAGGCGACGAAAGATGTGGTCGTAGAACTCCGGGTTCATGTCGTCCACATTGGTTTCGATGACCTGGAGGCTGTCCGGGAGATACGCCTCTTCGGTTTCCCCGATGACGATTCGGAGGAGGTTCGGGCGCTCC
Source organism: bacterium (assembly GCA_030691545.1). Taxonomy (GTDB): domain Bacteria; phylum Auribacterota; class JABMQX01; order JABMQX01; family JABMQX01; genus JAUYEE01. The sequence continues at coordinate 25,664 of JAUYEE010000302.1, read as the reverse complement.
GGGTCATCGAAGGAGCCGGCGCCATACCCGACTCGCTCCGTAGTCATTTCAGGGATGCCGCCGAATTCGCGGCAGTAGTGCGTCAGAATCGCCGCCCCGGTCGGCGTCACTAACTCCCGCTTCTGTCCGGACGAGTACACCTTGGCCCCTCTCAGCAACTCGATCGTCGCGGGCGCAGGCACCGGAAGAATGCCATGTTCGCAGACAACGCTTCCGCTGCCGAGGGCAACGGGCGAGCTGACGAACGCGTCAGCGGCCAGCGAATTGACTCCCACCGCAGTGGCGACAATGTCTATGATGGAATCCACGGCCCCGACCTCGTGAAAATGGATTTTGTCGGGCGTGGTTTTGTGGACCTTCGCCTCGGCGCGGGCGAGGCTTCGGAAAATTGCTGTGGCATCGGTTTTCACTTTTTCGTCGAGATGCGCCTTCTCAATCAGGTCAAGAATGCTGTGAAGGTGGCGATGTGGCTGCGGGCTTTTTGGGTCAACTTTGACGATGAACTTCGTCCCGGTGATTCCGCATCGCTTCTGCCTTCTGCGCGAAATTGAGTAGCCGGCCAACTCGAGTTTTTCAACCTCACGGCGAATCACGGCAAAGTCCACCCCGCAGTCGAGGAGCGCCCCGACTGTCATGTCGCCGCTGATTCCAGAAAAGCAATCAAAATAGCATATCCTCATCGGTCACCCTTCAGAAGTGGCACGGCAAAATGTGCCTTCGTTTCAGTGGCACTGGCTTGCCGCCTGTCGCAGTGGTCACAGGCAGTACAGCCTGGATTGACCCTCTATGAGGCCCCTGCAGGGCTTTTGGAGGTTGGGCGTGGCGGTTTTCCCAGGGCGTTCCCCTGGCCTGCATGCTCCCATTCATAGATACCGTGACGTATTACGGATGAATCCATTGGTCGAGAAGCCCGGCTAAAGCCGGCTCCGGACTGCAGGTCCCGCGGCTCTCACACCACCGCCTGAAGGCGGTGGCTAAAGGAAACTGCCGGCTGAAGCCCGGCAGGACACAGCGCCGCTCGAAGCGGTTGTGCCGCGTCGGGCGGGCGCGCCTGGTTTGTCACCGTATTTGCGAAAATGTGCACTGAGCTATCTCGCCCCATTGGGGCTGGGCATCTTCTCTTCGACGAAGCCCTGAAAGGGCGCAATATTGTAGCCCAGGGCAACGCCCTGGGTCCCAATCCAGGCGAATCGTCCAAGCCCTGTAAGGGCGCAATAGGCCATGCCACTATGATACAGCCGCACCGCACGAGCACCATTCCCGTGACGCGCCCTCTTGTTGATTCTCCGGTCGTCGCTCTCGCGCCGCGAATGTCGCTCACACTCCCTGTTTCCACCGCAGGACAGGCTGGCGGGCAGCTTTCACTTCATCCAGCCGCCGCACCACCGCCTTTCTGGGCGATTCATGAAGCATATCGGGATTGGCTCTCGCAGTCTCGGCGATTTCGATCATCGCCGACGAGAATGCATCGAGCGTCTCTCGCGTCTCGGTCTCTGTCGGTTCAATCATCATCGCTTCCGGCACAGTCAGCGGGAAGTAAACCGTTGGCGGATGGAAGCCCGTGTCAATGAGCGCCTTCGCCACGTCGAGGGCACGGACACCGTGTTCTTTGAGATTGGCTGCGGACAGGACGAACTCATGCATGCAGCGGTCGCCATACGGCGCCGGAAACGTGTCTTTCAGTCGGCTCAGGAGATAGTTGGCGTTGACCAGCGCTCCGCGTGTCGCACGAGCCAGCCCCTTCCCGCCGAGAGCGAGAATGTATGCGTAGGCTTTGATAATAACGGAAATGTTGCCGTAGAAAGCTCGAATCTTCCCCACAGACTGAGGCAGACCGTAGTTCAAGTAGTACCGGTCTCCCTCCTTTTCGACCAGAGGAACCGGGAGGAATGGAGCGAGCTTCTCCTTGACTCCAACGGGACCGGCGCCCGGGCCACCGCCTCCGTGAGGCGTCGAGAAGGTTTTGTGGAGATTCACGTGCACGATGTCGAAGCCCATCTCGCCCGGCTTGCAGATGCCCATGAGCCCGTTGAGGTTCGCTCCGTCGTAGTACATCAACGCATCGTGCCGGTGAGCGATTTCGGCGATTCGGACGATTTCCTTTTCAAACAGGCCGAGAGTGTTGGGATTCGTGGACATGATGGCTGCCACGTCGTCGTCCATCGCCCCGGCAAGAGCGTCAGGGTCTATCATCCCGTCGGCACGGGACGAGAGGACCTCCACCGTGAAACCGGTCAGGGCAACGCTTGCGGGATTTGTGCCGTGAGAAGTGTCGGGAACGATCACCCGCTTCGGCAACCGTCCTTTACTCTGGTGGTAGGCTTTCACGAGCATCATCCCGAGAAGCTCGCCGTGCGCCCCAGCCGCAGGCTGGAGGGTGAATCGGTCCATGCCGCTGATTTCGCTGAGGCACTCCTGCGTCTCGTACATCAGTTGGAGGATGCCCTGCGCTTCCTCCTCGGGTTGATACGGATGAAGATGAGCGAAGCCGTCGAGGCTTGCGACCCGCTCGTTCACTTTCGGATTGTATTTCATGGTGCAGGAACCGAGCGGGTAGAAGTGCGTATCCACGCAAAAGTTGCGCTGCGAGAGCCGTGTGAAGTGCCGCACAAGCTGGATTTCCGAGACCTCCGGCAGCCGCGGCGGCTGCTTTCGCAGAAACCTCTCCGGGACAAGCTCCGCAAGAGGCTTCTCCGGAACATCCAGTTCAGGTAGCGAGACTGCCGTCCGTCCGGGATGACTTTGCTCGAAGATCAGCGCCTCGCTCACAACACCTCCCTTACAGCGGCGACGAACTCGTCAAGCTGCTCTTTCGTTTTGGTCTCCGTGACGGAAATGAGCAGGCAGTCCTCCAGCTCCGAATACCCCTGGCCGCTCGAGCGAACGCCGTCCAGAAGCGCGCAGGGTTCGGTGGGCCGGCTCCGACGCTCGTGCGCGAACGCGGGCAGGCATCGTCCGCACTCGACGCCGCCGAGGATGCCTCGTTGTGCCAGACGTTTGTTCAGCTCGGAAGGCGCAATGGGGCAGCGAACCATGAACTCGTTGAAGAATGGAGATGAAAAGGCAACGGTCAGGCCTTTGATTTGACTGAGCTGGTCGGCGAGATAATGGCTTTTCTGGAGATTCAACTCGCCGACGCGGCGAATGCCCTGTTTGCCGAGGCAGCAGAGGTAGATGCAGGTTCGCAGGGCGTTAAGGGCGTGATTCGTGCAGATGTTCGACGTGGCTTTCTCTCGTCGGATGTGCTGCTCTCGCGTCTGGAGCGTCAGGACGAACCCTCGCTTCCCCTCGACATCCCCGGTCATCCCGATGATACGTCCCGGCATCTTCCGCATGAGGGATTCCGTGCACGCCATGAAGCCGAGGTAGGGCCCCCCGAACGCCAGATCGTTTCCCAGAGGCTGCCCGTCGCCAACCGCGATGTCAGCAGCGTACTCGCCAGGCGGCGACAATATACCAAGCGAAATGGGGTTCACGACGGCGATGAAAACGCTCCCGTTTTCGTGCGCAATCTCGCAAGCGAGCTTCATGTCCTCGATGCAGCCAAAGAAGTTGGGCGATTGAAGGACGACTGCAGCAGTTTGGTCGTCAGCCAATTCTTCCAAAGCCGAGAGCGCCGTCAGGCCCCCTTCCCTGCGGACTTCCTCGATGTGGACCGGCGAACCTCTGAGATACGTCTCGAGGACTGCCCGATATTCGGGATGGACGGCCCCAGACACAAGGACTTTCGAGCGGTCTGTTTTCGTCCTCAACGCCATGAGTACCGCCTCAGCCATCGCGGTAGCTCCGTCGTAGAGGGACGCGTTGCTCACCTCCATCGCGGTTAGCTCGCAGATCAAAGTCTGGTACTCGAACATCGCCTGGAGGAATCCCTGACTGGCTTCCGGCTGGTAGGGAGTGTAGGCGGTGCAAAACTCGGCTCGCGACGAGAGGTCGCGGACGACCTCCGGGATGAAATGGTCGTAGGCGCCTGCTCCGAGGAAGGAATTTCGTTGCGAGACGGAGACGTTGCGGGAAGCGAGCCGCCTCATCCGCTCCAACAACTCCGGCTCAGAGATTCCGTCGGGCAGGTTAAGCAGCGAGCACTTCAGGTCCGGAACGACCTGCTTGAGAAGCTCATCGAACGATTCAACGCCGATTTCCTCAAGCATCCGCTGCAACTCTTGCTCTGTCTGCGGAACAAAGTCCATTCAGCTTGCCTCCGCCGTCCTCCGGTATGCATCGGCATCCATCAATTTAGCCAGTTCCGAAGCGTCGCTTGGCTCCACCTCGAAGACCCATCCCTCGCCGTACGGGTCTGAGTTGAGCAACTGCGGCTCGTCGTTCAGTTTCTCATTCACCTTCACGACTTTCCCGGAAAGCGGTGAATAGACGTCCACCGCGGCTTTCACCGACTCGACTGTCGCACATTCGCCCCCCGCCTTCACCTCCTTGCCTACCTCCGGCAACTCAATGTACACAACGTCCGTCAGTTCTTGCTGCGCGTAGTCGGTGATTCCCACAACAGCAATCCCATCCGCCATCCGGACCCACTCGTGGGTCTTTGTGTACTTCAGCTCTTTCGGAAATTCCATTCGCCTCCTCCAATTGTACAATCAACCGTGACACGTCGCAGCGCAGGCGTCCCCGCCTGCACCCGGTCATGCGACGTCCCCGTGCCTGGGAAAACCTCACGTTCAATTTGCAGGCGAGGACGCCTGCGCTACGCGATGCAGCACGACATCAACCGGATGTTCGTGCCGCGGAGCCTTCTGCGGGCGGTTTCTCCTCGCCTGCCCGTGGCCGCGCACAAGGCTCGGAGTGGGCTGAGCGGTTCGTGCGCGCTTCTGGGCGGCGTCGCCCCGAACGGCCAGGGCCTGCCCGTGGCCGCGCACGGGCGCCGGAGACGGGCCCTGCCAGCCTTGCGCGCACTCGCGCTCTGCCGCACTCAGCGGCCAGGGGCGACTGCGGAGCGGAGGTAAACTCTCGGATTCCAAAACGGCGTCCTGACAATGATGGCGGACCGCCTCTTTTCCCTGATCTCCACGTCGAGGATTGTCCCGACTTCCGAGTGGTCTTTCCGAACAAGAGCCAGGGCGATGCCGCGCCCGAGAGATGGCGACATGGTGCCGGAAGTGATTCTGCCGACGACGCTGTCGCACGATTTCACGAGAAAACCGTGCCGGGGTACTGCCATCTCCAGCATCTCGAGGCCCACCAATGTTCGGCTGGATTCGTCGCGCCGCCGAAGGATCGCTTCCCTTCCGATGAAATCGCCCTTTTTCAGTGAAACGGCTTTGTCCAGATTGGCTTCAAAAGGAGAGACCTGCTCCGAAATCTCCATTCCGTAAAGAGGATAGGCCATCTCGAGGCGAAGGGTGTCGCGGGCGCCGAGGCCCGTTAGCTTCATTCCGAGAGGCGTTCCGGCCTCGAGGAGACTGTTCCACAAATCGAGCGCATCCTCCGCATCCACCGACACTTCAAAACCATCCTCTCCGGTATATCCCGTCCGCGCCAGGATCACCGGGAGCCCGAGCATCGTGTCTTCTCGAAAATGAAAATAGTATAGACCTGCCAATGGCTCGCTCACCAATCGGCTGACAATCGCAGCCGATTTCGGTCCCTGGACAGCGAAGAGCGAGCGTTTCGTGGTGAGGTTGTGAACCTTCGTTGCCTTAACGCAGTTCTTCCTCAACCACTCATAGTCCTTTACGGCGTTGACCCCGTTGACGATGATGAGAAAACGGCTCTCGCCGCGCTTATAGACGATGATGTCGTCGAGGATACCCCCCTCCTCATTGCACAGGAGAGAATAGACCGCCCTGCTGGCTTCAACCTTAGACAGGTCCTTGGTGACGATTCGCTGAAGGTCATCGAAGGCACTTTCCCCCGTGACCTCAATCTGCCCCATGTGCGTGATGTCAAAGAGCCCGGCAGCATGTCTGACAGCGAGGTGCTCGTCAACAATGCCGGAGAACTGGAGGGGCATCTCCCAACCGGCGAACTCAGTCATTCGGGCGCCGTGAGTGCGGTGAAACGCGTCCACTGGGCTGTGAAGAAAATTCTTGTCCTGGCTCATTTGCGAGTATGCCTCAAGAAATGTTTGCGGTAGGTTAATGCACTGGCCGGAGCTTGTCAAGAAATCGGGTTGTTTTAAGGGTGACTGCATCTAAGGGTACGGCTACGTTTGAGTGCTCCGTTCCGGGACGCGCAAACTCATCTCGCGCTGTCTCGATGTTTTCGCCGCCTCGCGCCCAATCCGCCCCGCCGGGCTTCAGCCGGCACCCACCCTCAGACACGGGCTTATGGTCATCAACTATTTACCTTGACAAAGTGTTTAGGGCGAGGTAGACTACTGGGAAAGGAGGTGGAAGATGGAGCTTTCCCAGCAGCAATGGACAGAATTGGAGGGGGTGGGGAAGTGCGGTCAACCGGCCTACATGCGAAGGAAAGCGTTGGTGCTGCTGAATCTGGCGCAAGGGCGCTCGGTGAGCGATCTGGCGGAGTTTTTCCGGGTGTCGCGGCAAACGATCTACGCATGGCAGGGGCGCTACGGGGAGGAGGGGGTGGAAGGTCTTCGGGTTCGGCAGGGGCGGGGACGCAAGGCGAAAGCGAACCCAGAGGAGATCGAACGGTATCTGAGGCAGTCGCCCCGCAGGTTTGGGGTGCAGCGGACGCGTTGGACCCTGAAGAGCCTGGCTGACGTGGTGCCCTCCCTGAAGGGGTTCACCCCGTACGGGGTTGAAAAGGCCTTGATCCGGGCGGGGTACCGTTACAAGCGAGGGCAACCCCACATCCATAGCCCCGATCCGCAGTACGAGGAAAAAAAAGGGCTTTGGACGCGGCCATGAAGGAAGCCAGGGAGAACAAGGAGAGGTGTGTGTTGTTGTTTCAAGATGAGGGCACGTTCTATCGGCAACCGAGCCAAGCGTGCCTGTGGGCGCCTCTGGGGCGTCGTCAACCCTACATGCGGTACTCGCACCGCAGCAATACGCGGATGAGAGTCATTGGGTATCTCAACGCCGTCGCCGGCGCCGTGCACGCCGAAGACATGAGTTCGGTCACGGTCAAGCGATTGGCCCGGAGCGTGTCAGGCCTGCCCGACCTCTACCCGGATGCCGACACGATCTACTTGGTGTGGGACAACTGGCCCAACCACATCCACCCCACCGTGCAGGATGCCCTTGCGAGGCATCCCCGGTTGAAGGTTGTGCCCCTGCCGACTTATGCTTCCTGGTTGAACCCCGCGGAGAAGCTGTGGCGCTGGACGAGGCAGCGAGTGAGCCACGCGCATCCCTGGTGCGACGACTTCCGGGAGTTTCGGGGCCAGGTCATGGCAGAACTGAACGCGCTGTCCGAAGGATCGGAGGACCTCCTCCAGTACGTTGGCTTGTCCACTTAATTAGTTGATGACCATTAAGCGACGCTGAAGTCCGCGAGCTTTATGCCAAAGGCAAACCCGACCTTTAACCCGAACGCCAGACTCTGAAGGTGCATTTATGAAAACCGACCATGTGAAATGGACCCTCCTTTGTTTAGCCCTGTTGACCAGGCCGTGCGGCCATGCCCAGGAGAGCAAACCTGCCGACGATGCACAGCCCGCCAGCTCGAACATCCCCGGCCAGCAATACCCGCGCATTCATTCCGATCTCCGGGCGACGTTTCGGATCAAAGCGCCCGGCGCACAGAAGGTGGAACTGGACCTGGGCAGGCGTTACCCGATGGTGTCCGACAGTAACGGCTTCTGGACTGTCACGACGGCTCCGCTGGTCCCCGGCTTTCACTATTACTCCGTGGTCATAGACGGCGCGACGGTCTGCGACCCTGCCAGCGAAACCTTTTATGGCATGGGCCGGCAAGCCAGCGGCATTGAAGTGCCGTCAAAGGGTGAGGATTTCTATCAGGTCAAGGATGTGGCGCATGGTGAAATCCGGGAGCGCCCCTACTTTTCCAAAACGACGGGCGCTTGGCGGCGCATCTTCGTCTATACGCCGCCAGACTATGACTCCAACCGGGACGCCCGGTATCCCGTGCTCTATCTCCAGCATGGCGGCGGCGAGGACGAGCGGGGCTGGGTGGTGCAAGGCCGGGTGAACCACATCATGGACAACCTGATCGCCGAAAAGAAGGCCAAGCCCATGATTATAGTGATGGAGAAGGGCTATGCGCGCAAACCGGGCGAACCGGAAGTCCCGCTGCGGCCGCCCTCGGGAACCAGTTCCACGCCGCGCGATTTCAGCCGCATGTTCAGCGCCCTAGAAGAGGTCTTCATCAACGACCTCATCCCGTTCATTGACGCCACCTACCGCACCAGGGCCAATCGCGAGGACCGGGCGATGGCGGGGCTTTCAATGGGGGGCATGCAAACCTTTACCATTGGACTCAAGCACGTGGAGAAGTTCGCCCACCTCGGCGGATTCAGTGGCGCTGGCGGAGGATTCGGAGGAGGCGCCTTCGATCCCAAGACATCCCACAATGGCGTGATGTCCGACGCGGACGCCTTCAACAAGAAGGTGAAGGTGCTCTTCATGAGCATCGGAACCGCCGAGCCGGAGCGAATGTATAACAGCGTGAAAAAGTATCGCGACGCAGTGGAGGCGGCGGGCATCAAGAGTGTTTACTATGAATCGCCCGGCACTTCCCACGAATGGCTGACTTGGCGGCGAAGCCTGCGCGAGTTCGCGCCGCTGCTGTTCCAACACGAATCCGTGGTGTCTGCGTCCGCACAGAAAACGGTCGAGCCAATTGGGGCAGTCTCGGCGCCTGCCGCGAAGGCGCTCCGGATAAAGGCGGGTCTGTCCACACCATTTACGGATTCGAGCGGCCAGGTCTGGTTGCCGGAACAAGGTTTCGAGGGAGGCGCCACGATTGATCGTGATCCGGCGACGGCGATTGCCGGAACCAAGGATCCGGGCCTGTTTCTGAGCGAGCATTATTCCATGAGCGCCTTTTCCTGCAAGATCCCCAATGGCAAGTACCTCGCGAAGCTCTACTTTGCGGAGACCTTCGAGGGTATCACCGGTCCCGGCCAGCGCGTTTTTTCCTACAAGGTGCAGGGACACGAGTTCAAGGATTTCGATATTTGGGCGAAGACTGGCGGCCCCAATCGCGCCTACGTCGAAACCGTGCCCGTGGAAGTGACCAACGGAGAATTCCGCATTGATTTCACGAGGCAGGTCGAAAACCCGGAGATCAACGCGATTGAAATAATTCCGCAAACAGCGGCCGAGACAAGTGCCGTAGCCCTTGCGTCCGTGGCCCCTGTTTTGCAGACAAGTGCGGCAACCTCCGCGCCCGCGATCCCCCTTCTGCGAATTGACGCGGGCAAAGTCACCGGCAAAGTCAGCCCCATGCTTTACGGGCTGATGACCGAGGAAATCAATTTTTCCTACGAGGGCGGAATTTACGGCGAATTGATCCGCAATCGCACGTTCAAGGCAATCGCGCAGAATCCGGTTTTCTGGAATGCCGTCGGCGACACGACCATCGCGCTCGACACGAACCAGCCTCTCAATGCCGCGTTGAACGTGAGTTTGAAATTGGACACGAGCAAAGCGTCGGAAGCTTCGCCGGTCGGGATCGCCAACGGAGGCTACTGGGGAATTCCTGTCCGCCCGAACACAACGTATCGCGCCTCGTTCTACGCTCGCGGCGAGACGTTTTCCGGCCCGCTGAACCTCTCGCTGGAAAGCGCCGACGGCAAAACGGTGTTTGCCAGCGCGACGATTTCAAACGTCTCCGGCGAATGGAAGAAGTATGAAGCCACTTTGAAGACCGGAAACGTTCAGCCCTCGAAAGAAAACCGGCTCGTCATCACGACCACCAAGCCCGGCACGGTTTGGTTCCAGAATGTTTCGCTTTTTCCGCCGACTTACAACAATCGTCCCAACGGCACGCGCCCGGACATCATGCAATTGCTCGCGGACATGAAGCCAACCTTCTTGCGCTTCCCCGGCGGCAATTATCTTGAAGGCAACACCATCGCCGAACGTTTCAACTGGAAGGAGACCATCGGCGACGTTTCGCAGCGTCTCGGACACCGCAGTCCGTGGGGTTATTGGTCCACCGACGGTTTCGGTTTGCTGGAGTTTTTGGAATGGTGCGAGAACTTGAACATGGAGCCGGTGCTGGGAGTTTACGCGGGTTACTCGTTGCGCGGGCAGCGTGTTGAGCCGGGAGCGAATCTGGAACCCTACGTGCAGGAGGCCTTGGACGAAATCGAGTATGTCATCGGCGACGGCAACACAAAATGGGGCGCGCAGCGTGTGAAGGATGGACACCCCAAGCCATTCAAGCTGACCTACGTGGAGATCGGAAACGAAGATTGGTTCGACCGCAGCGGCAGTTATGACGGACGCTTCGCGCAGTTTTACGACACCATCAAGGCGAAGTATCCAAACCTGCAAATCATTTCCAGCGTCGGTTACGAACATCCCGAGTCACAGCGCGTCCACAGTCGCGTGCCGGATTTGGTGGACGAACATTATTACCGTTCGCAGGAGGACATGCAGGCGCACGCGCTCGACTACGACGAATATTCGCGCACGAACAAGACGAAGATTTTTTGTGGCGAATGGGCCACTCGTGTCGGTTCGCCCACGCCCAACATGGCCGGGGCGCTCGGCGACGCGGCGTGGATGACCGGCATGGAACGCAACTCCGACATCGTGGTGATGTCCTGCTATGCTCCGCTTTTCGTCAACGTCAGCCAGCTCAACGGACCGAATCGCTCGATGCAATGGAGCACGGATTTGATTGGCTATGACGCGCTGACCAGCTACGGCTCGCCCGCGTATTATGCCCAAAAGATGTTCAGCACGATGCACGGCGATGAAATCCTCGCGACCGATTCGCAAAACATACCGACGCGCGAATGGCAGCCGAGGGCATTTCGCGGTGGCACTCCTCCTCCGCCACGGCAAATCCGGGAGGTCTTCTTCAGTGCCACACGCGACAGCAAGAGCGGGGTCATTTATCTCAAGGTCGTGAACGCAGCCGGGACGCCGCAGCGGGTCAATGTTCAAATCAACGGCGCGGCAAAGATCGAAGCCGAAGGTGAAGCGGTGTCTTTGGCCGCAAGCAGCCCGAGTGACACGAACTCCATCGAACAACCTCAGAAGATTGTTCCGCGCACGGAAAAGGTGGACAACTTGAGCGCGAATTTTTCGCGCGAATTTCCGCCGTATTCCATCTCGGTTTTGAAATTAAGATCAAGCCGCCTTGCCCTCGCAGCCGATGTCACGGGCACATGGAAAGCCGAATTCGATTCACAGATCGGCGTCCAGAAATACACCTACACCCTCAAACAGGACGGCATAAACGTGACCGGGAGAGCCAACTCGGAAGTGAACGGCCAGAAGCGCGAGGCCGAGTTGACGGAAGGCAGGCTTGACGGCGACACGATTTCATTCGTCGAGATGCTGAATTTCCAGGGTAACGACATTCGCATTACCTACGCCGGCAAGTTCTCGACCAACGCCAATGAAATCAAATTCACGCGCGAGGTCGGCGACTTTGCCAAAGAGGAAATCGTAGCCAAGCGCGAGCAAGGCGCGGCTCAACCCGGTGTCGCTTCCGGACAGCCAGGGCGAGGCGGTCGCGGCGGATTTGGCGGCCCCATCGCGCTCGGCCCGGACGACAAACCCGCCTTCGACGATCCGCCCGCGGGATTCAGAGCCAGACGAGAGAACATCCCCCACGGCGAGCTGATGACCCTCCAGTATGATTCCAAGTCGGTCGGAATGCGTCGCCAGATGCTCGTCTATACGCCGCCCAGCTATTCAACCGACCATAAATACCCCGTGCTTTACCTTCTGCACGGCATCGGCGGCAACGAGCGCGAATGGCAGCGAGCGTGCAGCGCCGATAACGTCCTCGACAACCTGCTGGCCGACGGCAAGATTCAGCCGATGATCGTCGTCTTCCCCGACGGCAATGCAAGTCGCGGTGTCGGTGGCCAAGGCCAGGGGGCGGGAATGGGCGCCGGCGCCCGTGGCGGGCCCGGCGGCGGCTTCGGCGGTTGGGGAACGCCTTTCGAGAACGACTTGATTAAAGACATCATCCCCTACATCGAGTCCCACTATTCCGTATATTCCGATCGCGAATATCGCGCCTTGGCCGGTCTCTCGATGGGTGGCGGCCAGTCCTTGAACATCGGCCTCGCTAATCTCGACACGTTTGCCTGGGTTGGCGGGTTCTCATCCGCGCCGAACACCAAGCCGCCCGCCGAGCTCGTGCCCGATCCGGCCGCTGCCAAAGAGAAATTGAAACTGCTGTGGATCGCTTGCGGCAACAAGGATGGCCTGATCCGCATCAGCCAGGGCGTCCACAACTACCTCAAAGAGAAAGGTGTGCCCCACGTCTGGCACGTTGACTCCAACGGCCACGATGGCACCGAATGGGCCAACAACCTGTATCTCTTTGCCCAGCACATCTTCAAGTAGTTGCAGAGAAACGCGAAGATGGTGCGTAGGATGCCACAAATCATTTGGAGTTTCTCATGAGACTTCGGGAGCGGGCAATGAAAACAAGACAAGCAATCACGATCGTGACATTGGTGGGCTTCTTGGTTGGCGCGGTTTCGTGCATGGCTGAGCAGGATGTCCCCACTCTGAAAGACGTACTCAAGAACCACTTCCTGATTGGCGGCGCGTTGAATGGAAGAGTGGTGACAGGGCGGGACTCCCTCGCGGCAGCCATCGTCGAGAAGCACTTCAACACGGCCACTGCCGAGAACGATCTGAAGTGGCAACGGATCCATCCGTGGCCAGACCAGTACAATTGGGAGCCGGCCGACAGCTATGTGGCCTACTGCGAGAAGAACCGGATGGCCATTATCGGTCATTGCCTCGTTTGGCACAACCAAGTTCCGCGGTGGGTGTTTCGCGATGATTCGGGAAACGACCTGACACGAGACGTCCTCCTGACTCGCATGAAAGACCACATCACGACCGTGGTCGGCCGCTACAAAGGCCGTATCAAGGGTTGGGACGTAGTAAATGAAGCCCTCAACGAAGATGGCACGCTGCGAAATACGCCATGGCTGCGGATCATCGGCGAAGGCTCCGAGGACAAGCGGTACGACTACATCGAGCACGCCTTCCGGTGGGCTCACGAGGCCGACCCTAATGCGGAGCTGTACTACAATGACTACAGTCTCGAGTCGTCAAAGGCCAAGTGCGATGGGGCGGTCGCGCTTGTGAAGCATCTGAAATCCAAGGGTATCCGCATCGCTGCGGTCGGCATCCAACTGCACGGTTCGCTGACACACCCCAGCGTCGAGGGTCTTGAGTACGCCATCACGAGTCTGGCGGCTACCGGCGTCAAGGTGATGGTCACCGAGTTGGACATCCGCACGCAGAGTCGCGGGTATCGCGGCGCCGATATCAGCCGGGTCAGCCGGGCCAGCACGAGCGACTCGGACGCCGCGAGCGCGGAGACACAGAAGAAGCTCGCGGAGAAGTATGCGGAGATTCTCTCTGTGCTGCTCAAGCACAAGAAGGACATCACCCGCGTCACGTTCTGGGGCGTGTATGATGGCGCGTCCTGGATCGGCGGGTCTCCCCTGCTGTTCGATCGCAGCGGCCAACCCAAAGAGGCGTTCTTCGCCGTGGTCAGGGCCGCCCGGGAGAGCCGATAAACGCACTCGATCCCTGACGATTATTCTTGCCGGAAAGAACTTCATGTAATCTGTGAAGTGACGGATGACGGAACCCATAAGCTTACCAGCTATCGCCGAATTATTGTTGAGCCGAATGGCCCGGCCACGAAAAACTGAGCCAGAGCGAATTGGAGAGCACCTGATAAGAGGACCGCAAGGACGGCGCGTGTTTCAAATGGAAGGCGGTCGAATGAGTCGCGGTCGTCATCGAGTCAGTTTTCGCAAGGAGTTGCCATGAACCGCATATCCCTCGCTGCTCTGTTCCTTTTCGCCACCCTGGGCGTCTCGTCCGCCCGCGCGGCGGACCCGGAGATCGGTAAGAAAGCACGCTATTGCAACCCCCTGCCGATGGTTACCGCGCCAGGCGGCAATGCGGGCGGGGATGTGACGGTTATCCGTGAGCAAGGGAAGTACTACATGTACTGCACTGGCGGCGGCGCATGGATTTCGGACGATTTGCTCAACTTGTCCTTCCAGCGCGTCGCCAATGTCCCTGTCGCACCGCACGTCGTCAAATACAACGGCAGCTTCTATATGTGCGGCAACAGCGGCCCGCTCTTCAAAGCCGACAGCCCCCTGGGCCCCTTTACCAGCATCGGACAATGGAAGAGCCCGCCCAATGCTGCCGGTGGATGGCGCGGTCCCTTCGACATGGACATCTACATCGACGACGACAACAAGCCGTATCTTTATTACCCCGGCCGCGGGATTGACGGCATCTTCGTCGCGCCGCTCGACCCCAACGACCTTACGCAATTCGCCGGCCCGCCCAAGCATCTCTTCGCATTCAACAAGGACCACGTTTGGGAACGTTACGGCGAGATGAACGAGTACACGGATGTGGCGTGGATCGAAGGCCCCTGGCTTCAAAAATACAACGGCACATACTATCTGGAATACTCAGCCTCTGGGACTCAGTGGAAAACCTATGCCACGGGATACTACACCGCGAAGTCGCCGCTGGGCCCGTTCACTTATGCCTCCAACAACCCATTGACGCGCAGGACCGATGGCCTCGTCACCGGTCCCGGGCATGGCTGCATCGTCGAGGGACCCGATGGGAATCTGTGGAAATTCTACACCGTCGTCCTCTCGAACCCGCCCGGCGGACGACGCATCGGAATGGATCGTATCACCTTCGATCAAGACGGTAACATGGCGGTGAAGGTCACCGATACGCCGCAATGGGCTCCAAACGCAGTCAAGGACCCCACCCAAGGCGACAGCGGCTCGATCCCACTGACCATCAACAAGATGCGCGCGATGAACGCACTTTCGCGATTCTCCTCGCAGCAGCCGGGGCGCGACGCCGCCTATGCCGTGGACAACTCCAGCGGCACCTGGTGGGAGCCCGCCACGACCGATGCCCAACCGACCCTGACAATCGAGCTTTCCCCCGCGACCCGCTTTGATGCGGTGCAGTTGTTCACGATCGACTCCGTCCGCCTGATGTTCAACGGCGGGCGCGGCTTCAGCGGTGGACGCGGTCGTGGAGGACAAGGCTCCGGCGGCACGCGGGCTGCCGGGCTGGCGGCAGAGAGCGCGCCTGCAACGGCCACGGCTCCTGAACCGCCTCGGACCAACGCGTATCAATATAAGATCGAAGTGTCATTGGATGGGCAGACGTACGCAACGGCCCTCGACCAGACAAAGAACGCCATCTCGCGCAATACGATTTTTGAAGAAATACCCCCGGTGAAGTGCCACTTTGTTCGGCTGACCATGACGAACTGGCCCCGGACCACCCCACTGGGGATTATCGAGTTCACCGGCTTTGGCAAGCCGGCGGAGTCTCTGCCCGCTGCTCAACCGACGCCGGGCATACGCTAAGCGGATCGACGCGATCATGCGATATGACAGAATGTGCTTATTGGAAGGAGTTGCCATGAAGACCCGACAATCGACCGCACCTGTGACTTGCACGTTGGCAATCCTCGCCGCTATTTGGGCTTCGCCCGTGTTCGCCCTTGACGGCCAGGTCCAAATTCACGACCCCTCCACGATCGTCCAATGCAACGGCGAATTCTACACCTACGGCACCGGCGGTTCCTGCCTGGTCTCCGACGACGGCTGGACCTGGCGTCGCGGGGTCACGCCCGCGCGTCGCGGAATGGCCCCCGACATCATTCACCTCGGCGACCGCTACTACTTGTATGTTGCCGCGAACATCGGGGCGCAGCCCAAAGCCGCCGTCAACATGATATGGAACAAGACCCTCGACCCTGATTCCCCCGACTACAAATGGGAGGAAGGCGGCGTTGTCGCCTCGTCCGATGGGGTCGAGTTCTGCAATGCCATCGATCCGGGAGTCTTTCTGGATCCCACCGACGGGAAGCTGTGGCTCACCTACGGCTCCTATTTCGGCTTCGTCCGGCTGGTCCAACTCGACCCCAAGACGGGGAAGCGAGTCGACCCGAACGACAAGCCCGTGGACATCGCGATCAATTGCGAAGCGTCGGTCATGATCTATCATGATGGCTGGTATTACCTGCTGGCCACCCACGGCAGTTGCCTTCGGGGCGCCGACTCCAGCTACAACATCCGCGTGTGCCGCGCCAGGAAAGTGACCGGTCCGTTCGTCGACAGCATGGGCGTCGAAATGCTCAAAGGCGGCGGCAAGCTCTTCGTCGGCTCCGGCGGTCGCGTCATCGGCCCCGGCCACTTCGGCCTGCTCGACCTGGGCGACGGCGTGCAGAAGTTCTCCTGCCACTATGAGGCCGACCTTGACAGGGGCGGCGCCAGTGTGCTCGACATCCGCCCGGTGCTGTGGAAAGACGGCTGGCCCGTCGCCGGCGACAATCTCAAGGAAGGCACGTATGAAATCGAATCCGTGCGCACCGGCACGGCACTCGAGCTCGCCGTGGAGGGGGTGCCGGTCGGCGGCCGGCGCAGCATGGGAATGCGCGGCGCGGCGCCCGGCGAACGACGCGGCGGTGGCGGCGGAGGAATGTTCGGCGGCATCGGCGGCGTGATTCCGCCGCAAGATGTCGCGCAGGTCTCAATGAACTGGCCTGCCGGCAATGTTGACATCCGCATGGCCAATTACATGTGCCAAGCGCAGCAGAAATGGACCGTCACGCCTGTGGCCAACGCCGGCGGCTACCCCGGCTCGCCGTATTTCAAGATCGCCATCGCCGGAACCGACCGCACGCTGGCTGCAACCGAGGATGGTGAACTGGTTGCCCTGCCCACCTTCACCGGCGGGGCTGAACAACTCTGGCGCACCGATCAGCTTACCGACGGCACCTGGCGCATCATGCCCAAGGCGGTCCCGAATTCCAAGGATTCGCTGGCGCTTTCGGCCGTCGGCAGCAGTTTCGCGACGCTTGCCAAGTTCGATCCCGCCAGCGACAAACAACGCTGGCTCTTCAAGACGCCCTGACAATGAATCGAAAATTGGAAATCAATAATTCAGAAATCTACAATCCAGAAAAGGACCTCCCATGATTACGCTCCGCAACATCCGCGTGTCGGCACTCGTTATCCTGGCCGGCTCGGCGTTTTTGGCCGCCGCATCCGGCAACGCGGCTCGCGACATGGCGCCTTACCTCACGCGTCCCACCTCCGCCGAAAGATCTCCCGATGCCAACGGCTTCATACAGCGCTGGCTCATCCTCGAGCCGATCCCCGCCAACGGACTCACCGACAGCGTCGTCCAGGCGGCTGTCAAAAGAGAGTATTTCCCCAACCAGTTCACCGTGATTCCGCATGACGGCGACAAGGTGACGGTCGGCGACACGGAACTCACATGGCATGCCGTCGAAACGAACGACTACAACGTCAATCTCTATTACTTCGCCTATGGTCTCGGCAAGCCGACCTCCAACGTCCTGTTTTGGGCCGTTACTATCGTCAATTGCCCGCAGGAGATGCCCGGCGTGCGCCTGGCCATCGGCTCCAACGCGGCCTCCGTCTGGTGGGTCAACGGCAAGGAAGTCACCGGCATCTACGGCGAGCGCCAGACCGTCATCGACGATGGCGTCTCAAAACGCCTCACGCTCAACAAGGGGCCCAACGTCGTGCGCTGTGCCGTCGTCAACGCCGGCGGAGCCACCGACTTTTGCGCGCGGTTCCTCGACAAGGAGGACAAACCGGTGAAGGGGTTCTCCGTCAGCGTGGGTGACGCCACCCGGACCCAGCCCGCTACGCCGCCAACGGTACGTGTGGACGCTACCACGCTGCCCTTCGCCACACCGCTACAGTGGAAATCTACAGGTGTGCTGATCAATCCGGTGTCTGATACAACGCACAACATCGTGTCCGTCAAAGACCCAACGATTGTCCGTTACAACAACAAATGGCACCTCTATGCGACCACCGCCAATACTCAAGGCAATTGGAGCATGGTCTATCTCAGTTTTGCGGATTGGGCGGAGGCCGCTGATGCCAAGCCCTACTACGCTGACAACAATCCGAACCTGCGAGGCTATCACTGCGCCCCGCAAGTCTTCTACTTCCGCCCGCACAAGAAGTGGTACCTGATTTACCAATCCCAGCCCCCGCAGTATTCAACGGCCGATGACGTCTCAAAGCCGGAAACCTGGACCAAGCCGGAGAACTTCTTTGATACTAAGCCGGCCAGCGCGCCGCGGCTCTGGATCGACTACTGGATGATCTGCGACGACACGCATGCCTACCTGTTTTTCACCGGCGATAACGGCCGCGTGTATCGCAGCCGGACCAGAATCGAGGACTTTCCCAAGGGCATGAGCGATCCGGAGGTTGCCATCGAAGGCCCACGAAATGACGTTTTCGAGGGGAGCATGACCTACAAGATCAAGGGCACCGGCACGTATCTGACACTGGTCGAGGCCATTGGCCCAGCACGGTACTACCGCGCCTGGACATCCGACCGCCTCGACGGCGAATGGACGCCCGTTCCAGATGCCAACACGTTCCAGAAGCCCTTTGCAGGGATCAACAACGTCACCTTCGAAGATGGCGTGACGCCCTGGACAAGGGACATCAGCCACGGAGAGCTGATTCGCGACGGATATGACGAAACACTGACCATCGACCCCGACAACCTCCAACTCCTTTATCAAGGTCGCGATCCGGCGATTAACAGGCGCTACGACCAGTTGCCCTATCGACTTGGTCTGCTGACGGTGGATCGTTCCAGCAAGTAGGACTAATCCCATGATTCCAATGAAAGCCTATACCTCGAAAATGAATATAGCGGTTTTTTTGACCGTTACGATGGCCGTTTCCGTTTTCGCTGCTGTTTCCAAGGTTGCAGTGACGCCGGAGCAGCCGGTAAAACTTTTCCCGTTAAGAGACATAAGGTTGCTTGAGAGTCCTTTTTCCGAGGCGGTTAAGACTAATCGTCAATATCTCCTGGCTCATGATCCCGACCGGTTGCTTGCGCCGTTCCGGCGTGAAGCGGGGCTGGAGCCCAAGGCACGCCCTTACGGCAACTGGGAGAGCGGCGGACTCGACGGACATACCGCCGGACACTACCTTTCGGCGCTTTCACTGATGATGACATCGGGTGCTGATCCGGACGGAGAGTTTCATCGTCGCCTCGATTACATGATCGACGAACTCACGCAAATCCAAAAGGCCAACGGCAACGGTTACCTCGGGGGTATCCCGGGGAGCAGAGATTATTGGAGGCGTGTCGCTGAGGGGCGTGTCGAGCTCATGCGGAGCAAATGGGCCCCCTGGTATAACCTCCACAAGATGTATGCCGGGCTTCGGGACGCCTACCTCCACGGAGGCAACGAGAAGGCTCGTGACCTGCTCGTTCGCTACGGAGACTGGTGCGAAAAGGTCACGTCCGGCCTCACCGACGCACAGATGCAGCGTATGATCCGTACGGAATACGGCGGCATGAACGAGGTGCTGGCCGATATCTATGCGATCACCGGAAACAAGAAATACATAGAGCTGGCCAAACGCTTCAACCACCGGGCCGTTTTCGAGCCTCTGGAGAATCACCAAGACAGGCTCACCGGCCTGCACGCCAACACCCAGATTCCCAAGATCACCGGCATGGAGCGCATTGCGGCCTTGGTCGACGATGAACAGTTGCACACCGGTGCCGAGTTCTTCTGGGAAACCGTCACGCAGAACCGTAGTGTGGCCTTTGGCGGCAATAGCGTCAGTGAGCATTTCAATAATCCCAAGGACTTCAGCCGCATGATCGGGCACCGGGAGGGACCGGAGACCTGCAATACCTACAACATGCTCAGGCTTACCAAAGAGCTTTTCACGACGGAACCGAAGGCCGCTTATGCCGACTTTTACGAGCGTGCGCTTTACAATCATATCCTGGCATCCATCAATCCGAAGCGGCCCGGATACGTCTATTTCACCTCGATCCGTCCGGACCATTACCGGGTGTATTCCCAGCCTGAGCAGGCCTTCTGGTGCTGCGTGGGTACGGGAATGGAGAATCCCGGACGATACGGGGAGTTCATCTATGCCCGGGCCAAGGACGGGTTGTATGTGAATCTCTTTATCCCCTCGGAACTCTCGGTGCCTGATAGCGGAATGGTTCTGAAACAGGAGACGACCTTCCCGGATGAGGCGCGTACGCAGCTTCGCCTTCAACTCGAGAAACCGACCACCTTCACGCTGAATATCCGCCATCCTGCCTGGGTCGATGCGGGCGATTTCGCGGTCAAGGTCAACGGCCGTTCCGTTGATGTCGAGTCGACTTCGTCTTCCTACGCCGCGATTCGACGGGAATGGAAGAACGGCGATACGGTTGACGTGGAACTTCCGATGCACACGCAAGTGGAGCGTCTGCCCGACGGCTCCGATTGGGTGGCCATCCTGCACGGCCCGATCGTGCTGGCCAAGCCCGACGGCACTGACAATATGGACGGTTTGTTTGCCAACGAGGGGCGCATGGCGCACGTGGCGCATGGTCCGATGATTCCGCTCGACAAGGTTCCGGCCCTGCTCACAACGGAAGAGGAGTTGCTCAAACATGTGGTACCTGATCGTTCCGCAGGGCCTCTGCACTTCCGTATCATGGATGTGATCGAGCCGGCCGAGCCCAAGGGCTTGCCGCTGGTGCCGTTCTTCAGACTGCACGAACGACGCTATCAGATGTACTGGCAACTCGCAAACGCCGAACAGATTGCGGCGAAAAAGGAAAAACTCGCCGCCGAGGAGCGTGCCCGCACAGCGCGCGAGGCCGCAACCCTCGACTCGATCGCCGTGGGCGAGCAGCAGCCCGAGGTGGAGCATGACCTCAAAGGCGAAGGCATGGAATCGGGCATTCACAACGGTCGACGCTGGCGCCACGGTGCCTGGATTCAATACACCCTCGACCCGCGGGGTGCCAGGGAAGTCATTCTGGCTGTCACGTATTCCGGTGACGATCGTGGCCGGGAATTCGACATCCTGGTTAACGGGACGGTGATCGCCACGCAGAGGCTGACCGGCGAAGAACCGAACCACTTCATTGAGAAACGCTATCCGATTCCCTCCGAGATCCTTCAAACCGCTGGAAACGGTCGACTCACGGTCCGGTTCACCGTGAAACGGCGGCTTGCCGGAGGGCTTTATGACGTGCGTCTGCTCAAACCGGGTGTTCCGGACGTTCTTCCTTTCAACTAGGGGATTACCAGTGCCAAGCAGCTCTTTCTCATTCCGGCATCTGGGACCCTTCGAAGATGGCGTGACGCCCTGGACAAGGGACATCAGCCATGGAGAGCTGATTCGCGACGGATAAGATGAAACGCTGACCATTGACCCGACCAACCTCCAACTCCTTTACCAGGGTCGTGATCCGGCAATTACCAGGCGCTACGACCAGTTGCCCTACCGACTCGGTCTCTTGACATTGGACCGTTCGAAGAAGTAGGAATTGGTTATCTTTTTAACCAACGGGCAAACTGCGCGAAGCGGCGCCGATACAGGTACCGCCCGCGACGAAATGTACCGCAGACAAAGACAATGGACTCAAATGAACTGCCGGAGATTTTCTACGAGATATTCGACCCATCTTTATCCCGCCTGAACCCTGGGGACGAGGCTTCAACCCTCAGAGCGCTGAACATGTTCCGTCCCGCGGGGTCTGAAAAGGAGGGGGAGACCGCTCTCCGCTTCAGGCGGATACTGGACCTCGGATGCGGATGCGGCGGGCAGACCCTCTCGCTGGCACGGTACACGAAAGGGCCGATTCTGGCTTTGGACAACCATCGAGCCTACCTGGATGAGTTACGCCGTCGTGCGGAAGCCGCCGGTCTTTCCGGGAGAATTCAGGTTGTGCTGAAGGACATGCGTACCCTGACGCCGGACGACGGTCCCTTTGACCTGATTTGGTCGGAAGGCGCCCTTTT
The DNA here is from genome assembly GCA_030691545.1 of bacterium. Taxonomy (GTDB): domain Bacteria; phylum Auribacterota; class JABMQX01; order JABMQX01; family JABMQX01; genus JAUYEE01. The sequence goes on along the minus strand of JAUYEE010000302.1, from coordinate 3,728 downwards.
CATCATGGGTTTCCGCGATGGCTTGGCGGCCTGCCATTCTCTCCTGACCCCGGGCGGAGGACTGGCCGTCAGCGAACTCTGTTGGTTGCGGCCCGACCCGCCGGCGGACTGTCGGCAGTTCTTCTCTGAAGTGTACCCGGCGATGACCGATGTTGAGGCGGCTCTGTCTGCCACACGAACCTCCGACTACGAGCTTCTCGGCCACTTCACTGTGCCGGAATCGGCTTCGTGGACATCCTACTACCATCCGGTCGAAGAGCGTCTGCGCTTGCTCCGAAAGCGGCATGCGGGGAACGCGGAGAATCTGTCTATGATCGAATCCGTTCAGAAGGAGATCGACATCTACCGCCGGTACTCTGCCTACTATGGCAGTGTGTTCTTCGTAATGCGACGTCGCTGAGACTCCTCTCGCGAAGTCCCGCAGCCTTCTGTTCGAGAGAATCCTCTTGACAGCGATTGCGGATGGACTACGATCACTACCGGCCGCACAGCAGTCTGAGTGACACCGGTGGGCTTTTCCCGACTGTGTCGTGAGGTCGGCTGTATCAGGCCGCCTACGCCAGTGCCCGATGAGGTACAGGACTGTGGAATCCTCTCACGGACACTGGACTAAAGAAAGGGGGCAGATCAGGCCCCCCTGCCATTTGGAGCGACCGCATGCCGGACATACCGGGTTCGATCGTCAATTTTCTCACGCGCAGCACACTCGCCGTCGCCAGCGCGGCGGTGCAGCGCAATGCTGCCATTGCTTCGGTGCAACTCGCCCTCCATCGTCAGGAGGCGCATCCATGAAGTCATCCACTCCACAACCTCCCGCCGCCGGCGACCGCCTCAAGACGAGCGAATACATCGGTTACGCCCTGGGTGACACGGCCTCGAATTTCTTTTTTCAGACCTTCAACATTTTCCTCACCTACTACTACGTAGATGTCTGGGGTATCCCGGCCACAGCGCTGTTGTGGATGTATCCCATCATCCGCCTCTTCGACGCCCTTAACGATCCGGTCATGGGCTTGATTGCCGACCGCACGAAGTCCCGCTGGGGCAAATTTCGTCCGTATCTCCTCTGGGGTGCGATCCCTTACGGCATCTGCGGCTATCTGATGTTCGCCGGTCCGGACTATGGCCCGACCGGCAGGCTCGTTTATGCTTACATCACCTATGCGTTGATGTTGATAAGCTACACGGTTATCAACGTGCCCTACTCGTCACTGCTGGGTGTGATCAGCCCGTCGTCGCGTACGCGCACCGTGGCGTCGAGCTTCCGGTTCCTGGGCGCGTTTGGCGGGGCGTTGCTCATCTCGCTGTTCGTCCGGCCCCTCGTGAGGTACCTCGGCGGCGACGACCAAATGCTCGGCTTCCGGTCGACCATGGCGATCTTCGCCGTCGCGTCGGTGATCCTGTTCTGGATCACGTTTGCGACGACTAAAGAACGCGTGAAGCCGCCGCCCGGTCAAAAAACCAACGCCATCGAGGAGCTATGCGAACTATTTCGCAACCGGCCCTGGATCTTGCTGCTGATCGCGTCGGTCCTCTCCACGACGTTCGTTGCGCTGCGAGCGGGCAGCACACTTTTCTATTTCAAGTACGTCGTGGGCGACGATGGCACTCCGATTTTCCTTGGACTCGACCGCAGCACGATCTTTCTCACCACGGGCTCGCTCGGCCTTGTGCTCGGCACCGCGTGCCTCGGCTCGATCGCCCGCAGGATCGACAAGAAGTACTGGGCCGCTGGGCTTAGCGCCATCACGGCGTTCTGTTTTGGCGTCTTCTACTTCCTGCCCAAAGACAGCTATGGAATCATGCTGGCCGTCAACGCGCTGGCTCAGTTCTGCGCGGGGCCAACCTCGGCGCTTACCTGGGCGCTCTACGGCGACGTGGCCGATTACGGCGAATGGAAATTCAGACGCCGATCCACGGGACTGGTTTATTCGGCGTCGCTGTTCTCGATCAAAACCGGAATCGTTGTCGGTGGCTTCCTGCTGCCGTTCTTTCTGGATCGCTTCGGCTTTGTGCGTGACGCCGCGCAAACCGCCACGGCGTTGCTCGGTATCACACTCGCCTTCTCTATCGTGCCTGCAATCATTGCGTTGCTCAAAGCCGGTGCGCTCTTGATCTATCCGCTCAGCCAAAAGCGTGTGGACGAAATCGAACGGGAACTGGCCGCCCGCCGCGCCGCCGCGTCTCCTGAGGTGAAGCCCGCATGACCATTCGCAATCCCATCCTTCCCGGCTTCAATCCCGACCCATCCATCGTTCGCGTTGGCGACGACTACTACATTGCCACCTCGACCTTCGAGTGGTTTCCTGGGGTGCAGATTCATCATTCGCGCGACCTCGTCCACTGGCGATTGCTCACGCGCCCGCTCAATCGCGCCAGCCAGCTCAACATGCTGGGCGACCCCGCTTCCTGCGGCGTCTGGGCGCCGTGCCTGAGTTACGCGGACGGCTTGTTCTGGCTGATCTACACGGACGTGAAGCGCTTTGGCCGCACGACCGTCGGCGGTGCAAGCGGCGCTTCGCTGCGCGATTTTCACAATTACCTCGTCACCAGCCCACGCATTGACGGCGATTGGTCCGATCCCGTCTATCTCAACAGCAGCGGCTTCGATCCTTCGCTGTTCCACGACGAGGATGGCCGCAAATACCTCTTGAACATGCTGTGGGACCATCGGCCCGGAGACAATCGTTTCGCGGGCATCGTTTTGCAGGAGTATTCAGTTAGGGAACGCAAGCTGGTTGGCGAACGGCAAAATATTTTCAAAGGCACGCCGCTCGGCTTTACCGAGGCCCCGCACCTCTACAAACGCAACGGCTGGTATTATCTGCTCACGGCGGAAGGCGGCACCGGCTGGGGACACGCCGTTACGATGGCGCGCTCGCGAAAAATCACCGGGCCGTACGAGCTGCATCCTGACACGTACATTCTCAGCGCGCGCCATCGCCCGGACGTCGAATTGCAGCGCGCGGGCCACGCGGATTTCGTCGAAACGCAAAACGGTGAGACTTACATGGTCTATCTCTGTGGCAGGCCATTGCGCAATCGTGGCCGTTGCACGCTTGGTCGGGAGACAGCGATTCAGAAAATGATTTGGGGAAAGGATGACTGGCTGCGCACCTTGGACGGACAGGGAATTCCATCGCTCGAAACACCCCCGCCCGGGTTGCCCGAGCACAAGTTTCCGCCGCAGCCGACTCGCGAAGATTTCAACACATCGCAACTGCCAATTGATTTCCAGTGGCTGCGCACGCCGTGGCCCGAAGAGATTTTCAGCCTCACCGCGCGTCCCGGGTTCCTGCGACTCTTTGGCCGCGAAACCCTCGGCGGCTTGTTCAGGCAATCACTCGTCGCCCGGCGGCAGCAAGCGCATTGCATCAGCGCCGCGACGGTCGTTGAGTTCGAGCCGGAACATTTTCAGCAGAGCGCAGGCCTCGTCTGTTACTACAACGGCGCGAAGTTTCATTACCTCTATCTCTCGCGCGACGAAACGCTCGGCAAACATCTGCGCGTGATGTCTTGCCTGCCCGACTCGCTGCAGACCGACGCCTTCACGCCGCCCGTCGGGATTCCCGCCGGCCGGCCTGTGCATCTGCGCGTCGAGATTGATTACGAGCGACTCCACTTCGCCTATCGCGTCGAAGGCGTGGACAAGGACTGGCACTGGTTGCCGCAGCAGTTCGACGCGAGCATTCTGTCCGACGAAGCCACCCCTCCCGGCCAGTCGAGTT
>JAUYEE010000249.1 GCA_030691545.1 bacterium | reverse complement strand
TGCTGGCCGTAGAAGGCATCGAGTTGGCCCACGTTCCGCCGCTGAAGCTCTATGTTGCCTTCCATCAGATTGGAGGCCCAGTCACCACTCGTCACCAGGAACTGTCCCAGTGTTTCTTTGCCACGGCGCTGTTCAACAATTGCGAGGGGAGTGGCGCCGCGGTGGAAGGCGTAGCGGCGGTCTTTGTCGCGGGCGATGACGGCTGCCATGCCTCGAATGCCGTCGGCGATGAAGACGCCTCTCAGGTCGGTCTCGCCGGAGACGAACTGACCGCTCTGGGAGCCGATCACCTTGACGTCGGCTTTGTTGACGTAGGCTGCGGCGACTCGGTCAATGAGGTTGACTCTAACTCGACCGCTGACGGCGTCCTCCTGGACGTTCATTTTCAGCGGGCTGATTAATACGAACCCGGAGGCGTGGAGGTTGTCGCCTCGCGCGAGGATGAGGTACGCTCCCTCTTCCTTGACAGGCAGAGCGATTTTCCGTTTCTTGTCTTCGTAGTCCTTTCCGTCGCCGAGTTGTATGGTCTCCTCGTGCGTCGGAGCAATGCCCGCGAGCCTTATGCCGGTGATCCGGCTGAGGTTCTTCTCCTGGAGGAACAGCTTCATCAAATCCACTTTATATGCCTTGATGTCCACCTCCGGGATGTTGCGATAGGTCAGCTCGATCTCCGGCTTCTCGTTCGGCAGAAACGTGGAGACGTCCTCGAAGCTCAACCCTTTCTGCTCGAAGTACTCAATCGCCTCTTTCGCGTCGGAGAAGCGGTCTTTTACCTTTTGGTAACTCTCGATAGCATCCTTCGGTTTGCCCTGGGCGTGGTAGATTTGCCCGATCATGTACAGAGCCAGCCACTTGTTCTTGCTCTCCTGCTCGACGCCGCTCGCGTCCTTGACCTTCATCTCCGCGACCTTCTGGCATAGCTCGATGGCGCGATTGTATTCGCTGAGCGAGAACCGCGCGATAGCTTCCGTATAGATGAAGCTGTCGAAGAATTCGCTTTCGGTGAACTTGTTCTGGAACCGCTGCGACAGCTTCACGACTTCGTCGTAGCCTTCCAACTCTAAGAACGCGTTGACTAAGGAGAAGCTCGCGTCGTCGTTGGCGGGATTCTTCGGATAGAGCGTGAGGAAGGTGTTCAGCATCTCAATCGCCCTAAGAATCACGTCCGCTTTCGTGAGGTTGGCTTTCTTGAGTTCTTCGTTCGTCAGAACCTCGCCTGCTTTCGCATAGACCGCTTGCGACAACGCGAAATAGGTGGACTCCGTCGAGGGCGTGTCCGGATATTCTCTCCACAGGTCGGTCATGTACTCCACCGACGGCAGGAACTTCCCTTCTCCTTGCAGCGTACCCGCGACGTTGGAGTCTTTCACGAAGCCCGCTTCGGCCGTCGCTCGGAACACCAAGTACGCCCGTTCGTGTTCCTCGAGTTGACGGTACGCTCTCCCCACCGCCAAAATCTTGTCGAACGGGATGAACAGCTCCGGATACTTCTCCTTGAGCACCTCGAAGTACTTCACGATCTCCTTCGGCTCCCCCGCTTCGATCGCCGCATGAAGCAGCATCCTCGCGGTCTCCTTGAGGAACTCGTCCCGCAACTCCCACTCCTTCTCATCGTACAGTCGCGCGAGAAGCGAAGCAGCCGACTTGCAATCGCCGTCGTCGAAGTGCGCTTTGCCGAGGTAGTACAACTCGTCGGGCGTGGCGCGATACTTGTCGGTTGATTTCTCGCCCGCCGCAAGCACTGTGATTGCCGCTTGAGGTCCAACCCGCAACTGCGTCGGGTCGTAGGCGCTCCGCAGCACGGACGGCAGCACCCGGTACTCGCCCGGCAGGTAGCCGTACAGTTGATAACGCACGTTGCCCAGGTGCGGGCGGTTGCCGAAGTAAAAGGTGATTCTCCCGTCGCCAAGCGTGTAATAGGCGAAGTTTCCGGAGATGCTGTTCGCCAGCACTGTCGTCCCCGACGGAATGGACTCCTCGAGAATGAGGTAGTCGTTCTCCTCCGGGGTGCGGTCATCGTAGCTGCGCTGGAGGTCAACCTCGACAATGGCCACCGACCCCTGTCCCACCTGCGTGATGATGTTTCGGAAGAAGCGGTAGTTGCGGCACACGGAAAAGCCCGTCTGCACCGCCCGCCCCTTGTACTCCGGCGATGGGGGCATGTAGTAGCGGTTGTCCACGTAGAACTTGTCCCTCCGCTCGTGCTGCATCTCCGTCGAGAACCCGGTCATGGCGACGACGTAGGAGTACTCGCCCGTCCCCTCCATGTCGAAGGTGACCTTGTTCCCTTCGGGCTTGAGAAGCTCGCTTGGAACCTCAACCACGACTGTGTCGCCGCCTTTCTCTACGCGAACGGATTTGATTTCCTTCTCGTTCACGGCGATTCGAAGCATGTAATCGTTCTTCACCTTCGCCGCTTTGCCGTAGTAGGAGCAGACTGCGGCGAGCGCGGGGCCTTTCGCTCGATAAGGCAGCCAGCCGGTTCCGTGCCTCTGGCTCATGAGCCACTCGATGCCCTGCTTGAGCTGCGGAGCATCGGGACGCACTTTCGCCATCGCTAAGAGCGTCAGCGCCGTCGTCTCGATGTCGTTGCGAATCCAGGCTTGATTGCGCCCGCCGCTCCACTTGAGCGTGTCGCGGCTTTGGATGGTGACCGGCTTTGCCTTCGAGATGAGCACGTCGAGGACCTCGTTGGCAATCGCCGGTCGCTCGAGGGCGTCGAGGGTCAGGGTCAAGTACGCGAGAGCGGCCTCGCTCAACGCGTTGCGCTCCCGATAGAGCCGGTTCGCATAGGTGAAGTCCGCTTTGTCCACGAAGCTGAGGGCGTAGAGGATGACCACCTTCCCCTCGTTGTCCGTCTGCCTGGCCGACGCAAAGGCGTTCTGGAGATAGCCCGTCGCTGTCACCATCGTCTTGTCCGGAACGATGAAGCCCATTTTCCTCGCTTGACCCAATGCCCACAGCGCCATCGCGGAGGCTTTCGGGTCGCTGTCTCCGCCTCGCCCCGCCCACGACCAGCCGCCATCATCTCGCTGGGAGACCGCCAACTCGGAGATATGGCTCTCCGCTTTCTGTCTCAACCGGCGAACGTCCGGGGCTCCTTCTCCGACGGTTGTCCTCACGTAGTCAAGACAGCTCAACACGCCAATCAGGCTGCTCGCCGGACTTGTGGTCGTGTCCGGCGGAAGAATGGAACTGCGGAACGCCTGCTCCCTCACAATCGGGCCGACGCCGTCGAGGGCGATGTCAATCAGCGCTCTCTCGAGCGTTGTGCCGATGAAGATGGTCATGTCGAGATTGCTGTACTTCCGACCGGTGGGCAGTCCCGTCCAGAGCGTCTCGTCGCTGTTCGCTGTGCCGCTCGTCCCCCCACGATAGACCAGTCCCCAGGGACGCACCGGGACGGTCTGAGATACGGCGTCAACGGCCGCAGCGCTGTCGGCAGCGCGGGCCACAAGCTCAAAGGAAATCTGTTTCGCGGCAGGGACTTCAAAGGCGTCGAAGATTGCCTCGGTCACGCCTTTCGATATCTTGATCGTTTTCGGCGTGCTGGTCGTCTTTCCGTCAATCGTCGTCCGTAATCGCAACTCTGCTTCGCCTTCGATGTCGCTGAGGTTATGAACGCGGGCGATCATCCTCGGACGATCCCCTTCCATCAGAATCGAAGGGACCTTCAGCTCGACAAAAAACTCCTTCCGCGTCACGACATTCGCGGTGGTTTGACCCGCTAACGTCTCCGGAGTCACGCCCCGAAGCGTCAGCCGCCACTGCGTCGCCGTGTCCGGAACCTTGAACGTCACCGACCCCTTCCCTTGCGCGTCGGTGACAATGGACGGATTCCAGTATCCCACCTCCGGGAAATACATGCGCACTGGCGCCGGAGGAGGTCCGCCAGGCTCGGCTGCGTAGCCTGCATACTTGCCTGCTGCCACACCCCGGAAA
>JAUYEE010000350.1 GCA_030691545.1 bacterium | reverse complement strand
AAAAAGCGCCCATAGGACAAAAATTTGTCACCCCGATTTTCCCCAAAATAAAAGCTTCTCGACGACGCCCCTCCTCAAATACCCCGAAAACCGCCCGAAAACTGACAAACATGGGCTAGCCTGCTGAGGGTCGGCATGCTCGCGAGCTGTGGCGAGCTATGGCGGGAGGAGGATTTTGAGTTCCTTTTGCTCCGAGATGCGGCATGGAGCTTCACGGGCGCATGTAACTGGGGTCGACATTGCTGCCGCGTATCCAGTGGGAATAGGGGAGGGAGGCTGAGGGAAATGGCGGGACGGGGCCGACCGGATCCGCGACTCTGAGGGTTAACTCCGTTGTGGAAAGAGGATGGACCTCGAGTGTCTGCGGTTCCGATCGAAACAGCGCGACTCGCTTCGCGATGGATAGGTCCCCGTCATCCGTTCCAGGATAAGGGTCATGCCCGACAAACAGCCTCGCTATGGCGGTGACCTGATACCTGCCTGCTGGGACGGAGTCGGCTGAGAAAAAGTCGCGAACAACTTGGATGCGAGCGGCAGCGGAGGGAGACACTCGCTCGCTTGAGATTTCGCTCAGCTCGAGCCAGATGTCGTGACTGCCCACAGCCCAGGCAGATGCCCTCTCCGCCAACCCTTCAAGAACGACTTTCCCCTGGACCTGGCCGCACTGGCCGACGGCGATATTGACGGCGGCTCTTTCGTTCTCTTCGAGGACGACGCGCCTCCAGAGTCCGCCCCACCTGCTGGTTTCGGCTCGAAGCCAGTATTCTCCAGGCTCGAGTCCGGCGCATGCGTAATACCCCAAGCCGTCGGTCTTCACCGATGCGCTCCGCGTCTCCCCGACGAGCTTCACAGTGATTCCGGGAACGCCTATGCCGCCTCCGTCGAGGACGTAGCCCTCGACCGATGCGTTTTTCTCGGCGAAAATGAGCTGGACTCTCGCGTCGTCATCGGAAACCGTGACCCATTGGGAGACTTCTCGGTTCGTCTCTTTGTCCGCGGCGACCACGAAGTACCGTCCATTCTCGACCCCGCGGAAGGTGAAACTGCCGTCTTCTGAGGTCCAGGCGCGCCGGAAAGGAATGGGAAGCCGTTGATGACCCGGCCCGTCGTCCAAGCGCAAGAGGACATAGACTCCGGTAAGTGGATGGCCGTCTTTGCCGAGAACATGTCCTGAGAGGGTATATTTGCTGCCTAAGACAAAGAGCGCTTCGGCTTCTTCTCCTGACTTCACCATCACGACCTTCGACTGCTCCTCGAGGGAACTCGAATGGACCGAAACATAGTACTGCCCCGGGCAAAGCCTGTCGTGGACGAACTCACCGTCTTCCGACGAGACCTTCTCTCGCAGGAAAAGCAGTCCGGAAACCTGGTCGTACACCGTATCCCAGGCTGTGCTCGGGTAACCCACGCCTGATTGCCACAGGTTGGTGCGGATGGCGTTTCTTCCGCCCTCGATATCTATGGTCGAGCAGCGAAGCCCGAACTCTTTCACCGGATGTCCTTGTTTGTCGCGCACGCGAACGTGGATCGCGCCGGGCTTCCGCTTTGAAACCACGATAACCACGTCCTCTGTTCCGGTGGGGATTTGCGGCGGGCAGGATGCGGACAGGAGGTTGTCTGTATCCGCGTAGTTCGGCCCGAAATCAACGGTGATGTCGTATTTGCCTTCGGGCAAGTTCCTCAACTCAAAGCTGCCGTCCGTCTTTATTTCGCCCGAGCGATACAGGCCGTACCGGTGGATTTCCACTTTCCCATGTGTCCACGGGTCGCCCTTTTCGTCAACCGCGTGCCCCTTGATGAATCCCCGCAAAGTCTCCAGGACAAAATCGAAATCCGTCACCTGTTCGTTCGGGCCGAGATGAAGCTCTCTGATCTGTCCCTTGTACCCCTCCAGTGAGGCCCGGAGGGAATACGTCCCCGGGGGCAGGAAATGAATGGCAAAGCAACCTTTGTCGTCCGTAAGAAGGGGCTCCACCTTTCGCGCAACTTTCATCTGCCGTCCTGCAAGCATCAGGCTATCTGCGAGATCCACCCGCACCTCCACGCCGGCAAGGGCTGACCCCCCGTCGTCGGTAGCCGTGCCCTCGACAATGCAGCCCCTTTCGAGGAGCACATCCACGCCTTTTCTGACCTCTCCCTTTGACAACGGCGGGAACTCAATCGTCTTTGCCTGATAGTCCGGATGGAACGCCAGGAGCTTCTCGGGCACTTCACTCGGATGCGAATGATGGGATTCCGCCGGCAGGATGATCCGATACCGCCCCTGGGGGCATGTCGTCACGGGGTCAGCGACAGCATCGTCCCCTGCTGCCAGACCATCCCCGAGTGCGACATAGGCGTCGCCCACGGGGCCTCCTACCTCGTTCCATACCGTTCCCTCAACTATGGTGCGCTGTCCTAATTCCACAGGAACCTGGACGCCGGATAGCATTGCCCCTGGCTTCAGGAACACAGACGCGCACTTCGGAGAATCAAACAGGGTGCAGTAAAGCTCTGCGTCGCCTTCCGCGGCTATGCTAACCTCGAATTGGCCTGAGAGGCCGGAGACGGAACCGGCCCGCTGCGCGTTAAAGAGGTCTTCTGCTTGAGTAGAGCAGAGGACTTGAGCGTCGGAACGCGTGTCACCCGTCTCGCATACGACGACTCCGCGAACGACGCAGGGTCCCTTCAAAACCACGGAGAGCGGCTTTCCTCGCTCAATGGAGTTCAGATCAATCCGCGTGGGAGCAAAACCCCCTTTCGTGCCGACGAGCAGCGCAAAAGGCTTTCTGCGGGGATGTGGCGCCGAGTCCGCGGTGTGGGCCTTCACACGGGAGAGCAGTGTTGTGTCTTCAAATCTGAATTCCCCGCGAGCGTCTGAGGTTGTCTGGCGGGAGAAGGCGGCCTGGTGCAGAGCGAGGGGCGAGGCCCCCTCGAAAACGCCGGCCGCGAGGCTCGCTTCCGGAACCGGATTTCCCCAAGCGTCCGTCACCCGCCCAAATAGGGATTCATCACCGGCCCGTCCTGCCTTTTTCAGGGCGAGACCGTTGTGCGAGGCGGCGTCCCCCGTTGCGGGACCCCCTGACTCACCTTTCCGTGGCTCGCGTGTCGTAAGATGGAGCAACAGGAAACCCAGACCTCCCAGGATGCACGCGAGCGCAGCCAAGAGCGTGACGCGTCGCCCTTTCATAACATGCACCTCCTTCTGAGAAGAAGACTCGGCAGAGGCGTTCGCGCAATCCAACCCGTCTCGGTCAGATGAAACCAGCTGTCATATGGCGTTATTAGCACATAACACGCAGCCGGGCAACCGGAAAGGCGCGGGGGGGCGGCCTGCCGAGTGCTCTGATTCATAGATTCGGTGACGTGTTTTCTGACAGCATTACAGGATTGTCAGGATTTGCCTGCCCGCGCCCGCGCGCCGAGCACGGCAGCGCCGCCGGGCACGTGGTCGCGCATGAGGCCTCCGCACCTGGCACGGCCGGGGTCTGATGCCGCTTCGCGGCATCCTGTGCATCCTGTCAAGAGAAACGTTCTACGCGAACCGACCGCCACTGTATTCACGAATAGGTGTGCTAAGGCTCGGCACAGTCTCTGGCTGTGGCGAGCTATGGCGGGAGGAGGATTTTGAGCTCCTTTTGCTCCTTCGGGGCAAGTTCGAAGCAGTAAGCTTGCCCGAGGTGAGGCACCGGCAAATGAATCCTGCATCTTCCCGGAAACAAACCCTCCGCCCGGAATCGCCCTTCTCGATCCGTGACCGCTTCGACAGAGCGTTGAGGGGATTCGATGCGTAACACTGCGGGCCCCAGCGGCCTACCGTCGGCTTTCAGGACATGACCGCTGACATCACCCAGCGAGGACAAGTCGATATCCCAGACCGTATCCGAGGGTCGCATGCGCTCAGACCTCGGCAATTCGAACTCGCACCACGTCCCAGCGAATTTCCCTTCAGGGATCGAAAGCTGAATGCAACCCGGGGGGAGGTTTGCAACGCGGTAGCGCCCTTCGGGATCGCTTGTCGTTGACACCTCTCCTCCTGAGGAAATGACCTTCAAAGGGGCTCCGGGGAGGGGACTCGCATCGCGCCCGATCACCTGTCCCGTCAAATTCCCGTATCCCTCCAGATTGATGTCCAGTCGTCTCGTTTCTCCGGCCATGAGACTGACGCTATACCTCACGTTGCCGAGCATATCGGACAACACTTCTAGTTCGTATCTCCCCGGAGGTAAAGACCGGAACTCATACCAAAACCCCCCAAACGGGCGCGACTCGTTTCTCAAGACAAGCCGATCTGAGCGGAGGATAATCGGGAGCCACTGAGCCAGATGGAGGGACTTGCTTGTCACGATCTCGCCTTCGACCGAAGCCGTCCCCGCTAGTGCGACGTCGTAGCGGAGTTGCTGGGAGGGCGACAGGGAGAATTGACACCTCCTGTCCGCCAGACCTTTTGCGTTGACGGTCATCACATAGTCGCCCGGCGGTAAGCGAGCCGCGGAGTAGAAACCGTCTTTGTCAGTCGTGTATGTTACAAAACACGAGCCGGAAGATATTGTAACATTGGTGCCGGCTTGAGGAAGATTCTCGCTGCCCCAGATTTGACCCCATACGCCGGAATCCCCCCTACGCATCCTTAGAGCAAGACTCGATGGCTCCTGGCGATGGTCGAGAACCTTTACCGAGGATACTGCCACGGCGACATAATTAGGGTGGGAGGCCCTGACCTCATATCTACCGTCCGGGATGTCGTCGAAGGCGAATTCTCCCGATTCGCCCGTAAGAAATCCGACCCTCTCCCACTCCGGGTCGGCTGTCCAGAAATAGAGATACTCCGCATTCGTCGGCATCAGAAGCTCGACATTTGCATCCGCTATTGGTTGTCCCGAGTCGTCCTGGACCTTTCCCACAATTCGTGAGCCCTCATGGTCCATGAGGAAAGTGACCTCCACCGCTCTGGAATCGTAGAGTCCCACTTCCACGCTTTTCGGCAGGCAACCGTCCGCCAGGACAGTGAAAATGTGCTCACCCAGCAGATACCCGGACCGCTCAAAGACTCCGTCCCTCGACACAACGTCGAGACGGTATTTCTCCAGCTCTCTTCTCAGCTCGTTGTACTCCGCTGCAAGTTGCTCTATCTGGTCCTGGTGGGACTGAGGCTCAAGAGCTCCCATCTGTTCCTGCAGTCTATCGCACAGTCGGCTGTAACTCTCGACAAGGGGGATATACCCGTGACCTGGGTACCCGGAAGTGGCAGCAAACTCACGGTAAAGAGCGGACCGCCGCGAGCGCTCTGGGGCAGAGTTCAGGTCGTACTTCTGGCAAACGGTGAATTGCGTAACAGGCTGCATGGTGCCTGCATACAGGACGTTTCCCCGGATGGCCCCCGGATTGGGGCTGACGACCACGATATCCGCGTCTCTTGTGCCAACGGGCACCCTACCGGGGAGCTTTTCCAGGCAATAGCGCTGCCCCTTGTGACTGAATTCATAGGTGTGGAACAGCCTTATCCAGTACGCACCCTCGGGCAGGTCCTCCACGCAATAAGTGCCATCGCGCTGCACATCAAATTCCCTATAGGTCCCTTGGCCTACCAGGGCAAACCTCAGAGTCGTCTCTAATCCAGTGATGCCTTTTCCCTCGGTGTCCACCAGCCTGCCGCTGATGGAGCCGAGGGGGACCTCTTCGAGTTCGTCGTACGAAGGGACTTCGTCCGGCGCACCTTTGTGTGGAGCAGCCGTTCGAGGTCGTGATGGCTTTTTCGCAACGATCTGGCGAGGGGTCTCGTCGCGAGGTGGGGCGGCACGTCGTTCACGATGGGTCGAGCGGAGGGTGAAGGTGAGAAGGAGGGCCAGTGCCAGGACGGCGATAATGCCAATGGCAATCTTGACTTTGGCGGTCATGATGGTTACCCCCGTTATCAGTGCGGTGGAAGATATGGCGGCTTCGCCAGCGGCGGCTCCTGTCGAAGCAGCATTGAGAAGGGAAGAGGTGGAGGTGAGGAAGTTGGCAGAGGCGGCTTTTGCGGGAATGGCTCTCAGCCCTTCCTCGACGGCGAGAAGAGAAAGAAGCAGTCCGCGTCCAGTGAGGAGTTTTCGGAGTCGTTTCAGTGCTCGGGTGATGCGCTTACGAGTGGCCTCGGAGGATAGGCTCAGAATCTCGCTGGTTTCAGCCTGGGACATTCCCTGCAAGTAGCGGAGGATTACGGGAATGCGCAGGGAATGCTTGAGTTTAGCGAGGGCGCGGTCGAGTTCTTCTCGCAGCTCGGTCCTGACAGCGGTCTCACGCGGCGTCTCCGGAGTGGAGGGAGTCTCCGCGACTCTTTCCCTGTCCTTTGTTCTTCGCCTGAGCTTTTTCATGTTGATCGCCTGATTGAAGGTTGCTCGGTACAGCCAGCATTGAAGCGATCCCACGTTGGCCAGTTCGTTTTTTCGTTCGATGAATGCGACAAAAACCCGTTGGACGATGTCCTCTGCGGCGTGCGTGTCGTACAGGATGCGATATGCGGCGTTGAAGAGTCCCAGCTTGTGGCGCTGGACGAGAAGATGGAAAGATTCCTCTCGTCCTTTCAGAACGAAATCCTGCCATAGCTCTTTGTCGTCAGGAGGCTGGTCGGAACGTTCCATGGCAACGCCTTTTCACCTTTCCTTAAGTATAAGACAACAGGGCGGGGGAAATGCGGACAAAATTTGTGATCCTTTCGTGGGGAAGGTGGCTGCGGCTACGTCTGGGGGGCGCATGGATAAATCCGTTCATCGAGAAGCCCGGCTGAAGTCCCGCCGATGGCGGGATGGCTAAAGGAGGATGCCGGCTAAAGCCCGGCAAGCCAGTGTGTGGTTCAGGCTGCGTCGTGGGGATCGGGCCCACCGTGTACGAGACGTGACTGGATCTGCGAAAGCCTGTACTTAGGGGGTACGTTCGTGTTGAGGAAAGAGTTCACGCCTTGAGGATGTCCGCTGGGGTTTTTCTTCCTCGGTCGGTTTGATCGAAGTGGCTGTCGAAGCTCACGATGGTCAGGTCGTATTTGTTCGCCGCGGCATACTGATAGGCGTCATCGAAGTCGAGGTTGAATCTCTGGGCCGCCTGGGCGACGGATTCCATTTCGTCCGGCAGAATGGAGGCAACCAACATTCCGGCGCCAAAGAGCATATCGTTGAGGAATTCTCGGAAGATGTGATACTGCTTCCGACCGAAGAGGAAGAGACCTATGGAATGGAGGGAGAAGTCAGATATGAAGAACTCGTGGTCCTCGGTTCTTGCCAGGAGTCCCCGGGCCTCGTGGGCTTTTGATTACTCCAAGACCGCTTCGAGTACGATGTTGGTGTCTATGAGCATCCTCACTTTTCGTCAATCCTGCACTCAGAAATCTTGTGCTGGAGCTCGACCGAGGTGTACTTGTCGCGCAGGTCCTGGAGGGCTCCGGCCCAAGAGAAGGTGGGTGTTCGCCGAGGTCTGTTCAGTCTTTTCTCCTTGAGGAACTGAACGAAGTCCTCGACTTCCTGTTGAAGGTCAGGAGGCAACTGGTTGATCAGGTCTGCGATACTTCCCATTTTTCACGCTCCGTTCCTGTCTTGCGCCACAAAAAGTAATGAGACTGTCTGCACCACTCGTTTGTCCCCGCGAGACTCAAGGGTGTTCCGAGCGGCTCGTTTGTACTGGCCAAGTTGGCCGCACCTCGCAGCCCGGATAAGCTCGGCGCCGTGGACCCGGCAGCGGAGATGTCCGGGTTCGCGCCTTCTGCCACTCTGCTCGCCGGAGAACGATTGGAGTTTCTAACCTCATAGAATAGGATAGCCGACTGAGAGCCGGATGGTCAAGACGGTTTCGCGATGCGTAGCGAGGCGGCATCCCACGCCGTGGCGTGGCGGGACCCGTGGGATCATGGGGAGGATGCCCATGCCACCTCAGAACCTGTAGCGCCGTTGTGTGCAGGTGAGACGCGCACCTCCGCCCGAAACTGAGGACTTGCATGGTGGTTTGCCCTTGTCTTTTCCCTTGTTGCTGTTATAGGGTTGTTCTGGAGTTTTGGGTTCTTGCCCCTGTGAAAAAGAGGCCATGGTGGAGTCTCAGGCAAGGTCGTTCAGCAGAAAAACTCTTCGCAACTTGAAGCGAGATGCGAGAAGGGACGATATATGAGGCGCTGGCGAATCCTGATGTTGCGGTGGGTTGTCGCCATCATCCCAGTCATAGCCGGTTTGGGCAGCGGATTTTCAAGAGAGGAAATCAGCCTGAACGGACGGTGGGAATTCCAGAACGTGTCGGCTCTCGCGTACCCCCCGCCTGGCAACTGGCTGGTGACGACTGTGCCGCGCTATCTGTGGGGCTACGGCGACAAGAAGGCGTGGTTCCGCAAGATTTTTGTGCCTCCGGACTCCATGTCCGGCATGAGAATCAAGTTGAGGTTTGAGGCCGTCAAATACGACAGCAAGGTGTATGTGAACGGCGAATTTGTGGGAGGGCATCTCAGCGGATACGACCCGTTCGAGTTAGACATCACGAGCCATGTCCGGCTTGGGGGATGGAACGAGCTATTGGTCGGGACGAGCGACTGCGGGGCCCTCGTCTCAACACCCTTCAATTCCTCCAGTGTGGGGGCAGCAGCGAGTGCGCCGGACCGCGCGACCAACGGGCTGATAGCGCCGATCGGAGGTCGCTATCAGGTGTATGGGATTCCGGGCGACGTCACGTTGCGAAGCGTCCCCGAGTTCTTCATCGAGGACGTGTTTGTGATGACCTCCGTGCGCGAGAAGAAAATCACCGTTCGCGTGCGGCTGCGGAACGAGGGGGTGACAGAAAAGAGCGGAATCCTCGCGAGTAGTATCTTGGAAGGAGAGGCGCCTCTCCTTGCTCTGCCGGTTACGGGTGTGACGGTGCCGCCCGACGGGATGCTTGACGTAGAGGTGGAGGCGCAGTGGCTGGATGCTCGTGTGTGGTGTCCGTCCGACCCGCACTTGTACTCCCTTGAGACGGTGCTGGAGCCTATCACCGGCTTCTCCGACGAGGTAAGGGTGCGCTTTGGCTTCCGGGAGTTCTGGTGCGAGGGGGATAGCTTTTATCTGAACGGGACTAAGATTCACCTGTTAGGAACCTCGGCCTGGCCCAACGAAGTACTCCTGAGCAAGGAGGCGATTCGCAAAATTTACGAGAATGTGAAGGCGGCAAACACGAACACCTTTCGGCTTCACACTCAGCCGTGGCTCGAGCCCTGGTATGACGTGGCCGATGAGGTGGGGATGCTCATCGTTGAGGAGGGCGCCGTGTGGGGACGTTACCGTGAGTATCGCGTCGCGGACCCTGTCTTCTGGTCGAACTTCACCGACCATTTGAGGGGAATGGTGTCGCGAGATAGAAACCATCCCTCCGTCATCCTATGGAGCCTCGAGAATGAGCTTCTCTACTCGAATTGGGGGAGAGTTCCGACGGGGGACGCCGAACAGGAGTTGGCAAAGCTGGGCAGGATGGTCAAGGAGTTGGACCCGACGCGGCCGATCATGTATGAGGGAGACATTGACCCCGGCGGCGCCGCAGACGTGGTGAACATCCATTATCCTCATGAGTTTCCGGCGTACTACCTCTGGCCGGAGACGGCTTACTGGATGGATGAGCCAGCGCACCTGGAGAGATTTCCCGAGGTAAGCTGGGAATGGGATCGCAAAAAGCCGCTGTACATTGGGGAGTTTCTCTGGATGGGAGGCCCGTTCACATACGGGGACGAGTATTACCCCTCCATTGTCCTCGGGGATGAGATTTACGCGAACACCCTTTCGTACCGGAACAAAGCGAAGGGATGGATATGGCAGATGCAGATTGAGGCTTTCCGCGATTACGATGTCAGCGGGATAGGCCCATATTCCATCTTCAGAGATGTGGCCGTCGGCTGGGGGAACCTTGACCTGAAGCCGGACCAGAACCACTTGCATCAAGTCCAGAAAGCCGCTTTTCACCCGAACGCTGTTTTCGTGAAGGAGTATAATACCCGGTTTTTTGTCGGGGAGAGAGTCGAGCGTTCGCTGAGAGTCTATAACGATACAATGCGCCGCAAGAAGCTCTCGGTGAAGTGGAGTGCGGGCCATGCGACGGGGAAGCGAGTACTGTCGCTTGGCCCCGGTGAGAGAAGACAAGAAACCGTCGCCTTCGACGCCCCCGCAGTGCCGGGAAATTTCGTTTTTCAAATCGAGCTTGCTGAAAACAGGACCCCACTCTTCTCCGACGACAAGCTTTACTCGGTTTATCCCTTGCCCAGCCTTTTCCTGTCGCAGGACAAAAGGCTCGCCCTGTACGACGTCCAGGGAGCAACGGCCAATCTTTTTGCCGGGCAGGGCGTGGAGTTTCTTCAAATCGAGCAATTAGCGGAGGCGCCGTATGACCAGTTCGATGTCCTCGTCATCGGAAGTAACTCCTTGAAGGAAGAGAACGTATCAGCCGTGGGGGCTGAAGGAATCGGAGCAAGGTGGGACGAGTTTTTCAGCCGCGGCGGATGGATCGTTGTTCTCGAACAGGAGTGGTACCCGTCGTGGTTTCCCCTGATTCTCTCAGCGACCTGGGGAAGCGCGAACTTCGCGTTCCCCCGGGCTCTCGCCCACCCGATAATCCATGGACTCTCCCCTGCCGACCTCCGCTGGTGGCGCAATGACAACCGCGTGGCCGCAAGTAGTTTTCTCAAACCCTCGGCAGGCAATTTCCGCGTTCTTGTGGATATCGGCTCGTGGAACGGGCTGGACCATGCCGTGATGATTGAGCTTCCACGGCGGCGATGCGGCTATATCTTCTCGCAGATGCTCCTGGTGTCCAAATTCGATAGTGAACCAATGGCGGGGATTCTCCTGCAAAGAATCCTCGACTATTGCTCCAGTACCACGCAGCGACTCCGACACGCAGGGCTTGTGGCGGAGCCTGATTCCGACGCGGCGAAGACTTTTTCCGAACTGGGCCTTCTTTCCGAGAACCTTCTGGGCCGCCTGGCAACGTGCGACCTCTCGGCGTATCCTCTGGTTATCGTCGCCGGAGGGGAGACCGCCTGGACAGAGGCAACAGCGTGCCTGGGAAAACTCGTCTCCTATGTGGAGAACGGAGGAAGGCTGATGTTGCATCGCCCGTCCGAAGGGTTTCTATCCGAAGCACAGACAACGTTGCTGTCAAGTCTGGAAGCGGACTCGTCCGTGACCTTGCCCATTCTTCGAGACATGCACAATGAGGTCGCCTCGAGCGTATCGAACTATGAGCTCTACTGGGTCGAGACACCGGGAGTCTCCACGAAGCCGCCTGTTTTTTCGCGGGGCATCGCAGGGCGAGTGTTTCGCTTGCGGAAGGGCGTAACTCCCTCCCCAGAAAGGGAAGTGTTTCTCACAAAACCGGGTGTGCTTGTGCGAGTAAATCGCGGAAGAGGATTTGCTCTTCTCGATGAGATCGCATGGGAAACAGAGGAAAAAAACCGCGAGAAGGCGAGGAGGATTATCTCAACCGTGCTGACGGATTTGGGGGCGGTTCTCACCGGGCCGCTCGCGGGACTGCCGAAGATTGTCGGACTTGCTTTGAACGAACAAACGGGAGCGTCCACGCTGGTGTGGCAGGGAAAACAAGATGGAGTTTACACGGTTGAATGCCTGAGCGACCTCGTAGGGGAACCATGGCGGCCGGTCGGGAATGTCGTGGGGGGCGGGATGGTCGTGAACTGGGTGGATGACGGGGCCGCCACCGGCATTCCTCCGGGAGATGTTCTTGCCCGGCACAGGTATTACCGCCTTAAGGCTCTGGCAGACTGACCCTTCTTGGGAGGCCCCGGCAGGAATCAGGGGAGGGTTTGGAGGAGGAGGTCAATTTGGTCGGGGGTGTTGTGGAAGTGGGGAGAGACGCGGACGCGACCGTACCGGACGGAGGTGACGATGTTTTTCTCGAGGAGGCGGCGATGGTGTTCTTCGGCGGAGTGTCTTTCGCTGGACAAAAGGACGATGCCGGATTTCTCGCCCTCTCTGCGCGATGAATAGACCTCGTATCCTCTCTTCAAGAGGCCCTCGCAGAGGTGGTCGGTGAGCTGAAGAATGTGCCTTTCGATGTTGGGGATGCCGATTTCGAGAAGGATTTCCATCGAGGCGGCCATGCCGAGGATGCCAACGACGTTCAGGGCGCCGCATTCGAATTTCGCTGCGTTTTTCTTCGTGACGTAGCGATAATCGAGGTATTCCTCGGGGTTCTCGACGGTGGTGGCGCCGACTACGGTTGGCTCGACCCTGTCTAAGACGCTTTCGTCAACGAAGAGGATGCCGACGCCTTCGGGGCCAAGGAGCCACTTCTGGCAGCCGGCGGAAAGGGCGCAGATGCGGCATTCCTTCACGTCGAGTTCGAGGGCGCCGACGCTCTGGATGCCGTCCACGAAGAAGAAGATTCCCCGCTCGCGGCAGAATTCGCCGATTCGCTTGAGGTCGTGGCGGAAGCCGGTGCTGAATTCGACGGAGCTAAGGGCGATGACCCTGGTGGATTTGTCAATCGCTGCGGCGACGTCCTCGAAGGGGATTCGTCCATCCTTGTTCGCGACGAGTTTGAGATTTACGCCGCTCTTCGAGAGGCGCATCCAGGGGTAGATGTTTGCGGGATATTCGATGTCGGTTGTGACGACGCTATCGCCCCGCGAGAGGCTCAGCCCGTTGGCGATCATGGAGACGCCTTCGGAGGTGTTCTTCATGAAGGCGATTTCTTCGGGCGAACAGTGGAGCATGTCGGCAGCGAGCTGCCGCCCCTTGCGGATTTCCCCGTACCACTTTTTGCGGTTCGCCATGGAGTGGGCACACACGTCGTCGAGGAACTCCTTCATGAGATCCCTCGCTCGCTTGGTGAGAGGCGACACCCCCGCATGGTTGAAGAAAACCCAGTTGTCGGCGATTTCCATGAAGCCGCGGCAGCCCTGGCGTTTCGCCTGCTGGGTCATATCGCTATTCCACAATCTTCGCTTTTCCGCCGCCTTCGATGAGGTCGAAATGCTGGGAGAGAAGGGCGAACAACTGGTTCTTCAACATGACGTAGAGGACGGAGCTGAACGCGAGGGAAAAGACGAAGAACGGAATGGCGTAGCCCCAGCCTCTGCCGAGGATTCCGAGGACCAAACCGAACAGGGCTGTGACGTCGCTGATGGCGAAGAGAATGCCTGCCATGGACGAGAACTGCGCCTCGAAGGGCTTTGCGGGACGCTCCTCTTCCTCCGCCTCGGCTTCCTCGATTTCCGCTCCGCCGTAGAGGAAGCGGAACGGGGGTCTGCCGATCTTTTTCTCGACAAGAACCTTGTTGAGAACAGCCGCCGTGAAGGGACCGATGAGCGCGATGACCGCTAAGAAAACAGTCAGAACAACGGCAGCGGTTTCATTGATTCTCGGGCCCTTGAGTTCCGGCGCGGCGGCGAAGAACATCCCGATGATGTACAGGACGACCGGCAGGACTCCTAACAGAAGAGCCAACAGTGCCAGCGTCTTGCGACAGATGGCGTACGTCGGGAGAGTCAGGATTCTCTCGTAGTGTCTGGACCCAATCATAACCAAGCCCCCCTCTTGCGGTTAGTTGGCGTAGATATGTTCAAATTCATCCACCACCGATTCCCACTGGTATTCCGTTTGTACTCGCCGTATGCCCTTTTGCCTTTCGGCAGCGACGAGTTCCGGATGGCGGATAAGATGTTCCAGAACGTCCCGTAAACTTCTGCTGTTCTTGCTGGCGAAGGTGAAGCCGCAATCGCCGAGGGCTTCGCGGTTCGCCTCGATGTCGCTCGCCACGACGCATCGTCCGTAGCTGAGCGCCTGCAACAGGGTGTGGGGCAACCCCTCCGTCTCGGAAGGTAGGACGTAGAGGTACGCGTTGGAGAAAAGCTCAGCCATCTCCTCCTCCGGGACGAAGCCCGTGAACACTACTCCGGGACAGGCGGACGCCCTGAGCCGGCTGACATAGTGCGGCTCGTAGAGAGCACTTCCTGCGACGACGAGTCTCAGGTCCGTGCTCAAATCCTTGAAAGCACGGATCAGATAGTGCGCTCCTTTCTCCGGCACGAGCCGCGACAGGAACAGGATATACTTTTCTTCTTGTATAGCATATTTTCTTGTCAAGTTAAGGGGTTTTCGTTGGGCAAAATTGACGCCGGTGGGAATATAAACTGCTTCGCGCTGGTAACGGGACTCGAAATACCTCTTGAGCTCCCGTGAAATCACGTGGGTGACGTGCGGGATTCGCACAGAAACTTCCTCGCCGAGGCGAAGTATGGCTCTTGCTTCCAGGCCCCATTTCGCGCGCTGCCAATCGAGAGCAAGGACCGAGACGACGATTCTTGAGCGGGTCAGGAGGCGAGGGATGAAAGCGGGGAGTGAGGCGCCGATGGTCTGGTAGTGAATCACGTCGAAGCGGCCGAAAGTCGAGTCGAGCGTCGAGAGGAAGCTGTGCACCAGGGTATCGAGGCGCTTGGTGGGGAGGGTGGGAAGGACTCTTAGCTCAACGCCGCGGTATTCTCTGCGACGAACCGACGCTCTCTCCTCCTCGGACAAGAACTTCGACCAATCGGCAAACACGTAGGGGCGACAGTAAACGGTGACGCGATGGCCTCTCTCCACTAAGCGAGTGGAGATTTCGCGCACGAAGTTCTCCGGCCCACCGATGGTGACGGGTATTCCCTTTTGTCCAATCATGGCGATGCGCATCAGGCGTACCTCCGGCTTCGGAATGCAGGCGGGGACGCCTGCGCTACGTCGGAGCCGCGCGTTGGGATTTGACCGCCGATTGACGCAGGTTTGAACACGATGAAGGATTTGACCAGTCCAAGAAACCGTTCCTCGACAATGCGTCCATCGGGAAAAAGGCGCGCAAGCTCGGACCTCCGGAGCAATCGCACGGAGGCAGCGGTTTGCCGAGCTTTAAGGGCGTTTCTCGTGGGGCCATGCCAGCCGAGTCGGAAGTGGTTCAGCAGGAAGGCCTTTACGCACAGTGGCAGGAACTGGAAGCACGGAAAGAGGAAGTGGGGTTCCAAGGGGAAATAAAGATTCGGCGTTTGCACGAAGTAACCGTTACCCACTCGCCTGACTTCGTCAGCCATGCGTTTCTGCTCGGCGAAGTCCCCCACGTGCTCAATCACGGAGTTCGAGAAAACGAAGTCAAACTGCCCGTCGCGGAACGCCTTCAAGTCGCGGGCGTCACCGACAACGGTAGCGACATGCGGTGAGGGAGATTCCATTTTGTCGAGATTGAGCAAAGTCAACTCCACGCCGCGATTGCGGTGAAGATAGTCCAGCGTTGCCCAGCAGCCAATTGTGGCGCCGACGTCGAGGACTCTCAGAGGTTTCTTGTTGACCGTGGACAGAAGCTCGTGAAAAAGCCGGAATCGCCGCCTCCGCAGTCGGGTAGCGATGCTGTCAGGCCGTCTCTTGTCTGCCAGCCGCTGAAGTAAACCAATCATCGGTCTTTCTTCCGCACATTCACGAATGGACCGGGAAGGCGCCCGCGAGCCGCGGGTGAACCCGCTCAGGTGAACACGGGACAGCGAGCACGCTCCACTCGAGGACTGAATTGGGCCGGCAGCCTTCGCCAGAGGATTCTCACCGCGGCACAACTTCAGGGTGCCTGTCCACGTACTCCTCGAAGGTCCTGAGCCGCTCGGGCGTCCCAATATCATAATACCTTTCCGGGGTAACAAGGGCGGCCATTTTTCTGCGGCGAACCAGGTCCGGGTAAACGTCCTCTTCAAGCGAAAGCGGGACACCGGGAGGCAGTTTCTCGAAGACCTTCTTCTTGACTACAACAAGGCCGGCATTGACGTACTGCATCCTGGCGGGACTTCGCTTGGAGTAAGCTACCACAACGCCCTCGCTATCAATGGCCGTGTCGTTCGGGGCGATGTTCTCGCGGTTGTCGTACGCCAACATGAGGCAATCGAAAGCTCTCTTTGTTTTTTCCCAATGGGCCAGGATGGGGGCATACTCAATCGGCAGGAAGGTGTCCCCGTTGATGAGGATGAATTCGTCCGCAAGATGCTCGAGAGCGTTCCGGACAGCGCCGGCTGTGCCCAGAGGATGGTCCTCGACGGAGAAAGTGAGGCGCACGCTGGGGTAAGGAGGGGATGTGGATTCGGCGGCCATATCCTCGGGAAAGCGACCCGCACACACAACAATCTCTTCAATCCGGTTCCGTGCCAGCCAGGACACCACGTACCAGAGAAATTCCACTCCCCTGATCTTCACCATGACCTTTGGGGTTTTTTGGGTCAGGGGGCGAAGCCTCGTCCCAAGACCTCCCGCGAGAATGACAGATTGCATTGGCGAATCAGTCGAACGACCTGATACAACCGGGAGAAGCCACCGTCAATACAGTT
The DNA here is from genome assembly GCA_030691545.1 of bacterium. Lineage (GTDB taxonomy): Bacteria > Auribacterota > JABMQX01 > JABMQX01 > JABMQX01 > JAUYEE01. The sequence goes on along the minus strand of JAUYEE010000350.1, from coordinate 9,289 downwards.
CCCGTTCGACGAAGTCTCTCCAGTAAGTTAGAATGTCCGCCATGGTCTGGCGGAATGGAATCTTCGGTTCCCAGTTGGTCAGTTTTTTGAATTTTGAGCAATCGGCAATGAGAAGGGACAGTTCCGTCGGCCGGACGCGTGTCGGGTCCTGCTCGCCCTTGATGCCTCGGACGGTGGAAAGCTCCAGGAGAATGTCGAGAACCTCCTCGATGGTGTGGACGTGACCGCCCGAGATGCAGTACACGTCTCCGGGCACACCTTTTTCGAGGGCAAGCCAATAGGCCCGGACCATGTCGCGGACATCGCAGAAGTCCCTCCTCGCGGTCAGGTTGCCGACTTTCACGACAGGTGGATTGCCCTTTTTCTCAATCATGGCAATCTGGTGCGCGAAGGAAGCGCATGCGAAAACGTTGTCCCTGCGGGGACCGATGTGGTTGAACGCCCGGATGCGAATGACCTGCTGCCCGTAACTCTTGAAATGCTCGTAGCCAAGCAGGTCCTGGGCGACCTTGCTCACTCCGTAAGGGTTGATGGGTCGGAGAGGATTGTCCTCCCGAATGGGGACCTCATCCTCTTGCACGTGACCGAACTCCTCGGCGCTCCCGGAGATGAGAATGCGGCAATCGGGGTTGATGTGCCTCATCGCCTCCAGAAGGTTCAGGGTTCCGAGGACATTGACCTCGAACGTCCACTTTGCCGTGGACCACGACGGGGAGACGAAACTCTGCGCCGCGAAGTGGAAGACGGCATCCGGCCGGACCTCTTCCAGCAAGTTTCGCACGGAATAGCAGTCCGTGAGTTCGTAGTCAAGGAATTGCACCCTGCCGAGGAGATGATGGACGTTGCGGAGACGGCTGCTCCAGCGTTTTGCTCCAAAGACTTCCACATCTCCTCTCTCGAGGAGGTAGTCGGCCATGTGGCTGCCCACGAAGCCGGTAATGCCTGTGACTAAAGCCCTCAATGTTCCTCCCGGTTGTGAAGTATTGTCCTTTCGTATCTATGGAACCGCAGATGGACGCGGATAAACGCAGATTAAGAATCATCTGGGCCCATCTGCGGTTGAATCGAAGCAATCTGAAATCCGAAATCGCAAACCCGAAATCCGATTCAATCTATCAGGAGTTGCCTGTTTGGGAAAGAACTTCTCGCGCAGCTCTTCGGACAGCCTCCTCGGAGGTCACACTCGGCTTCCAGCCGAGTGCTTTCAGGCGGTCTGCCTTCATGCGCACCCGGGGGACGTCGCCCTTCCATCCCCCTCTTCCTCCGGTGTATCCGAAAGTGACGTTCTTCAGTCCCATTTCCTCGGCGACGATCTGAGCGATTCGGTCCACGCTGACGGCGTCCTGCGGGGACAGGTTGAAAATGCCGATGGTATCGTCTGAATTGCGCAGCCCGAAGAGCATTCCGTCAACGCAATCGCTGACGTGGAGATAGGGCTTGGTCTGCTTACCGTCACCGAGAATCTCGAGTTGGCGCGGGTTGTTCCGCAGTTTCCGGACGAAGTCGAAAATCACGCCGTGCGTCAACCCCTTGCCGACAATGTTCGCCAGGCGAAAAATCCACCCCTGAGTCTTGTACATGTGGCAGAAGGCACAGATCAGCCCTTCCGCGGCGAGTTTGCTGCTTCCGTAGAACGAGATGGGGACGAGGGGCCCGAAGTCCTCTGAAAGGGGCTGACCACCGGCATCACCGTAAACGGTCGAGCTGGAGGTGAACACAATTTTCGTGGCACCCGACTTCTTCATTGCCTGGAGGACGTTATACGTGGCGATGATTCCCTGGTTCAGCTCCACCTCGGGGCTGTTCTCTGCGAATCGGATGTCGGAATTTGCGGCCAGATGGAAGAGCACATCCGCCCCTCGCATGGACTCCGCGAGCCTCGCCGCGTCCAACACGTCGCCCGCCACGAAATGAAAACGTGGATTGCGAACAAACGCATCGAGAGGTTCTTTTTTGCCGCTGGAGAGGTTATCGTACACGACAACCTCGTTTCCTTCCAAAAGAAGCTTCTCGACGAGGTTGACGCCGACGAAACCTGCTCCGCCTGTGATGAAATAGCGCATCGGATTTTCCTGTAACGCCGCCGTCTCGGCGGCAGTCCCGAGGGCGTCCCGCCCTCGGAATCGGGGGCAAGGTGCCCCCGAGACAGCCGGCAAGATGCCGGCGGTACACACGGCCCAATACTCAGGGCAAAAGGGTCTTTCTGCCGAGAGCGTGTCGGATTTTGGAGGCGAGAATCCACTTTCCGACAGCGATCGGGTGGCGTTTGATCACCGTTCTCGCGGTACAGACCATCCAGCACCCCTCTTGGCAGCGGGCAACTTTTTCCCTCACGGCGCAAGCTCGCGGGCTGTCATAGAGGGTCGTGAAATCGCTTTCCGTTAGGTTTCCCATGACAGCGGGCAGCACGTTACAGGAATACACATCGCCCGTCGGGTCGAGATAGAAAAAGTCGGTCCCGGCGCGGCACTCGAGGAGCCTTTTCTTGTCCGTGGCAAACTCGTACACCCCCCGGGCGAAGTAGGCCCTCCCCCAGCGCTTTGGGTGGAATCCGCGAAGTTGCCGGGGAATAAGGTAGTTGAACTGTCGCCTCAGCTCGTCGCGGTCCTCGATCCCGGTGTTGGCATCCGTCTTGAAATAGTGCTCGGAGTTCTGGGCGATGGCGCACGTGAACTCGACCCCTTTCTCGCGGCTGAGGTCGAGGACGCGCTCGAGGTGGGAGATGTTGCGGGAGGTGGCCGTGAACGCGAGGCGGATGTTCCGGACACCCTGCGCCTTGGCGAGCTCGAGGGTCTCCATAGCTCGGTCAAAGGCCCCCCTGACGCCGCGCATGGCATCGTGCATCTTCCCGATACCGTCCACGGAAATTCCCAGGCCAATTCGCGGATCGTATCTCACGAGCTCCTGAAGCATCGAGCCGATTCTCTTCGGCTGAAGCGAGTTTGAGGAGATAATGATGGTAGAAGCGGGGCAGGCGGATTTCACGTTCCGGACAATGTCCGGGAGGTCGTCTCGAAGAAACGGCTCGCCGCCCGAAAGATTGATGGTCTTCAAAGAAGGGGGGAGCTTTCGGTAGGCCTCGGCAGGCATCCGGGCAGAAGGAGGGCTCTTCCAGATGTTGCACATGACACAGCGGGCGTCGCAGTCGTAAGTGATCGCGACTACCGCGTCGGTGGGCATGGGGCATCTGGAGTTTCGGTTCATGTTGCCCGCGCTCATGCAGGGCATTTCCTTCGGCGTTTCAGAACGTCAATATAGAGCTGCTCTATTTTATCAACGATTCTGTCCCAGTTGTAGCATTTGCTGACGTGCTCGCGCGCTTCCTGTCCCTTATGTTGACGGAGCTCGGCACCGGACAGAAGTCTCGTCATTGACCGTTTGAGTTCTTCGACATCCCCGGGGGCGAAGTAGAAGCCCTTGTCGGAAAGAACCTCTCTATTGGGAGGAATGTCGCTGGCGAGGACGCACCGTCCGTAGCTCATCGCCTCCAGCAGTGAGATGGACAGCCCTTCCATGGGCGCGGGGTGAACATAGAACTCGGCATTGCTATATAGCTCCTCTAAGAGTCTTCCTGTCACGAACCCCGCGAAGATAACGCTGTCACCGGCGAGTCGCCTCAGTTGTTTTTCATAATGATGGTCGTAGCCAGCGTCGCCAGCGAGGACAAGCTTGTGCTCGGTTTTCATCGAGTTGAAAGCTCTCAGCAGGCAGCCAAGACCTTTCCCCCGTATGAGCCTCGAGACGTAGAGGATGTACGGCGAGCTTTGCAGTCCAAGGCGGGCTAAAAGCTCCCTGCCTTTTGGCTTCGGAATGTTAACGCCGTTGGGTATGCAAAAGACTTCTTTGTCGTACTTCTGATAAAAATATTCCTTCAAGCTCTGCGATACCACGACCGTGGCATCTGGAAAATGGGCGGCGCCCCACTCCCCGAGCTTCAGGACAGTCCTGGCCGCAGTTCCCCATTTCGCGCGCTGCCAGTCAAGTCCGTGAACGGTAGCCACAGTACTTTTCCCAGCAAACCGGGGAATAAAGGAAAGAAAAGAGGGGCCGAGGGCGTGGAAGTGAACTATGTCGTTATCGCTGGCCATCTCGGAGAGCGCGGATAGAAGAGTCCGAGTCGCGGTTTCGAGGTGCTTGGTATAGATAGCGGGCAATCTCCGGAGAAGGACGCCTTTGTAGGTCACCGGTACAGGGGAAGATGCAGGCGGGGACGCCTGCGCTACGGGCGCCGTCCGCGCTGCACAATAGACGGAAACCCGGTGGCCCCGTTTGACTAAGCGGGGGCAAATCTCCTGGAGGGAGGCTTCAATGCCGCTATACTGAGCGGGAATTCCGCGAGAACCCAGCATGGCGATCTTCAAGGGACGACCTCTCTCACTTTCGAACACTACTCCTTGCGAAACAAAAGGGATGTGGCCGCATGACCGTGAACAATCCCATAGAGAAATCGTGGGATCGTCTCGACATAGTCCTGCAGGGCGCGCGCTGGGGGAAAAGTGGCTCGCCTTCTATAAACCGAAAGGCCGGATTCCCTGCCTAACACCTGCAAGCTCTCTCCCGCAAAGGCGTTGACATGTTCCAGAGGTGCGATCGGATTGAGGCTGCGCCGGATGCCTCTGGGTCCGACAAATTGACCCTTTTTCAGGTTGTCCTTAACCCACCTGGCATTGGGCACAGCAATGTGCACGTAGCCCCCCGGACGAAGTGAGCGAGTTAGAGACCGGAGAACGTCAAGCGGGTCGCGAAGGTGCTCGAAGACCTGCTGAGCGTAAACGAAATCCACGCTTGCGTCGGGTAATTCCCCAGGCGTTCTGCAACATGGAATGCCCTGAGCGACAACGAACTCCCTTCGGCGGTCATCAATTTCGATTCCCTCGGCGGCATACCCGAAGGCTCTCGCCATCAGGAGCCAATTTCCCCAGCCGCAGCCGAGCTCGACGACCGTCGCGGGGCCATCTTGTTTGTCGAGGAATGATCCGAGCGCATGGACGCGGCGGGCAATAGCCAGTCCTTCCCGGCGGGCGCGAATGGGATTCCTTTGTGCAGAGGCCTCGGGGTTGATCCACGAACCGTAGAGAAGGGCGAGGCCCTCGTCATCGAGGACATCCCGCTGAAAAAGAAGCCCGCAGCCCGGGCATTCCATTACCACATACTCGCTGTCGCCGAAGCGAGCTATGGGCGCCTTCCCACGGTACCAAAGACACAGATACTCACAGACGGGATCCTCCGCGAACCTCCTCCGATAAATCACTCTCGTATCCGTGAATCGGCATACCGGACAAGCTTCTCGCTTCAGGAGTTTCAGGGGCGTTTCAGTCACAGCTCTTGATACCTCCCTGCCAACGGAGAAGTGCGCAGAGTCGCACGAGCACGCCTCAGCGGGCGCCGCCACCTCCGGGAGAAGCTTTTGTCAGCTCGCGGTTGAGAACCCCCTTGCATTAATCACCCTCCCCTTTTTGTTGCGCTAAGCATATAGTGGTAGTTGTGATATTGTCTGACACTCTCAATTCTGCAAAGACACGAGTAGGCCCGGTAACTCAGCGGCCCGATGCAGGGGTAGGCACTATTCGGGTGAATGGATATGTGGGAGAAGTTCAGGTCCCTCAGGATTTTTCTAACACGATACACGTTTGTGGGGAATTCATAGTAAGCCGGTTCGTGGACAGAGCGTTTGAGCTGGTGATAGGCGGATCTCAAGAGTCTATGTGCTGCCCTCGGCAGGAACAGCGATTTCGGAAATTGAAACATTCCCCAGGCATTCACGTCTTCCAGGAATAGAAGCCCTCCCGGCTTCAGCAGGTCGCGAAACGATTGCAGCAAAGTGCAAACCTTGTCGCTTTCATGGTGCAAAACGTCAACACAGACAACGTAGTCGAAACAGCCTTTCTTGAAGGGTAAGCTGTTCAGGTCGCCGGCAACGCATGACATCGCGTGAAAGTCCCTCTGGAGAGCATGCAGCATGCGGTAAACAATATCGAAATTGACGAAGAGATGACCCACTTCCTGAAACTCGTTGAAACAAGCGTCGTAACCGCACCCGATGTTAACGAAGCATTTCGGGGGCGGAGACACCTTTCCCCTGACCATCCCCCAGAACTCCTTTTTGGAATTCTCCCATTGATGCGAGCTGAGCCGATTCCTTCGACTTGACCTGGGTCGCTTCATCATTTCCGCAAGGATTTCCTCTCCTCGAAGGCGCCCGATGTCCATCGTCTTGGGGTACAAAAGCGGGATGCCATCTCTGATCTCATATTCTCTGCCGCAGTGAGTACACTGGAGCAGAGTGTCGAGTTCGAACAAATCCCTTCCACAATCGGGACATGCGAGCAGGCGAATCAGTTCAGGGTTTCCGAGTTCGGTCATACGAACAAAGGTCTCTCTGAGCGTCAATTCTCTGGTTTTTGCCGCGAAGCAGCGTCGCAGTAGATTCGCATCAACTCCTGATAATGAACCTCGGGACTGTACACTCCCGTAGCCATTTTCGCAGCGTTTTTCCCCATCCTATGGGTTTCGTCAGGGTGAGAAATCAGGTATTGCATTTTGTCCCGGAGGTCTGCGGCGTTTCCCGGCTCAAAGAGAAGGCCGTTGTAGCCCGCCTTCACCTGCTCCGGGATACCGCCGATCCTCGCCCCCACGACCGGTTTGCCGTACGCAATCGCCTCGTGAATCGAGAGGGAACAGTTCTCATACCATTCCGAAGGCACGACGAAGAAGGCAGCTCTCCGGATGAGATCCCTCTTCACCTCGCCGGAGACAAATCCAACAAGCTCGACGTTGTGCATCTTCTTCGCGGTCAGGTATTGTCGGATGGCATCCTCCTCGGATCCGGACCCGGCGATAATCAGTCGGATATCCGGGGCTCTCTCCGCCGCCTTGACGAGAGTCAACACGCCCTTCTCGCTTCCGAGCCTTCCGCAGAAGAGAGCATAGTCCCCCGAGGGATAGGAAGGTCTCTCATCGGGTTGAACAAAGTTCGGAAGGACCCGGATTCGCCGCGCATCCACCCCGAACGAGACCAGTTTATCCTTGTAGAACTGGCTGGAGGCGATGAATAGGTCAACCCGGTCGTAAATCCGGATGGCCCGGTGAAAATACGCTTCCAGGCAGAGCAGCACGCTGAACGCCACCGACCCCTTAACACAACGCTGTCGGATTACGTTGTAGTACCGATTGCCGTAGCATCGCTCGCAGATTCCCTCGGGGCTGAGCATTCGGTAGCTCGGGCAGACAAGCTTGAAGTCGTGCAGCGTCTGGACAATGGGCACACCGTGCCTTTTCAGCACGGGCAAGATGGAGGGCGAAATCTGGTGACAGATGTTATGCAAGTGCGCAACGTCCGGCTTCACTTCCTGCAACAGCGCATCTATTTTTCTCGCGGCGTCGAAGGAGTACAACAACCGCGCGCCAAATCGCACCTTTTGTCCAAGAGGAATGTCTCGGCGATTGTAGTCAATCTTCTCCACAAAAAAGCGGGACTCAGCGCACTGTTTGTTGCGGGGATCCCGGGTGGAGAAGATGGAAACGGAATGCCCTTTCTTCTTCAGGAGTTCCTCGACCTGGAGAAAGTACGTCTCGGAGCCTCCGTGGGGAAAGTAGAACTTGTTGACGAGAAGGACATTCATCCGTCAGTGACTTCCAGGGTTGACGATCCCGGCTCTTGTATCACAGAGGAACCATAGATGGACGTGGATGCACGCGGATTCAGAATCATCTGCCTGCCCGTGCGGGCAAACCCTGCACCGCGGGGCTGTCGTGGCCCCCCACCTGCATGAGGCCTCAGCACTCGGCTCGGCCAGCGCGTTCATCCGCGGTCAAATCCCAAACTCCGTCCCCTTGCGCCGCGGCCACCTGCGTTCATCTGCCGTTGGACCCCGAACTCCATCCCCTTGCACCGGGAGCCGTCGCGGGGAGGTTTCCTCCGTGGACTTGGGGAGTTGTGCGGTCATCCGTGCCGCTTTCCGCCGTTGGAGCACCACGTATCGCACCCCGAGTGCAGGGAAAAGCCACAGGTAAACGTTCATCTGGAACTGCGTCCAGATTGCGAATACCCCTCCCACGAGGATGTATATGATGAGGATCGCCTGGAGGGCGCGGAAGTAGTCCTTCCAGAATGGCGACTGAGCCCTTTTTTCTTCTTTGCAGGCGAAACGGAACAACTGCCACAGGACAATGAGGAACAGGACCAACCCCACAATTCCATATTCCATCCAGAGGACAGCGTACGAAGCCTGGATGAACGCGGGGGAGACCTGGCGTGTCACCGCGAGGCGCTCGACCTCCATGTAGAATTCGGAACTCTGTCGCCTGCCGAACTCTGTGAGGTAGGTGCTGGGACCGGCGCCGAACAAGGGGAAGCTCGAGTTATAGCGAAGAACCTGGCTCAACAGCGGGATAACGCCGGTTCTCGACGCGACTTGGAACTCGAACTCAGCCGCTCCCAGGTCCCGTGAGGCCTTCGCCTGCGTATTTCTGTAGTAAAGAAGCAAGGAACCGGCGAGGAAGACCAGTGGGGCCCCAATCGCAAGCCAGTACCTGGGGTTTTTCAGCTTCTCGCGAAAGACAAAAAGGAAGACAAGAGGCATCAGCACGATCGCAGTGCGAGAGGAGGTGAGGACGACCAAAGCGACAAAGACGCCGAGGAGAGCTGGCCTCCGCAGAATCCAGCCTTCCCGCATTCGCGCCAGTACAATCGCCGCCAGGCACAGGAAGAAGATGCCCAAGTTGTTCGCGGACCCCCCGCCCCATGTCCCTTGAACGATATCGTGATTCCCAGCGGCGTACATGTGGTATCTGTCAACGAATTCGATTAGCCCCATGAACGCCTGAAAGACGCCGATGCCCAGCAGCAGGTAAACCACCCCTCTCAGGTACCGTTCGTCGAAGTCCAGGTTGATAATGGCAAGATAAAGGACGACCATCTCAAAAACATATCGCTGGCCGATCAAGCCATTAATAAACGAGACGCCGTTGAGCCGTGCTGACATAAGACCAACCCCGAAAAGGAGTCCAAGCGGCAGGAGACCGGGCGCCTTCTCCATCGGTTCGTCCCTGCCCTTGATGAGCTTGGTGAAGACGAGGTTCAGAAGGAGGGCGAGCAGAACAATGTCGTCAAGCCACTGAAAGAACACTGGCAGAACAGGAAGGCTGATGAGCGTCCCAAAACGGCCCGTGAACAAATACTGGAACTGCGCGAAAACAATGACGAACGCAACAGCCAATTTCGGGAAGGGAAACACGATCACAAACCCGATCGCTGCCAGAAGAAAGGTCATGAGACCGTACTGCTCGC
>JAUYEE010000347.1 GCA_030691545.1 bacterium | reverse complement strand
CGTTCTTTCCCTCCAGTGAACGTTTGACGGGACGGTGGGACTGGGTCGCTCCGCAGCGGCGACGCCTGCCGCTCAGGTGGGAACCCTTGACTGCACAGCGGAGCCGGTCCATTCCACTCTAAGTGCCGTTCACTGGGCAGTGGAGCGGATTCGCTGGGCGGCACACTCCGTTGATTTCTCCGCCTCAACCTCTTCATCACCTCGCCACCCAAGTAACCCACGGGTGTGGCTCTATTTGAATGGCACTGGCCACCCGCGTTTGCGACATAACAGGGCCAGTCCTGCCCGTGATGCCGCTTCATCAGGCCAAGCGGCGAGACGCCGCTTCTACATACTTCACAAGAGAGGTGTCTGTGATCACAACGGGTTGACAACCACTTTTTCGCTTTTGGAGTGAAACCACGCGATTGTTTTGCGAACACCTTCAGCGAAGGCCATCTTTCCTTCGAAGCCGAACAGCGTCTTGGCGAGAGAGGTGTCGAGGCGGCGGCGGGGCTGGCCGTCGGGTTTGGAGGTGTCATAGATGATTTTGCCTTTGAAGCCCGTCAGCTCGGCGATCATCTTGACGAGTTCGGCGATGGTTATCTCGAAACCGGCGCCGAGGTTGACCGGCTCGGAGTCGTTGTAGAATTCGGTGGCAAGGAGGATGCCTTCGGCGGCATCTTCGACATAAAGGAATTCGCGGGAGGCTGTGCCCGTTCCCCAGACAACGATGTGGTCGTGGCCGTTTTCCACCGCCTCAACGCATTTTCTGATGAGGGCCGGAATGACGTGGGAGGATTCCGGATCGAAGTTGTCGCCGGGGCCGTAAAGATTCACAGGAAGAAGGAAGATCGAATTGAAGCCATATTCCTTCCTGTAAGCCTGGCTCTGGACGAGGAGCATCTTCTTGGCGAGACCATAAGGGGCGTTGGTCTCTTCGGGGTAACCGTTCCAGAGGTCTTCTTCCTTGAAGGGCACGGGAGTAAACTTCGGATAGGCGCAGATTGTTCCGATGGCGACGAATTTCTCGATTCCCCGCAGCCTTCCTTCCTCCATCAACTGTACGCCCATCATGAGGTTCTCGTAGAAGAACTTGCCGGGGTGCTCTCGGTTGGCGCCGATGCCGCCGACAACAGCGGCCAGATGGATGACGATGTCGGGATTTGAATCGTCGTACATCCGGCGGATGTCCTCGAGGCGGACGAGGTTGTACTCCTCAATCAGCGGAACGAAGACGTTCTTGCATCCTCGCTCATTGAGCCTTCGGACGAGGTGCTTACCAAGGAAGCCCGCTCCGCCGGTCACGGTCACGCGACGATTGGCCCAGAATTCCGCATTTGGCTTGAATCCGTTGTTATTCTCTTCCATTTGTGGGTATTTCTGCTTTCGCTCCGCCGGTGACCTTCGGTTCCTAATAGGACGCGTGAGAGGATTGTTTCGCAATCGTTCGCCCGTTCAGCTCGTCGTCCAGCAGCGCGATGTCCGCGTCCACCATGAGTTTGACGAGGTCGGCGAATTTCGTTTGCGGTTCCCAGCCGAGAATTCTCTGCGCTTTCGACGCATCGCCCATGAGCACATCCACTTCCGCCGGTCGGCGGTATCGGTCGTCGAATTGAACATGGCTTTGCCGGGTCAGCCCTGCGTGGGAGAAAGCCTCGGTAACGAACTCCCGTACGGAGTGCGTCTCGCCGGTGGCTATGACGAAATCCTCCGGCTCGTCCTGCTGGAGCATGAGCCACATCGCCTCGACGTATTCGGGGGCGTATCCCCAGTCGCGCTTTGCGTCGAGGTTTCCAAGATACAGTGTGTCCTGAAGCCCTGCCTTGATCCGAGCGACGGCGCGGGTAATTTTCCGCGTGACGAAGGTCTCGCCTCGCCGCGGGGACTCGTGGTTGAAAAGGATTCCGTTGCAGGCGAACAAGCCGTAGCTCTCGCGATAGTTCACCGTCGCCCAATAGGCAAAGACCTTCGCGCAGCCGTAGGGGCTTCGCGGATGGAAACGTGTTTTCTCTGTCTGCGGGATTTCCTCCGACTTGCCGAACATCTCGCTGCTGGAAGCCTGATAGAACTTCGCGTTGACCTGACTTTCACGAATAGCTTCGAGGATTCGAATCGTGCCGAGCCCGGTCACGTCACCAGTATATTCAGGAGTGTCGAAGCTGACCCGGACGTGGCTCTGTGCGCCGAGGTGATAAATCTCATCAGGACAGACCTTGTAAAGGAGTCGCGTCAAAGCCACCGAATCGGAGAGGTCGCCGTAATGCAAGAACAACCGCGTTCCGAACACGTGCGGGTCCTGATAGAGGTGGTCAATCCGACCCGTGTTGAACGTGCTCGCCCGGCGGATAATGCCGTGAACCTCGTAGCCCTTCGCCAGGAGAAGCTCCGCCAGGTAGCTGCCATCTTGACCGGTTATTCCCGTTATCAGCGCTCTTTTCATTCGTTATTCCTGATAGAACCCGCGTTCGTCAACTGGTTGATCCTCACCTCGAACATGGAGATGACGGTTCGCTCGGGGCGGTCAAGCTCGACCGCCGAATGTGTCGTTCCGGATACAAACTGGATACACGGCTCAAATGCTCGGACGAGAACTCCGATTGCTTTGGCGGTAACATATTGGTCTTCAAATAATGGCGTATTGTCTATCCCGCGTCCTGAACGGCTTAACCTTCGGATTGGGCGTCCGTTGGTCTTTCCCTGCGCGAAACTCAACACTATTTGTCCCGAACAACATCGCCATCCGCAGATTTGGTCAGGGCTTTGAAGCGCAACTTCTCTAACTCGAGTATCTTGCGTGTTGCACCGAATGCGCTTACGCGTGAAAGAACGCTGGACTGCGCGACGAGTCTTGGATATCCAAAGCCTACCGAGGCGGCCATGCCGAAATTGACTTCGCCACCAGGGGCCGCCCCGGCTCGCTCAGACTTTTTAGCCTTGCAGAATAGCCAACATTCACGTTATTATTATCTTGCCCAGGGAGAACGTCCCTGAAGGAGACAACAGAGAATCTGCCCCTTTTGATTTGACAGGAAGAACCCCCATGATGCTTAATTGTGACCGCGGGGCAACATTTCCGTGAACAAATCACTAAGAAAGCGTATTGCGTTCAGCGAGCATGCGTTGGAACAGATGCGCGAGCGGGGCGCGACGCGCGAGGAAGTTCAACTCGCGATGACGCGTGGCGAAGAATTCCCCGCTAAGAAAGGGCGAAAAGGCTATCGGCTCAACTTTCCTTTCAATGCCCTCTGGGGAGGTAAACAATATGCCACAAGGCAGGTGGTGCCTATTGTTGCGGAAGACCCTGCAGAGCGAGTTGTGGTAACCGTGTACGTATTCTATTTCTGATCGAAGGGAGATTCCTCATGAAAATCCAGTACGATCCCAAGGTTGACGCCGCATATATTCGCTTTCTCGAAGGCGAATACGAATGCACGACGGTTCGGCTGAGCGAGGATGTCGCCATCAACATAGCGCCGGGTGGAAAGGTGGTCGGCATCGAAGTTCTCGATGCCAGCGAAAACCTCGGTATCGTGCGATCCGCCCCCAAAGTTGCTTTGGAGAATCTGGCGGCCGGCTGAGTCCTGCGATTCATGCGTTCGATTGAGCATCCGGTATTCCACAGGTCCGCCTCGCCGATGCTCTTCTGTCCTACTCGAATGAGAGAGACTCCTGCAAAAACCTGAAGTGGTCTCGGGTGAGCCCCCATCTAATTTGAGTCAGCTTTCCCAAGAACGGTGAGTCTTGGGCGTCCAGAGCTCCTGACTTCTGCCTCAAGTCACCCCTACCTGCCAGCTGATAACTCCGCGTGGAGTGCCGCGGTATACGGGGGAATGCCACACCCTGGCGGCCAAAACCCACCAGCAGGCAAGAGATTCATCTTTTTGGTCAAGATTTGCTCGTCGGGAGAACCCATGAAGACCACTTCGCGATCGCTCATTGCTGCTTTTCTGATTCGCAGCGAACACTTTCATAAGGGGCAGGCGGGCACCTCGACTGGGGGAACCTCTGCAAACGGGTCCTGAACAGCAGCACAGGTTTCAATCAACAGTGCCCGCCCGCTCCGTTTCGCGCCGGAAGCCGACCGGCAGCCATCACGACAGACAGCGAAGGGCCGCGTGTCAACGGACGCATACTTTGTTTTGGGGATTTCGTTCCTGTGGGGAGCCCCCCATGTTGTTCCGCGGCCCTTTGCATTTCCGATTGGAGTGTTTCTCGGTCAACAGCGGCGCCGGTCTTTCACCTTCGCCGCCGCTCCGAGGGACGCAGTATTCACCCGCAGCAGCTTCGAAACCATGTTCACGCCAGGCACACCTCGAGGAGAGCGTATCGGTCAACCGGGATGTCCACCTCGGGGAATGCCTGGGTTTCCGAGAACAACGATGCTTTTCAAATAAAACTGCGAACCGCTCGCAACGCCCACGGACTCCAACCTCGGACGGTCCATCCAACCAGCCCACTCGCTTCCTGCATCGGCTGTCGAACTTCTGCCGGATACCGCAGGTGGATGTCCGGAAGGAAAACGCCTTCTCGCTTCGCAGGCCCTCCCTGAGCCCCGTCATCACTCACGCGAAAGGCAGGGCGGGCACCTCCAGCGGGGGATCCTTGCACGGGGCTGTGCAAAGGGGATACGAAAGGGTAACATTGGAAGTGCCCGCACTTGTGCCGGGGGGTGAAGGCTTCATCTCCTGCGATTTTCTATCCTGAACTCGTAGCCAATCTTCTTGCTTCCAAACAACTCCACACGGCGCGTCCTGGTGGAACCTGTGTCCTTTTCGCATTTCTACGCCTTTGGCATGGCTGGCAGGTAAACCGTGAAGCACGCGCCTTTCCCAGCTTGGCTCTTGACTGCGATGTCGCCTCCGTGACCTTTCACGATGCTGTGGCAGATGCTCAGCCCCAGACCCGTCCCATGAGCCTTGCCATCGTGGACTTCCCCGGAGGCCAGCGCTCCCTTCGTCGTGAAGAAGGGTTCGAAGAGTTTCTCCAGGTCTTCCTCTGCTATCCCTTCGCCGGTATCCTCGACACAGACGAGGCTGACTTCCTCTTCACAACCCGTTTTGAGGGTCAGCGTTTTTTGTGGGGAGTGCTGCATGGAATGTCTGGCATTTGTGATCAACTCCGTAATAACGTTCAACAGAAACGCCGGATTGCCCGTTGTTAGAACCGGCGTTGATGGATGCCGCACATTCAACCTTATGCCAGCGCCAGTGAGCTCCTTTTTCGACAACCTCAATGCCTGGTCAACGATGGCCCGCAAGTCTATTGGTCTCTTTTCTGCAACACTGCTTTCTGCGAAAGCATGCAACTTCTTGACGAGCTCAGCACCACGGACAGCGGCTTCCCGGACAACCTCGAGGTTCATCAAGGCAGCCGTGGATATTTCCCCTCCATCAATGGTCAGGTCGGTATATCCGATCACAATGGCGAAGATGTTGTTGAACTCGTGTGCGACCCCTCTGGCAAACCTGGAGAGAGCGTCCATCGTCTCCGCTCGTGGCAGTTCCGTTGTTTGCGGCATTCTGGCCTTTGTCGAGGGGCTACCACTTTTTTCTGTTTTCGACATTGTCTTCCGATGAAAGTCGCTGGACGCGAGGGAACTCGCCAGACAAACGGAAACGCCATCTCCCGGAGGGGAAGCGACCCCTACCACCGCCCTCATATCCCTCACCGGGCAAGGCGGCGCGGGCGGCCTCCTCGCCCAACCCCACCAGGGTGGCTATTGGGTAACCCAGTGTTGCAGGGCGATTCCAGTGCCCGCACCTGGGGCTTTTCGCCTTGCCCTGATTATCGCTCAGACTGATTCAGAGATTTCCCTTGCCTCGCTCGGGTCAGAACTCCGCACGTTGTCTTGAGCGCCTTCGTGCCGCTCATTTGGTTTTGTCCGTGTCTATCAAGGCGACGCCGCTTGTCCGTTCTCCATCAGTCTGCCGCGACAACCGCCCCGCGCTCCAACGTCATCGCCTTGTCCAGACGTTGTTGGGCGATAGCAAGAAGCTCGTGAACCGTACTTCCGTCTTCAGGATAAGATACAACTGCGAAACGGAGATCGATCTCGCCCTCGCACATCTTGCTGTAGCGTCCGATGGCGGCCAAGGCCCCTTGACAGTTGGTTTCGCTCATCAGGATGGCGGCATGGCCGTGGACCTCGAATAACTGGTCGCTTCCCCGCAGAGCGGGAAACAGTAAACTCCTTGGGTTGATTCGGGTGTTCATGGGAACAACCGTTACCAGAGAGAGGGGTCGGCGGTAGCGCTCTGAACAGCGCAGCTCGTAATCTAAAAGACATTCCAATTCCAACGTTTCGTCTTGCATCTGTCGGCTCCAGAGTGTCGTTGTCAGACCCGCCCGACGTTCGCCTCCCTTACACAGCTCCGCCCTCTCAGTTACATTCTCAGCGATGCAACCTACAGGGAAATCCGCTCCTGCCTGACTGCCCTGGCCAGTCGGACCCTGCACGCCGAAGCTTCCTTAGGGGAATCAACCCTTCCCTTTGCCAAACCTCAGCTCCAGTCTGGCTTCTTCTGGGCCTCCTTCTTTTGGGCGTGCCGCAGGAACTACCTCCCACGTCGGGTGCGACGATAAAAAAGCCCTCGCCCGCGAGACGCGAATCTCGCGAGGAGGGCAATCATGGCCCACCGGCCGAGCAGCAACTCTGGGTGCTCTCCGGTTCGGGTGCCAACGCGTTCTGCGCTGGCCCCTGTTTGCGGCGGAAACCTTAAGGCTTCCTACCGCAGCAAGCGAACATATTATTAGAAAGAGCTCGCCCGGGAGGCGTCACTGGCCTCGCCTCAAGAATAACGGTTATGGTTACCCTCCTGGCCTTTCGCAGACGAGCTCCTTCCTCTCCATGCAAACCGTGGCTGAGACATTGACGTCCTTCGGCAGCAGTCGAACTCGGAACGCGGGCTTGTGCGTTCGCCTCTTCGTGGCAGACAGTCTGAGAACGCATGCGTTCAGCCGGCGGAATCCTATGCCTTTGTCGTTGGCGACCTGCTCAAAATCTCGCAGGTGGCGATAATTGCTTTTGCGGTCTCCTCTATCTTGCGCCGGTTTCGGCGGCTCTCCGCCTGCATCCGACGCAAGGCTTCTCCTTCCGATATGCCGAGGTATTGGGCGAGTATCTCTCTTGCCCGGTCAACAACCTTCCGTTCCTCGAGCCTTTGCCTTAAGCCATCCGTTTCCTTTTTTATTTTCTGGTAGTCTTGAAACCGGGCCAGGGCAAGGCCCATCGCGGCGTCGAGCTGCTTCATGGTCACCGGCTTTACGAGATAAGCGAAGGCGCCCGATTCCGCCGCTTTCTTCACGAGACTGTGGTCAGAAAATGCCGTGAGCATGAGGATAGCGATCGGGCAGGTCTCTGTGATCTCATGTGCGGCATCCAAACCGTCCCGCTCGGGCATCTCAATATCGAGAATGGCCATGTGGGGACGGGACTTTTTGACCATCTGCACAGCCTCTTCACCCGTCCGAGCCGACGCGACAACCTGGTGCCCCAAGCTCTTCAGCATCCGTTGGAGCCCCAGCTCAACGATGGAATCGTCCTCCGCAATGACAACTCTCACGAGTCTGTCCTTTCTCGGTAGTTATTGTGGGAGTGCCGGTGTTTTCCCTGCCGGGCCTTGTCCCGCGGAGAGGTTGATCATGTCACGAGGAAATCAGATCGCTTGAGCGCATAAACCGAGCCGCCTGGCTTGCGAAAAACCGCGTGCCTGAAACTCGGTCATGCTGATGGCACTTGAGCATGATGCGCACCCCCCCGGCGCGACAAAAAACCCTCCTTCCGCACAGTAATGGTGCGATAGGAGGGCATCTGGGCCCATGAAGCGCGGCAATCCTGGCCACGCTTCCAATTTGGCTGAGTAAAACAACAAGGGGATACCTTGTCAAGGGAAATTTTCAGAATTCTTTTCACCCGTACCCTGGGCGACCCCTAACCCAACCCCCTATCGCAGCTACGCCGATACGGGGGAAATCTTTTCTCCGCTCCGTCCAGAAATAGGCCAGGCTATTACAGCCATTGTGCCGTTCTCTCTTTTCAGCGTGAGCCTTCCGGCGAGGTCTCGCTCGACAAGGTTCCGCACGATTGAGAGGCCGGTGTTGGCGTCTCGAACGATGTCGAAGCCCTCGGGGATTCCTTTTCCGTTGTCCGCAACCACGATCTTTGCAGTGCCGTTCACGACTTCGGCTCTGACTTCCACGGTGCCGCTTTGCTCTGGGCTAAAGCCGTGAGTGCATGAATTCCAGACCAGCTCATTGACCGCCATACCCAACGAACGTGCCGACGAGGAGCGAAGCACCACTCCCCCTCCCTTAACAGCAAACGTTATGGTATAGCGGTCACCGTAAATCTCCCCCAGGCACAGTTCCAACCGCTCCATGACCTCCGTCAGCTCCATCACCTCTCCCGCGTCCCGGTCCATCTGCTCCTGAATCGCTGCCATTCCCGATATCCTGTGGATCGTTGACTCGATGAGGTCTCTGCCATCGCCTATCCATTGGTCGCCCTTCATGGCACTTGACAAGAACGATGCGATGGTTTGCAGGTTGTTCGTCAACCGATGTCGCGATTCTCTCAGTAGTCTGGCTTTCGACGACAGCGCCGCACTCAGTTCTTCCCGCAACTGCGCGTTCTCGACTTCCCCCGCGATCTGCCGGCCGAGCACCCTCAAGAAATGCAGTCCAGACTGCCCGAAGTGGCCCGGACCACGGGAGGCCACTTCCAGCGTTCCCAAAGGCCCTTTTCTCCCTAATAGGGGAACACCCATGAGCGACCGGAAGCCCGCTTCCACAGTCGCTGGGAGCACAATTGCGGACCCCTTTCTCACTCGATGAAGGTCTCGAAGAATCAGGCCCGTCTGGGATTTCAAAACCCGTCCCGAGAAACTGCCTTCCAGCGAGAAGCTCACTGATGCTTCCATGAGCTTTTCCGGAGCTCCTTCCTGAGCGAGAGCTGAGAAAGTCGCTCCTTTCCCGTCTCTAAGGAAAATGGCCCCCGCCTCCGCAGAGACTGCTTTCAAGATGGTTTTCACAGCGCGCTGCAAAAGCTCTTGGAAGGGCATGGGACCGGATAAGGCGGCAGCGACTTGTTTGAATGCTTCGAGTTCGCAATTCTGGCGGGATAGCTGTTCTTCCTTCTTGAGCGTTGCGCTGATGTCTGCGATGACCCCCAGATAACCGACCCTTCCCTTGCATCCGTTCTCCAGAGCCTGAAGGGACATTCTCACCGGGATCTCCTCCCCGTTTTTCGTCGAGACTCTGCTTTCCCCGGAGACCGAGCCTTTCTTCTCCAACAGTCTGACGATTTTTGAGGCCTTGTCCTTGTAAGCCTTCGGTATGATTACCTCGATGACGCTCTTCCCCAACGTCTCCTCAGGTTGAAACCCGAGCATCTCCCTCGCACGTCTGTTCCACACCACAATCCTGTGGCGAGTGTCGGTAATGATTATCGCGTCGTTCGCGTTTTCGACGATATCCATTACCTTGATGCCCAAGCACTCCAACGCATGCTCGGCATCCTGCTTCTCCGAATTGCCCGCCATGACGACCTCCTTGCCGCCCCGCCGGGTCCTGGTCGGAGTGCGCCACTCATTGACCGCGCGAGAAGAAGGGAAGACTAACACTACTGGCACCAATGTCAAGTCTGTGCGCGGGACAAGGAAGCGACTACCCGCAGGACCCCATCACGGGCCGCCGACTACTCAGTTGTTAGATCCCGTGGGAATGATATTTCTTAAGGCGAAACACCCCCCCGGTGTTGAATTTGTTTTACATATGCCAACAAAGACTAGAATCCAACATGCACGTTGGCAAAGTTATTCACCGCTTGTCAACAACTTTTTTCACATTTTCTCACTTCCCACGAAGTCCTAATTCTGTGGTATAAGGCATATTGGAAACACAAAGTTGTCTCGTGGCCCGCCCTGATGTTGCCTTATTTCAACACGCAGATGTTGCCGATTCTGACCACTATCCGCTCATCTGCCTAAGACGACGCTGGATACGCTCCCGGTAACAAAGGGCCGAGCCTCGACCGCGATTCCGAGTTCTCCTCACGCAATCCTCGTGTCACTTTGCCTGGCGTCAACTCCACAGGCCACCAGGCAAATATCGCCCGAGCGCCCACCAACTGTGCTTTATTGCCAATTCGACAATGCCCAGGTGCTGGCGGGATGTTTCCCACTTTTTCCTCGTCAGCTCGGCCCCCTTCTTCTCAAGCATGGAGTACGCGGCGGCGCAAAAAGTCGCATCCATGTCACCGAACGCTTATGCCGTCCTCTTGGGCCGGGTTCTCGATTGCGTATGTGCAGAGCGGGGCGCAAAGGGTAGCACCCTCGCTGAGAAGCTGAACGACCTCGCCAGCCGCGAGGAGATTCCAAAGCAACTGGCGGACATGGCTTACAAGCTGCGACAACTTCGAAACGTCGGTGCCCACGCGCACCTCGGCGCCCTTACGAAGGAAGAAATTCCCGTCCTCGAAGCGCTCTGCAGTGCTGTTCTCGAATATGTCTACGCTGCGCCGCTTCTCCTCAAGGCTGTGGAGGAATGCCTTGGCAAAATCAAGGAACTCGGTCCGAGAAAGGCGATCCCGGCCCGCGGAGAAAAGCAGTAGCACGCCACGCCGCGCGAACACGACTTTGGCGCCATGATCCTCGACAACCTGCGCAAAGCGGGGGTGCAGAACACCAAGAAAGGGGAGCGACTGAAGTTCGACAGGCTGGACCCGTTCGCCAGGCGCTGGCTGCGTGCGGCCGGGGAATATACTGATGCAGATGGCAAGACGAGGCGAGTCGCCGTCTCCATTGGCCCAGAGCACGGCACCGTTGGCCCGCAGCAGGTGAAGGAGGGCGCCAAGGAGGTGGTGCAGGGCGTGGGCTTTGACCCGCTGCTCGTGTGCGGATTCGCCTTCGACCCGCATGTCTCGGAGGAGGCCAGGCGTTACGGCAAACTCACCGTCCTGCCGGTCAGGATGAACCCAGACCTGGCGATGGGCAACGAGCTACTGGAGAAGACCGGGGCGGGCAACCTCCTTATGGTCTTCCGCGAGCCGGACGTGGAGGTCAGGCAAGAGAAGGACGGCACCCGCACTTGCCTTGCACGATGAACCAGATTCGTAATGCGGGTCTTCTCCACCCCGATACGGACCCAAATCTGCCCCTTTCAGGTGGTCGGCAAAGTAACCGCATGGATAATACTGCTTGGCCGTTTTCGCTGGCGACACGTCGGTGACAAAGCCCCTACGAGCCAGGCGAGAAAAGAAGCAGCCGGAAAACAGACTGAAGCGGCGATGTCCATGGCTTTACTATGATGTGTCCGATGCCAGGCTGACGTCTGAAGCTGCTGGCGCGGGACTTGGAGTGGCCTTCGGGCTCATCGGGAGCGTCTGGGAGCGACTTCAGGTTTGCAGTCTGGGCGGGGCGGCTCTCCTGCCTTGTCGAAGCAAGCTGCACGATGCCTGCCCAGTTGCCTCGAAACCCAGGCTTTCGCCAGAAAATTGTGACGTATAGTGACAAGAAAACACAATTTTGACGGACTTGGTAGGAATCAAGGGGAAACGAAAGGAATACGCAATGCCCTTATAAAGAGCAGGTTACATCGAAGCATGTTCTGTTGGAAGAAGTTACAGAATCCAGCTGAATCGAAGCCACAGTCCAGTGCTCTAACCAACTGAGCTACACTCACCGCCTTGAATGCAGCGGATGTTTTTCTTGGGGCTCGGACAGAATTGCTTCCGGCCCACCCCATAGAGACGACCGCCCTCCGGGCAATCGCCAACATCTTGATACGTTTTTACCATAGTCCGACCTTGAAACGCAACAGGATTTGAACGATGTGAGTATTCCTGCTGCTGCGCCGAGGGAAAAGGCTTTGACCATCCGAGAAAGCAGTGATAGCATCTGAGGCAAATGCGAATCGCCCAATCCAAAATCCAAGGTCTAAAGTCCAAAACCGGCGCCAAACGGCGTGAGTCGCGGGCAACCGAAATCGCCCGGAGCGTCTTCGCTATCGAGGGCGAAGCTGTCCTGGCTTTACGAAAGAAGATCAGCGACGATTTCGAGGAAGCCGTGAACATGATGTCTGCCTGCCGCGGGCGGGTCATTGTGACAGGAATGGGCAAGGCTGGCATCATCGGACACAAGCTCGCGACGACGCTGTCCAGCACGGGGACGCCCGCCTACTTCGTTCACCCGGAAGAGGCTCTCCACGGCGATCTGGGCATGATTGCCAGGGACGACCTCGTCATCGCCATTTCGAACAGCGGCGAGACCGACGAAATTCTGAGAATTGTCACCCTCCTCAACACCATTCGGAAAATCGGCGCCAAAATCCTCTCCCTCACAGGCAATCAACGCTCAACCATTGCCCGCAACAGCGACCTTTCCCTCGACATCTCCGTCGAGAAGGAGGCCTGCCCCATGAACCTCGTGCCGACGGCCAGTTCCGCAGCGGCGCTCGCCATGGGCGATGCCCTCGCTATGGCTCTTCTCGACAGGAAGGGATTCAGTCCCGAGCAGTACGCCTACTACCATCCGGGCGGCTCCATTGGCCGCAAGCTCCTCAAGATAAAGCACGTCATGCGAGAGAAGAAGTCTTCCCCCATCGTCCCAAGCGGAACGAAGATCATAGACGCCCTCCACAAAGTCACCAAGGCCCACGCCGGCATCGTCTCCGTCGTCAACCGCAACGGCGTCCTCGTCGGCGTCTTCACAGATGGAGACCTCCGCCGGGCCATTGAAAAGGATGAGCGTGCCGCTCAAAAACAGATTGACGATTTCATGACCCGCAATCCTGTAACCGCCGGGCCCGAAACCCTCGTCGCCGAGGCGCTCCGCCTGGTCAAAGAGAAGGACGTCGGAGCCCTCGTGGTGACGGATAAGAAAGGGAAACCCGTTGGCATCGTTGACGAAAGAGACCTCCTCGGACTCGCCTGAACTGACACGAAAACGGCAATCTCGCGCCGGTCAAGTGACTAAGAACATCAAATTGGTTATTCTCGACGTGGACGGTGTCCTCACCGACGGGACCCTCATCGTCGGCGATTCGGGCGAGGAGTTTAAGACGTTTCACGTGCGAGACGGGCTGGGGATTACACTGGCCGTTTCTTCTGGCATCATCGTCGCCTTTCTCTCGGGGAGATACTCCCAGGCTATCACCAACCGAGCAAAAGACCTCCGCGTCGAAGAGGTTCATCAGGGAGTTCCCAACAAGCTTGCCGTTTACGAATCCCTTCTCAAGAAGTATTCCCTCGAGGACGGCGAAGTCTGCTATATCGGAGACGACCTTTCCGATATCCCTCAGCTCAAGAGGGCTGGCTTATCGTATGCCGTCGCCGACGCTGCCGAGGAAGTGAAGCAGGCCGCAGGGCACGTGACCCAAAATCCTGGGGGGAAGGGCGCCGTCCGCGAAGTGATTGACTCGATCCTCAAAGCCGCGGGCCTGTGGGAAAACGCCGCCAGGAGAGTCGCCTCCGAAAGGAGTGAGAGATGATTCATCGTCGAGCCTTTTGTTCAAGTCGATGTGGCACGGGCTTCCTGCCCGTGAATCGCAGGCAAGGTTGCCCGTGGGCTCGATCGGGGTCCCATGGTGGGAATCCGACTGTGCTCCCGTGCCAAGGCCCGAGAGCGGGCTCAGCCAGGGCTACCTATGGAACCTCAGGAGGAATCCTCGCCAAGGTTATGTTTCTGGCTGTCATCTGGGGTGCCGGCGCTCTGTTGATGGCGCTGTTCTGGGTCAAGGAAAGAGACCTCGCGGATGCTCGCCAGGACCTTCGCAACGACGGCTCGCCCCCTTCCCGTGAAACCACGTCGGTCATGCCCAACATCTTTCGCCGGAATTTCTGGTTTGGCGAGCCTCTCCCCGGCCAGAGGGGAAAATATCAAT
Source organism: bacterium (assembly GCA_030691545.1). Classification (GTDB taxonomy): domain Bacteria; phylum Auribacterota; class JABMQX01; order JABMQX01; family JABMQX01; genus JAUYEE01. The sequence continues at coordinate 18,212 of JAUYEE010000347.1, read as the reverse complement.
GGGAAGTCAACGGTGATCGGTCCGTCCCCGTGGATGCCCAAACCGATAAGGTCTTCGGCTTCAAGGGGAAAACTCAAAACCGCGGCGAGACCGTCGAGCTGTCATCGCCACTCGTCCTGCTAAACAAGGAGAACCGCACCATCTCTTCCCGTGACGGTGTCGTCGTCCAGTTAGACTGGGCGAAAATCGAAGCCCGAGAGATGCTCATGGAGATGCAGTCCTCTGACACCCGATTCTCCGGCGGCGTCACTACACAGATTGACACGGAGGAGGCGAAGAAGAGGCAGGGCAATCCCGCCCCTCCTGTTATCACAGAGAAGAAAACCGAAGCAAAACCCGAAGCGACCGAAAAGCCTCCGGAAAAGAAAAAGAAGACCCCCCTTGTGATCACCTCGGACGAGCTGCGCATGTTCGCCAAGAAGAATCTCGCCATCTTCACTGGCAACGTTGTGGGGAAAGATGAAAGCGGCATCATCGCCGCCGATCGGATGGAGGCTCTCAACTATAGCGAGGATGAAACGAAGAAAGATCCCAACCTGAAAGGGGTTAAGACGGTCATCTGCACCGGCAACGTGAAGATAGACCAACTTGGAAAAAAGCAGGCCCTGTGCGAGAGAGCCGTTTACGACGCCAAGACCAACACCGTTCACCTTTACTATGACGCCGAAACTGGCAAGAAAGTTGTGTACAGGGACGAGGAAGAAAAATGGCAGGCGGAAGCTCAGGAGATGATTCTTGATCGCAATGCGAACGAGGTCACGTTCCTTGGAGGCGAGAGCCAGGTTAAAACCGTTGACTTCAACGAGGATAGGAAGAGTTTCCTGGGTTTCATGGAGCCGGATCGCCCCAAATCGGACAAGGGAAAACCTGCGAGCGACTCCGGAAAATAACGCAACTTTTCCCTAATAGCGGTCTTCATCTGGGGATTCTTCCTCAGCATGGCAGCCTGGACGGGGAAAATTGCAAAAACGGGAACCCCTCGCAGGTCATAAGAGAGGATATGGGCGCAACCAGCGATTCTACAATGAACAACGTTGCCTCCACACAGGAACTCTCTCTGCAACAGGAGACTGAGCTTCTCCGCACCGAGAAGCTCGTCAAATCCTTCCGAAAGCGAAGGGTTGTTGACGAGGTGGACCTTGTCGTAAATCGCGGGGAGATTGTCGGACTCCTCGGCAAGAACGGCGCCGGGAAAACCACGACGTTCTACATGGTGATCGGGCTAATCCGCCCCGAGGAGGGGAGAGTCTTCTTCTGCGGTCGGGACATCACGCATCTGCCGATGTACAGAAGGGCCAGGCTCGGAATGGGCTATCTACCCCAGGAGCCATCGGTGTTTCAGAACTTGACGGTAGCGGATAACATCCTCGCGATCCTCGAGACGATCGAGCCCGACCGCGACCGCCGCCACGAAAGACTCCAGCACGTCCTCGACGACCTCGGCATCAGCTACCTGGCGAAGCAAAAAGCCTATACTCTTTCGGGAGGAGAACGGCGGAGATTGGAGATCAGCCGCGCGCTGGTGACCTCTCCATCTTTCATCATGCTTGACGAACCATTCTCCGGCGTTGATCCCATCGCCGTTTTTGACGTCCAACAGATTATCCGCGACCTCCGCGAGCGAAACATCGGCATCCTGTTCACCGACCACAGCGTCCGCGAGACCCTTAGCGTGGTGGACAGGGCCTACATCATCAACGAGGGACGCGTTCAATGCTCGGGCACCTCTGACTTCTTGATTAACGATCCCACAGCGAGGAGAATTTATCTGGGGGAGCAATTTACGATGTAACCCGTTTCGACCAGGACGAGGTGACAACCATGAGCAAGACACAGGCGTTCGCTGACCCTTCAACCCGAAGACCTCTCGCATCCCTTACCGCGGGACGCGCCGCAGACCGCACCACTCTGTCCGTCACGAAAGGCGGCTCGTCCTCCGACTTTAGCCGGAAGGCCCGCGTCAAGGTGGCGGTCATCTACGGCCTGACCACCGTCATTCCTCTTCTCGTCATGGTGTATGTCATCCAGGCGAACGTTTTCTTTTCCAAGCGAATGGACATTGCCTGGGTCAGTTCCCTCTCTCTCATCGCAATGGCCGTCGCCCTTCTCGGCGGCAAGGTCATGAAGGAAGTCTGGGCGAAAGTGGGACAGGCTGTCCAGTTGATCGAACGTCTCCACAGCGACCATGACCCCGTCGCAGCCAATTTCCCCATGCAGCCGATAGACGAGATTGACCGTATCCCCTCCGTCGTCACGCGCCTTGTCGAAATTACCAAGCAGCAGATGCAGGAACTGAAAAGTTACAACGAGCAAATTCAGCTTCTCAACAGCAAGCTTCGCGAGGCCAATCAGAAGCTCCACCAGATTTCCATCGAAGACTCTCTCACCGGCGTTTACAACCGCCGGTACTTCGACGACCGCATCGAGCACGAGATCGCCCGCACCAAACGTTTCGGCAGAGACCTTGCTTTCGCCATGATAGACATTGATTTCTTCAAACACTACAACGACACCGCCGGACACCTCGCAGGCGACAAAGCCCTCGCCACCATCGGAAAAATCATCCGGGAGTCCGTTCGCGAAACCGACCTCCCCTTCCGTTATGGGGGAGAAGAGTTCGCTCTCATCCTACCTGAGACCGCTGGCGAAAGCGCCGCTGCCGTCGCCGAACGAATCCGCAGCGCCGTCGAGAAGCATGAGTTCCACGGCGGCGCCTCCCAACCGAACGGAGCGCTGACCGTCAGCGTCGGCGTATCCACCCTCGGCAACGATTGCCACTTCCTCCTTGAGCTGATTTCTGCCGCCGACCGTGCCCTCTACAAGGCAAAATCCAGCGGCCGCAACCGCGTCGTCGCTCACTCGCCGGATTGAGCAATGCCGCCCTCCTCGATCTGCCTTTGCTGCACCTACTTGTCCGCCCGCCGTCACTCGATCTTCGGATTGGCATAGCAGTACAGGCAGCCGTGAGGGCACAAACGATACGCCCCGATGTCGTAGCTTTCCGTGCAGCCGCACAGCTCTCTCTGACCCGCTGCTCTCCTTGTCGAGCACACCGCATGGCGGGGATGAATCGCGCTGAGCAACTCCCCGTCAATGCACCGCGACCGCTCCATGATTGGCTCGCAGCACCCGTGCAGCCTCCCCCCATATTTTCTCATCACGTCCAGAAGAAACTCCAGCTCCTTTCTCTTCACGTCCTCGGTTGGCGACTGCGGCACTATTCCCTTCTTTCCGAGATTCCTCAAGACCTTCCCGTACTCATCCATCCAGCTTACGGTCACGTCCTTGATCCCTAACCTCGCTGCCGGGCGCACAACCTCCTCGAACCTCTCTAAGTTTGAAAGAATGGAACCGTCCGGCAGGCGCAGATGAACAATCGGGTCGAACCGCAGCCGCACGTGCTCCGGCCCGCCAACAAGCTTAATGAGCTCGGGGAGCAACCCCAACACGTCCCCCGCGGGCGGGATGTTCCTCTCCACAAAGCTGCTTCCCATACCCGTCACCGTCAGATGGAGGAACAGGCTTTCGTACTCCCTGACCTTCCGCGAAAGCGCAGGATGAAACAACAAATTCCGTGGCGACTTCGTCCAGATGACCAGCGTGTGAACCCGGCCCTGGCGGGGCGGGGCCTTCTCCTCCAGAATCTCCGCGAACAATTCCGGATACCCCCCCACCAAATCCACTCTCCGCGAAGCCGAGATGACCTTCACGGTCTCACCTCTCTCCTTGATGCACTGCGCGCTCTGTTCATCCGAAGTGCTGTCTGCCGATGATCTGACGGTTGTATTTTACCATACTGACCTTGGGACCATTCGCGTCGTCAGGAGGTGTGACTATATTGTAACCGCATTGCCTTATTGCGCCTTCTCCCTGGCGGGGCGGCCAGAGCCTGCACTGTTTGAAGGACCAGCCGGGCTTTCCTCGGCGCACCCAGGAACACGGAGGGATGCCGACGGGATAAGAGGATGCACAGGATGATCCTCTGTGCACCTGTGTAGGAACCATATTCAGTGCTTGGTAAATCGAGAGGGTTTTCTGTTGACACTCGTGCCACGCGCGAATATCCTTTTACCCAATTTGCTTCCCTCGGCGGGGAATGGCTACGGCAGATACCGTTGTAAAGGATGCATCTGTTGCCAATGACGGCGTTCAAGGGCGGACTCCATCCGCCTTACTATAAAGAAGCGACGCGCGAGCGCGAGATACGCCCCGCCGCCCTCCCCAAGCTTGTGCGGCTGCCCCTCCAGCAGCACATCGGCGCCCCGGCGAAATCCGTGGTGGAGGTCGGCCAGCATGTCAAGCGTGGGCAGCTCATCGCAGAGGCGGGCGGCTATGTCTCGGCCGCGGTGCACGCGAGTGTCTCAGGGAAGGTCACGGCGATCCGCCCGTTGCCTCATCCTTTCGGGAGCAAATTGCCTGCTATCGAAATCGAGTCCGATACGTGGGACACACCCTTGGAGGAGACGGTTTCCATAGGCGATGTCGAGTCCTTGACCCCGGACCAAATCATCGAAGCCGTTCATCGCGCAGGCATCGTCGGCATGGGCGGAGCTGCGTTTCCCACGCACGTCAAGCTCAAGCCGCCGAAAGGCGTAACGATCCACACCCTTATCCTGAACGGAGCCGAGTGCGAGCCGTATCTGACGTGCGACTTTCGGGTGATGATCGAGCGACCGGACGACGTGGTCGCGGGCGCCCGTCTTCTTCAGAAGGCAGTTTCTGCGAAACGCATCGTCATCGGTATCGAGGCGAATAAAGAGGAAGCCATCGAGACGATGTCAGAGGCTGCGGGAGATTTCTCCGACATCGCGGTGGAGAGCGTGGAGGTGAAATACCCGCAGGGGAGCGAGCTGCAGTTGATCAAAGCCCTCGCAGGGATCGAGCTGCCGAAGAGCAAGCTGCCCCTCGAGGCGGGGTTTGTCGTCCAGAATGTCGTCACGGCACTTGCCGTTTTCGAAGCCGTCACCAAAGGGAAGCCCCTGTACGAGCGGGTGGTCACCGTGTCCGGCGACGGGGTGAAGGAACCGGGCAATTTCCTTGTGCGGCTGGGGACTTCATTTGGCGAACTTCTCGAGCAGGCCGGGGCTGTCGCCGAAGACGCGGCGAAGGTAATCATGGGGGGGCCGATGATGGGTCTGGCCCAGCACACTTACGAGGTCCCTGTCATCAAAGGAACATCCGGGATCGTCGTTTTCCGAGAAGAGGAAGTGGAAATTGCGGAGGCGCTCGCGTGCATCCGGTGTGCGCGGTGCGAGACGCGCTGCCCGGCAGGTCTCGCCACGGCGAGAATCGGGCTGGCAGCGGAGTTTGGGAAGTTCGAGATTGCGGAGGCGCTGAAGGTCATGGAATGCATCGAGTGCGGATGCTGCTCGTACGTCTGCCCATCAAAGCGCCCCATGACGCATTACATGAAAGCCGCGAAAGCTGAAATCATGCGCAAGAGGCAAAGGGAGAAAGCTGCAAGTGGAGAATAGGCTTCTCGTGGTCTCCTCGTCGCCGCATTTTCGGGCGAAGGGGTCCACGGCGCGAATCATGTGCGACGTGATTGTCGCGCTGCTTCCGGCGGCGGTCGGCGGCTGGATTTTCTTCCGCAACCGTGCCCTCGTTGTGATCGCTGCCTCCGTCGCGGCGGCGGTTCTCACGGAACTCCTCATGCTCCGCATGAGAAAGCGGAAAGCCACCGCGGCAGACCTCACCTCGGCCGTGGTTACCGGAATCCTCTTGGCGTTCTGCGTGACGGCGACGTTGCCGTGGTGGGGAGCTGTGTTAGGATCGGCTTTCGGGATCGCCATTGCCAAGCACTGCTTTGGCGGATTGGGTTTCAACATCTTCAATCCTGCTCTGGCGGGGCGAATCTTCGTCATGCACGCGTACATCGTGCAGATGACGCTCTGGTCGCCTACGTATTATGAGAAGCAGGAGCGTGAGAAGTCACCAGCGGTGCACCCGGAGGAAGCAACCGCTCAGGTGGACGGCGAGACCTATGCGACGCCTTTGGGCAAGGTGAAAGAAGGTGTCCAGCAAAAGCGGCCGATCGAGGAAATTGAACGAAGCCTGCCGAGCTACTGGAGGCTCTTTGTGGGGAATGTCGGAGGTTGCCTGGGGGAGACCTCGGCTCTTCTTCTGCTTGTGGGAGCGGCGTATCTTCTGATGCGACGAGTCATCAGCATTTATATTCCCCTGGCGTTTCTCGGCTCTCTCGCTTTGCTGACGTGGGTGTTCGGCGGCATCCACATGGTTGCCGGTGAACCCCGGATGTACCTCTTTCATGGAGACCCTCTCTTCCACGTTCTGGCGGGGGGAGCGGTTCTCGGAGCCTTTTTCATGGCTACGGATATGGTAACGTCTCCAATGACGCCGAAGGGGATGCTCATTTTCGGGTTCGGCTGTGGAGCCATCACCACGATCATTCGATTGTGGGGTGGATACCCCGAGGGGGTCTCGTACTCGATTTTCCTGATGAACATCTGTGTGCCATTGATTGACCGATTCACGATGCCGAAACTGTTTGGAGCAAATTTCGGAAAATGACGGGTCAGCAGGATACATTTCCGAGGATGGTCATCGTTTTAGCGGTGATCTGCGCGGCGGCGGGCTTGACTCTCGGCGCCACCTACCACCTGACGCAGGAGAGGATTCGCCTCGAACAGGAGCGGGGGAGGATGCGGGCATTACGGGTCGTCCTTCCGGAGGCGCATGCAAATGGTTTCCGGGAGGTCACTGCGCAGAAATCGTCTTTTGCCGCGGACGGGAGGTACTACGAGGCGTATGATAAGCCGCTCGCCGACGCCTCCCGCAAACTCGTGGGTTACGCTCTCGAGGGAGCAGGGGCGGGGTACAGCAGCACCATCCGGGTGACCGTGGGCGTTGACCCGAAGGGAGAAATCGTTCGCGGCATCAAGATTACGTCCCAGCAAGAAACCCCCGGTCTCGGCAGCAATTGCGAGGCGGTGAAATCGGAGGGCACCCTCTGGGACGCGCTGTTCGGGAAAGCCAGGCAGTCCGGCGAGGCGGAGCCGTGGTTTCAGGCCCAATTCCGCGGACAGAGGTCCGACAGTTTCGTGAAGGTCGGCAACAAATACGCGAACGTTGACGGCTTGACCGGAGCGACGATTACAACAAACGCGGTCACCGACGCGGTCGTCGCTGCGGTCAAGGAGTTTCGGCGAGAGGTTCTCCAGATTCGCTGACTATGCCGCCAGCGTCCGTAGGCAGAAAAAGATGAGCAATTGGCAGACATTCAAAACCGGCATCTTCAAAAACAATCCCGTCTTCATTGTGAATCTTGGGCTTTGCCCCACGCTGGCTACCTCTACGAGCCTGCGCGACGCAATCGGGATGGGTATGGCGGCGACCTTCGTGCTGGTGGGGTCTAACGTGATTGTGTCCGCGATACGGCGCGCTGTTCCACACAAGGTTCGTATCCCGTGCTACATCGTGGTCATTGCGACGTTCGTCACGATTGTGGAGCTGTTTCTTGGAGCGTACCAGCCCGACCTGTACAACGCGCTGGGGATATTCCTCCCCCTGATTGTCGTCAACTGCATCGTGCTGTACCGCGCCGAGGTCTTCGCCTCTAAGAATGGCATGGCTTCCTCGCTATTCGACGGCTTCGGCATGGGTCTCGGTTTTACTTGCGCCGTTCTGCTTTTGGCTTTCATAAGGGAAGGACTGGGGAAAGGCACCCTCATGGGGTATCCGGTGATTCCGGGTTTTAGCCCCACGGGCATCATGGTGCTTCCGCCGGGGGGGTTTATGACTATGGGACTGCTCTTAGGGTTCTTCAGTTGGCGGAAGCTGAGGACCAAAGAGCATAAATAAAACGGAATGGACGACCTGCCCGACGGGCGGAACACACGGGAATGAAGAAGCGTTAAGAAGGGTTGAAAGATGGACTTCGGTCAGATTTTCGCCATCATCATCGGCATGATTTTCGTCAATAACTTCGTTTTCGCGCGGTTCCTCGGGCTATGCCCATACATGGGCCTTACAAAAGAAATGTCGTCCGCCATCGGCATGGGCATGGCGGTTGTCTTCGTGATGACCCTTGCCTCGATGGCTACCTGGCCCGTTTACCGCTACTTCCTCGACCCGTTCGGGCTGGAGAGAATCCTCAGGACAGCTTCTTTTATTCTGGTGATTGCGGCGCTGGTTCAGTTCATCGAGATGGTGCTCCAGAAAGTAAATCCAGCTCTCTACAAAGCCATGGGGATTTACCTTCCCATCATCACGACCAACTGCACGATTCTGGGCGTGGCGGTGCTCAACATTGACACGTTCTACAAGGATGGAAAACCTCTTTCGGGCGGCTTCCTGGGCAGCACAATCCAGGGGTTTAGCGCGGGGATAGGGTTCACCCTTGCCATGGTACTCATGGCGTCGGTCCGCGAGAGGATGGAGATGGCAAACATCCCCAAGCCTCTTCGGGGCATCCCCATCGCTTTCATCACTGCGGGACTGATGTCCATGGCGTTCCTGGGTTTCTCAGGCTTGATAAAGATGACGTAACGGCGGACAGACGGAGGAATTTGCGAGATGTTCGTACCAGTTATCGGCGCGAGCGCGGCGGAAATTCTTATCCTCTCCGGAGCGGGGCTTGCGGGGCTTGGCGCCGCTTTTGGAGTGGCTCTCGCCTTCGCCTCGAAGAAGTTCCAGGTGGAGGTGGACCCTCGGCTCGAGCAAATCACCGTGCTTCTGCCCGGCGCCAACTGCGGCGCCTGCGGGTTTGCCGGGTGTTCCGGGTACGCGGAAGCATTGGTGAAGGGGACGGCGGACATAGGCATCTGCTCGCCATCGTCTCCGCAAGCGACGGCTCAAATTGCCGGGTTGCTCGGCAAGGAGGCGGGCGAGAAAGAGAAGGTCGTCGCTTTCCTCCATTGCGCTGGAGGAAAAGTGTCGAAACGCAGGTTCACCTATGATGGGATTGGGACGTGCGCCTCGGCGGCTCTCATCGGCGGGGGAGACCTGGCGTGCGAGTTCGGCTGTCTTGCTTACAACGACTGCGTTCGTGCTTGTCCGTTCGGTGCGATTGAGATCAATGAGATCGGGATGCCGCGGGTTGACCCGCAGAAATGTACCGGCTGCGGCATCTGCGTCAAAGTCTGTCCGAAGAACCTCTTTGAGCTTGTCCCTGCAAATAAGACAATTCTCGTCGCTTGCTCCAATACGGAACGCGGGCGATTCGTCCGCCTCATCTGCGACATCGGGTGCATCGGCTGCTTCAAGTGCGCGAAGACCTGCAAGTACGAAGCCATCGAGATGAAAGAAGGGCTTGCGATTATCCACCACGAGAAGTGCACGGTCTGCGGCGAGTGCATCCCCGTCTGCCCCAAGAACATCATCCACAATTTCGCCGAAGCTGGTGTCCCGGCGCAGCAGGAGTCGGCTGAGCCACCGCCAGAGGGGAACCAGTCGTAAGGAGCGTGCGGCCCGTTGAGCTGGGTTTAGCGAGGCATCCCGCGATCGCGCGGCCCCTTGGCTTCCGCCAAAGGGCGACGATGCTTAATACCAATCAGACCATCAATTGACAGGTCTTCGTCAACATCGGGCCAGTGGATTCCATAACCCGCCGGTGATACCTGGAAGTTCGCCCTTTGCTCCGGAGTGGCCCTTGCCAGACGATTCGATGCCTTGGTGATGTCAATTTCGTACTCCTTGCCGTCAACTCGCAAACGCAGGAGATCCCCATCAACGGCAACATGCTGAACATCGTGCGCCTTATCCATCCTTTCCCTCCTGGAACTTCTCCCACTCCGACACAATGTAGTCGAAATGCTCAAAGATGACCCTTCGGACAGTCCGTTTGTCAGCGGGACTCATGTTATAGCTGTGCTCTTCAACGGCGGCGAAAGCTTCCACGTCAAGCCAGTATTTCGCCTCCGCGTTGCCCTTGCGGCAATGTACGTGAGCCGGTTCGTTCCTCTCATTGGCATAGAAGAAAAACCGCCAGCCAAACATCATCAGTACTGTGGGCATGAGCCTTCCGGTTTGCTCCTTTCCGCTTTAGAGTAACACACACGAGGGCTCATGTCACGGATGCCGTCATCGCTCTGCATTTGTCAGGCGCCGCGCCTCGGGAGGGTACGTTCACAACCTCGCCACCCGGAACTTGCTGCGGACCATCTCGCACCGTCCAACCAAGAGTGACGAGTTACAGCATCTCCAACATTCTCCTTGCGGGATGCGCTTGGTAGGTCTATCATCGCCGGAAGCTTCCCCAGTCGCTCAGGCGCGCGATCTCGACGCGACATGGTGATGGAAAGGGACGGCGACATGGACGCGATCCTACAGGTCGTCAAGGACAGGGCGAGCCTTGATCTCTCCAGATACAAGAGAACCTCGTTAGAGCGATCCATTGCTCGCCGGATGCGCGCCCGGGGAATCGCCGATGTCTCTGAGTATGCATCCTTTTTGACGAGGGATTCGGAGGAACTCCAGACCCTTGTGTCCGAGGTCACGGTGGATTTTAGCTTGTTTTTCCGTGACCCGGAGTTGTTCGATTTCCTCCAGCAAATCATCCTGCTGAAGATTGTCCTGCGCAAGAAAGCGAGCGGCGAGGGGGCCATTCGCGTTTGGTGCGCGGGGTGCGGATCGGGGGAGGAAGTTTACTCCATCGCTATCCTTCTTTTCGAGGCGCTGAAAGGAAAGGCCAGTCGGGACACTGTGACCATTTTCGCCACGGATGTGGATGCCTCTTCGCTCGACAAATCGCGCGCGGCGGTCTATTCGCCGGAAAGTATCGGGAACGTTCCTCCTTCCACGCGGGAGCGATATTTCCATTTCGACGGTTCGTACCGGGTCAAGGAGTTCATCAAGGAGCTGATCTGCTTCGGGAAACACGACCTTCTGAAGAATCCGCCCATCTCTCGCATTGACCTTCTTCTGTGCCGGAATGTGCTGATTTACCTCGATCCCCAAGGGCAAAGCGTCGTTCTCAGGAAACTCTGTTATGCCGTCCGCCCGGGCGGCTACCTGGTTCTCGGAAAATCGGAAGGTCTGTCCGGCGAAATCAGTGACTTCTTCGCGGTGGTGGAGCGTGGCGAAAAGGTCTTCCAGAGAAAGGATGGAGACAAATGTCCGTTCTCGTAGGAGCAGCGAGAATCGCGGAGCCGGCTATCATGGGCCTCGCCGTCTCTATGCAAAGTCTTGTTCCGTTCGCGGCGGCTGCCATAGTCCTCATCGCCTTTTTTACTATCCTTTTCCTGTGGAACAGGACGCTGCGGCTTCGCGTCGAGCAGAGAACTTCTGAGTTGGAAAAGAAGAGCGCCGAGATTCGACAACTGAATGAACAACTCCGCATCAGCAATGAGGAGCTTCAGACCAGCAACGAGGAGTATGAATCGGCGAACGAGGAGCTCCAGCTTCTCAATGAGGACCTGAACAAGCGGAACGTCCGCCTCGCGGAGACAATGGAGGAGACGCGCGCTCTGAAGGATTTCAACGAGAAAGTCATCGCCGCGGTCCCTTCGGCGCTCCTCGTGCTGGACCAGCATCTGAGGGTTCTGACGGCGAATGAGTCCTACTACGCGAGTTTTCCGGGCCTTCTGGCCAAACCGGAGGGGGCTGCGCTCACGGAGGCGCTCCCGTTATCGTTCCTGAGGGAGACGGACCTCATCCGAAGAGCCGAGTCTGTCGCCCGGGGGCACAGCTCTCTGCGGCTGCCTGACGTGTGTTGGGTGGACGACCAGGGAAACGAGCGGTTCTTCAACGTCACCCTCTCCCCGGTTGCCGGAGCGACAGCGGGTGAAGGACGGACCGGCAACGTTCTGCTGTTGATGGATGACGTAACGCAGAGGAAGCGGCTGGAGCAGGAGATAGAAGCGCGAGAACGATACCTGCGCAAGCTGGTGGATAATCCGCTCGTGATCGTTCTCACCACAGATGAAAATGGCGCCGTCACACTTTTTAACCACGGAGCGGAGAGGCTCCTCGGTCACTCAGCGGAAGAGATGCGGGGGACGCCTGCCGCAGGAATCTTTTCCGACGAGGCAGACTTCCGCGTCATCCGGGAACGCCTCGAGTCGCAGGAGACGGTGGAGAATTACGAAACCACTCTGACCGGGCAGGGCGGAGAGAAAATTGAGGTGACTGTCTTTGCCACAACCCTCCGCGATGAAAATGAGGATGGGATCGGATACCTCCTTATCGGAATAGATGTTCGGGAGAAGAAGCAGGCGGAACGGAACCTCCTTCTCACGAACAGAGAGTTAATGACCCTCTATAGCATCGGGCAGATGGTAACCTCGTCCGCCCCTCTTGAAGAGCGGCTTCAGGCGGTGGTCGAGAAAGTGAGGGAGGCTTTCGAGTGCCGCGTCAGCGCGCTCACTCTCCGTGATGCGGAGGATGCACGCCGGGTCGAAAAGGTTTATGCGGCGGGAGATGAGCCGGTTCCGGAAGAGGCGGCTCTCTCAAATGCTCTTGAGGCTGTGATGCAGCGGCTTGTGAGCCAGAGATCGGTCTTTTTGAGCGGCGCTCTTTCCGAGGATGCCGACGTTGCGGCGGCTTTCGATGAGCTGCGCGAGGGCGAGTCGTTTGTCAGCGTGCCGCTGTCTGTTGGGGCAGAGACAGTTGGCTGCTTGATGATCGTCAAAGTCCTTCGGCCTGCCGTTGTGGACCGCGACGTGGGTCTCCTGTCGTCTATCGGGCAGCGAATCGCCATGGCAGTGGAGAACGACCGGCTCTACGCGAGGGAAAAGGAGAACGCGTCCCGGCTCCAGGCAGTTGTGAACGCCACGCGGGCCATTGGGTCCGTCCTGGACCCGGAGGGGGTGCTCGAAGCCATCACCGCGCAGGTCGGGAACGTCGTTTCCTGCACGTACGCGGCTATCCTCAGTTACGGCGCCGAGGAGCGGCGCCTTTCCGTCGTGAGCTACTCGGGGAAGAAAGAGTCCCTCGCAGCAACAACGGGCATGTCCTTCTCGACCGAAGGGGCCCTCATTGAGAGAGTTCTGAAATCCTCGCAAGTTTGTCGGTGCTCAACAAGCGACGAGACGAAGTGTCCCCTGAAAGAAGCAATCCGCGATATGGGGGTAAGCTCCTGTTTGTGCGTGCCACTGCATTTCGATGATACGGTGGCTCTTCTGACTCTGGGGCAATCAAACGGTCGCCGCATCACGGACATGGAGCTGCAGATTCTGTTTGATTTCGTTGCCCACGCAAGCCTCTCCGTCAAGAACGCTCACCTCTACACGAAGTTGCAGGAAGCCTATGCGAACCTGCAAAGGGCGCAGGATAGTATGATCAAAGCGGAGAAATACCGGGCAATAGGGGAGCTTTCTGCCGGAGTGGCACATGACTTCAACAACGCACTCTCCATCATCTTGGGCCGGGCGCAGCACCTGATGACCGTTTCGAGGAACCAGGTTCTTCTCAAAGGACTGAAGTCCATCGAGAACGCGTCTCGTGATGCCGCCGGAATTGTCCAGAGAATGCAGCAGTTCTCGAAGAGTGTGCCCCGGAAACCTTTTTCACGAATCGCCGTCAATGATATCGTTCGACAGGTTTTGGAGACGATTGAGCCACGTCGGAAGGAACTGGCGGAGCTCAGAGGCGTGCGAATTGATGTGGTCAACAAGCTGCCGAAGATGAAGCCCATTTCAGGGGATGCCGGGGACCTGCGGGAGGCTCTGACGAACGTTGTCTTCAACGCGATGGAGGCGATGCCCCAGGGCGGGAGGCTCACCGTCACGACGGGGATTCGCGGCGATAGCGTTTTCATCGAGGTGGAAGACACGGGAGTGGGCATGTCGCCGAAGGTGAGGGAGAAAGCCCTCCAGCCCTTTTTTACGACAAAACCTGAAGGGACGGGGCTGGGCCTGAGCCTGGTTCATGGAGCCGTCAAGCGGCACAACGGGCAGATCGAAATCCGGAGCGAGCCCGGTAAGGGGACAGCCGTCACCCTCCTGTTCCCGATTGATTTCTCGACCAGCGAGGTCCGCGAGCCAGCCGAGCCCTACCTCACCCGAAAAGGGAGAATCCTTATCGTTGACGACAATCCGGAAATCACGCAGGCGCTTCGGGAAACTCTGGAGGAAGCGTCGCACGAAGTCATGGCTGTCACCACGGGGGAGGAGGGGATTCGGATGTGTCGCGAGACATCGTTCGACATCGTGATCACGGACGTGGGCATGCCCGGCATCTCGGGCCTGGAGACGTCGCGGGCCATCCGGGCGCTTCGGCCGACTACCCGGATCATTTTGATGACCGCGTGGGACGTCCGACTCAGTCCGCAGCAGATGGAGGAGAGCGCGGCCTCCCTCGCCATACAAAAGCCCTTTGAAAAGGCGAGAATACTCTCGGCAATCGAGGAGTTGCTCTCGCCGCCCTGAGAAATGATGGGCCGACGCTGGCCGAAATCCAGTTACAGAACCAGGATATCCGCCCGCTTGACGATCTGACCGTTGTACTCGACTTCTATCATCGGCCAGTCCGGCGAAAGCGATAGGAATTCTACGCCTCGCTCTGTTGCCAGGATTGTGTCCTCGGATTTCGTGCCGGCAATGGAGGGATTCCACGCGAAAGCCTGATTGGGCTGCGCGGGCCGTGTTTCCTCGGGCAGGGCGCGAAACTCCCTCGAGGCGTATCCCGTCGGTCCCCCCTGATGATGCATTTTCCATTCCTCGGGGAAACCGACGTCCCCGTAAGCTTGAATTCCCGCTTGAACGACCGAACCGATTTTCTCACCGACACGGGTTGAGAGGTTGAGGGCGGCATCCACCTTGACGACGGCATCGTGCTTTCGCCGGAGTTCGCCGGGAAGTTTTCCGAAATGCACAATCCGCGTGCAGGAAATGATGAGTCCCCATCGCCTGGCGCAGGCAACGACCATCACGCATCGTTCAACTTCCTTGTCCGTGTTGATGGGATGGCGAAACTTGGCGATTCTTTCATCCGCGGCGATCAGAAGAACAACCGGCGTCAAGCCGCGCGAATAGAGTCCCTCCGCGACCATCCCCGCGATGGCGTTCTCGGTCATGCCGGGACGTATCTTTCGACACACTGCCGCGAGGGACTCGGCAGTATCTTTCCCCACCCGTCGGTATCGTTCGATCTCGGAATCCGTGAGGGAGAACCGCAGCTCGGCAAGCGGAGCGCTCATTGCTTTCGTCCCGGCGAATCCAGTGTCCGATGCCGCCGTTCCTTGCCCAAGAAGCTCTTTCACGGCCTTCATTACCGCGTCCTGTTCGTGCCAGGGGACTTCCACGAACTCGAAGCCCAGCCCTGCCACCTCTTCGGTCATGATTCGTGGGGCCTCGACGTTCGACGTTACAATGAATTCGCACTCGCGCTGTATGACGAGCAGCGCGGCGCCTCGTTCCGTGGCGATGCCGACGTGACTGTCACCGCCAGCCGTGTACCAGGCGAAATTCGCCTGACTCTCAAACACCACGGCGCCAAGACCGTTTGCATCCATGAAGTCATGTACTCGTTGACGCTTGACGTGCATTTCTTCAAGTCGTGTCATTGCATGCTCCGCAGTGTGTTCTCGCAGGTTTGTTTCGTCTCGCCAAGACGCAAAGAACGCCAAGAATCTTTGGCCTGCGGTCCCGGCGCAGGCGGAGGGAAAAACCACGAAGAGCACGAAGGACACGAAGGGAAAGCTTGGATTGCGGATTGCGGTCCTTTGCGCCTTCGCGCCTTTGCGTTACTCCTTCTCTCGGTTTCTTGTCCTTCGTTCACTTTACCTCGAGTCTGTAAAACTTGAGTGAGGAGGATGCGTCGGGATCAATCCAGGACGCGGGGCCGCCGGTTTTGCCGCCGAATATCGTCGTTTCTTCGGTCCAGGGCTGGAGCGTCATGTCAAAAGTCGAAAGAAGCGTGTAGCTCGTCACAGGGCGCATGGTCCATGACAGCTCGACACTGCTCTCGGCGTTCCTGACGATGCCGACGTCAAAGCGATACTCGTAGGCACCAATATCCACGGTGAGAGAGGAGGCCCCGAGCACGATTCTTGGTTTGCCGTCGAAGTCAACTGCCGTTGCCATCCAGTCCTCGTTTATTCCGGCGTCAATGCAGGGCGAGGCTAGCAAGAGGCGGTAGTCATTGTCCTCGTATGTGTTCGGGTCATCGTCCGGGCCGTCAGGGTCAACGAATGCCGGATTCAGGGCAATATTCGCCTCGCCGCCTCCCGTCCAATCCTGGATACAGCAATAGGTGGGCACGACCGAGTCGTGAACCTGCGGGTCGGTCGGAGAGGTGTTTCCCCAGATGATGCAGTTTGTTATTGAGCCGACCATCGGGATACCGTAAGGGCATCTCCCGAGATGACCGAATCCTCCCGCGTGAAAGCTTGCGGCTGTGTTCCCAACGACCGCGCTGTTCCGCACCGTGGCATTGCAATGGCCCAACCCGCCGCTGCAGTAGCCGGAGTTGCCGGCTATGATGTTGTTCTCGATGACCCCGGTGCACAGCGCGAGGGCGCCGCCCATCAGGACCGCGGAGTTACTGACAATCACATTGTTCCGGATGGCTCCGCTTACGCCGAACACCCCGCCTCCGAACACACAAGCGTTCCCTGTAATCAAGTTGTTCTCGACCGTAGCGCGAGTCAGATCCGGCACATGCCCGCCGAAAATCCCGCCTCCTCCTGTCCCATCGCCCCACGCCGAGCTGAAAAAAGTGGGCGTTCCATTGCCGTTGCGCAAAGTGAACCCCGACAGGACGGAGGTCTCGTCTTCGGTTCCCAAGAAGGTGACAACGGAGCCGGCTTTGTTGCCGTCAATGATGGTTTTCGCGACGATGTCCCAGTTGGTCGGCTGCGTGCTCGTGAGAACAATGTTCTTGCCCTGGAAGTTGACGTTCTCGACGTACGTTCCCTGAGCGACGATGACCGTGTCGCCATCCACGGCCTTATTAATCCCCAGTTGTATCCTCTTGAACGCCTTTTCCCATGAGGTCCCGTCTCCCGCCTTGGGGACCGAGGCATCCACATACCACGTCGCCGCATAAGCTGCGTCGAGAATGCAAACCGCCAGCATTACACTCATCGCACTAACAATCGCTTTCACTCAAGCCTCCTTCCGGTTTCCGAGACTTCAGTTCTTTCTTCATGGGCGAAGCCCCTTGGAGTGCTGAAGCCATGCTTCAGCCTTTGTTCGAGGGAGCAGAGCTCCCGATGTCCGATCACGTGAAGCCCTGAAGCTGCGCTTCACAACTGCAAGGCGGCAGCATGGCTGCCGCACTCCATGGAGGGCGTTCCGCCCTCGAGTAAGGTCATCGAGCCGTGGTTGCAACAAAGAATCGCCTGTGGGCTGATTCTACCCGACACACAATACGAAAGCAAAACCCAATCGCTATTTCCCCTTCGTGCCCTTCGTGGTTTCTCTTTTCCTCCACTCTTTCTCAGCGTTCTCCGCGCCCTCTGCGCTCTCTGCGGTTCCCCCGGTGAGTTCCCGCGATCCTCTGCCCCTCAGAACAGCGTCTCCTGCGTGGGAGTCTCCTTCGAGACGTTCTTGAGCTCAGGATACGCCGCGTGAAGCGAATCCGGAGCGGCAACCCTCTCCCCTCGCAAGAGAAACTGGAGCTGGAGAGCGTTGACGACCGCCTGCCCGCGATAGTGGTTGTTTGTGACGACGTAGGTGTTCTGCGCCTGGTCGGCTATCGCCCGAATGCGCTTTACCCAGGGGTCCATTTCGTCCATGCTGTAGAGGTAATTGTATCGCTCGTCCCTGCCAGCGTCCTCTTTGAACCAGTTCTCGATGTTCTGGCCGTGCAAGCGGACGTACCCGACAGGGCTTGTCGCTCGTTCCGTCGGCTTCAACTGCGTCCGAAATCGGGGCTGATCAATGTTGCAGAACCCAACACCCTTCTCGGCGAGGAACGAGTAAAGCTCCTTATTGTCCCAGGCGGCGTTGCGCACCTCGAGGACCAGCGGGTAGTCCTTGAACTTCTCAACGAGCTCCGCGAGATACCGGCGGTTCGATGGCAGGTACTTGAACGACCAGGGAAACTGCATGAGGATGCACCCGAGGCGACCTGCATCGTGGATCGGCTCGATGCCCCTCTTGAAAACAGCCTCGTCATCCGGCGTAATGCCCTCCCTTTCGTGGGTGAACTTCTGATGGAGCTTGACGGTGAACATGAACCTTTTGTTGTGAGAAGTCCTGCGAACCCAGCTCTCACAGTTCTGCGGGGAAGGGGGGCGATAAAATGTGTTGTTGATTTCCAGAACGTCAAAGAACTGGCTTATGTACGCCAGGCGGTCGAAGCGCGGC
>JAUYEE010000289.1 GCA_030691545.1 bacterium | reverse complement strand
CTCCTGTCCTGAATCGCTCCAACCCTCATCCCTGCCTGCGTACTGCCCTTACACCCACCAATTCTCTCCCCGTCCGACCCTTCCAAATCAAAACCTTCGGAATCGCTGCAGCAATGGCGGGATGCTTGACAGGGCGAGAGGGGGACTGTTAGGCTTGACTACACCCTTAAGGAGACCCACGTTGAACGAGTTTCTTTATCCGAAGACACCGGCGATTGTTGTGGAATGCCTTCTTGTGGCGCTTCTTCTTTTCACGCCGTTAGCCTTCGGGACCGTGCAAACCTGGGCGATCTCGGTCCTCGAGCTGGGGTGTCTGGCGATGGCGGCGGTGTGGCTGGTCGGCTTTGCCATCGGAGGGCAGGGGGTACGCTTGCGGTTCCCACTCGGAATACCAATCGCTCTTTTTTCCGCGCTGGTTTTTGCGCAGCTCCTGCCGCATATCGTCGGGGCGAGCTCATCGTCGAGCGATGGAAATGCCTGGCAGAAGCTCTCCACGACGAACTTCTTCGTCACGAAGACCGCCTTCATCAAGTTGCTGTGCTACGTCGCGTTCTATCTCTGCCTGATAAACACAATGACTTCCCGAAGGCAGATTGTGCGAGTGCTGGTGGTGATGGTGCTGATTGGTTTCGCCGTGTCGTTTCTGGGGTTGCTCCAGAGGATCAGCGGGACTGATAAGGTGTTCTGGCTGATCAAAGCGCGCTCCAGCCGGTTCATGGGAGCTTTCATTAACGAGAACCACTTCGCGGGATACATGGAGCTTATTATTCCTCTCGCGATCGCGTTCATGTTGCGACACCTGCTTCGGATAAAGGAAAGCGGCTGGCGAGGCGTCGTGGCTTCCGAGGACCTCCACAAGGCAATTCTATTTGGATTCCTCGCCATCATCATGATTGTTTCCGTAGCGGTCAGCCAGTCGCGGGGAGGACTCATCGGGCTGCTGGGCTCTCTTGTGGCGATGGCGATTCTCCTCTTGTGTCGGCAACTGCACCGGCGAAGGGCATGGGTGATCGTGGTGCTGCTGACGTTGTCATTCCTGATGCTGGCGTGGTTGGGGCTAAGCGAGTTGCTGAAAACGTGGGGGACATTCGGTGACATCCCGGCGGACAGCTCGTTCAAACGCCGGGTGGAAGTGTCCGAGGACACCTGGAGAGCATCCAAAGATTACCCTATATGGGGAACGGGACTGGGCACGTTCGAGACGGTATTTCCAGTGTACGGCACGCTGGAATATCGGCAGATTACCCGCGACCGAGGGAGACTTCTCACGACGCCGCACGCCGAAAACGATTACGTGCAAAGTCTCTTAGAGACGGGATGGGTGGGGATGACGATTTGTTTCGTCGGGCTGGTGCTGTTTTTCGGCATCGCCATTAAGACGTACCTGACGCGACGGCGGCGGTCCATCTCCATACCCGCGATGGGTGGGGCAGCATCTGTCTTCGCGATTTGTGTGCACAGTGTATGCGACTTCAACCTGAGAATTGACGCCAACGTTTTTCTGCTGGTGACGATTGTAGCGATGGTCATGAGCCTGTCCCGCGTCGAGCGGGGACACCGTCGCCATTCAAGAGAGGAGCGGGAATGAACCGGTGGGCCATTGCCGCGATTCCCCTGCTGGTGTGCCTGGTTTTGGGAGAAGCGGTGGTTCGGCAGTGGCTGTCGGACCAATCGTTTCGCCTCGCAAAACAGGGGATCGAGAAATACGAGGAGGAGTCTGTCTCTTCGCTGAAAGGCAAAGGGGCGCGCCCGTCACCGGAACTTCTGCGAGGGGGACCGCTGAAGAAGGCGGTGAGGCTCCAGCCCCATTCGGCGGAATACCGCAATTATCTCGGACGGTACTACCAGGCGATGGCGACGGGCCCGAAGCTTTCCGATGGGCAACGTGAAGAGCTTGCGCAGCAAGCGGTCCGGGAGCATGAGAACGCTGTGGAACTCGATCCGTTGAACGGAGTGTACCGGGCGTATCTGGCATATATGCAAGGGGTGATGGCCCGACGTTATGAGGCTCGCGCGACGGAAGCATCTCTGTCGGACGAGGAGCAGATGCGCCTTTCAGCCCAAGCGGTGGAGTCTCACGCGAAAGCCAACGCGAACTTCGAGAAAGCAGTTTCGCTCAACCGGAGCAACCCATTCATTCGGAACCTGCACGAAGCCTACCGCGGCAAGTTGTGGCGGGGTTCGGGCGAAACCCGTTAGGCAGGACTCGCTCGGGGAACAGAGACTCAGTCTTTCTTGATGTACTCGGACAAGACCGCGACCAGGTCCTCCTTCCTCAAACTGTACTGCTTCGCGATTCGGCCCAACTCTTCCAGGGTTTGCTGACGACCGTATTTGTCCAACCGCTTCCGAAGTTCCTCCTCTCTGGCGTTGTCCAGTTCCGCGATCGCGTGCTCGACAGCCTGTCTGTCATTCTCGTCGGTGACAGCATTGAGTTTTTCGACGTGGCGCGCCCGAAACTCGTCGAAAAGCTCCTGGGAAGAGGGCGGGGACAGTGCGCGATCGCGAAGGCGAGCGATTTCCGCCTCAAAGCTGTAGCGGGTCGCTGCGTCCTGGATCGTGGGAGAAATAGTGGAAAGAAGGGCGTCGAGCATCTCGATGAACTTGTCGGGTTTCCCAACGAGTTTGTAAAGGGCCTCCTCAATGTTCCCCCCTTCGGACGCGGAGAGTTTTGTCCCAATTTTCTCTACGGCGCCCCAGGCGGAAGCCAGGTCCTGTCTCGTGGTCACCAGCTCCTCGCTGAGAACGGCAACCTGTTCCGAGAGGCGCTG
The DNA here is from genome assembly GCA_030691545.1 of bacterium. Lineage (GTDB taxonomy): Bacteria > Auribacterota > JABMQX01 > JABMQX01 > JABMQX01 > JAUYEE01. The sequence goes on along the minus strand of JAUYEE010000289.1, from coordinate 1,461 downwards.
CACCTGCGCGATGTCAGGCTTGGAGGCGCCGGTGGAGGGCGCGGCTGTCTCTCCGCCGGCAACGGAGGCTCGCGTGACGCTTCGCAGCGACTCTTCGAGAGCAGTCAGGCGAGCGTTCATTCCATTCAGGACGAGAGAAAGCTCACGGATTCTTGCGGAAGCTGTTTCGGCTTTGATGGCGATGTCCACGAGCCGCGGGTCCGAATCGCGCCCACGGCAACCCGACATCGCTACCGCGAGAACGCACGCTAACAGCCATGCGGAGTCTCTCTGAAGGTTCCGAGGATGCGCCGGAGAAGCGGAGCAGAACGTTGTGTTATTCATCGGTATCGTAACCTCCCGACCGGGGACGGCCAGAACGCCGGAGTGGGAACCTCCGTGAACCGTCCCAGCGCGAGTAAACGCCAGTTAACGTGTTGCCCACAAAAATCGGACGCAACGGCTCGTCAGGCATTCTAAAGTCAGGGCTTGCACCGCCGGCACGGTTTATAGCCCTGTTGAGCCGCGTACTCCCTCAAGACGGGCACCGCCCGAATGCCGGACAGCAGGCGACAGTTAGCTTTGTGATAGGTTTTGTCCCGCGGCGTAACGTAAACCTTATCGTAAGTTATTGTCGTGATCACGTTGGCGGGGGTCTTCTTCTTGTTCGCGGGGGGAGGCGGTGGACCACTCCGCGCTTCAGGGGGGCGCTCGGGTTCTTTCCGCAGCGTGTCCATCTGGGCATCAAAGCCAAACCGCTCCATAGCGGCCAACATCTCGTTGACGTTTTCCCCTTCAGCGTAAAGGGTCACAAGAAGCCTTCCCTTTTCGTCCCGTTCTTCTTCCGACGAGGAACTCGCAGCAAGCTCGACCTCCTTGCCCTTGAGCAAGCGTGCGAGTCGCCGGGCTTCTTCGGCGGCGCGCCGGGTGTCTTTGTCCGATGAATCAAGCCCCTTCAGGCGGACGGTCTCCTCTCGCCCCCTGTAATCAATCAGGAGCGTGTCGCCGGTAATGACCTTCAGTACGCGGACGCGTTCTTTCGCTTCGAGATCGGTGGAAAAAGTCTTGTCTGGCACGTCTTTGCTGGAGCGAGGAGAAGCCGCGTACAGCACCGCACGATCAGCGAACAGGAGTGCCGCCAACACGGCAAGGACCAAGAGTGGAGCTGCCTTCATTCTCATTTTCTCTGAGTCACCTCCTGGATAAAAGCGCCATCCGCCACATCCGAGGGACAAGCCACGGGGCCGCCATTACTCAATTCATGTCTATTATACTGAACCTGGGGGCGACATGCAAGCCTTTACCCTGCCGCTCAGCGATTCCGAAGGTTTTGATTTGGAAGGGTCGGACGGGGAGAGAATTGGTGGGTGTAAGGGCAGTACGCAGGCAGGGATGAGGGTTGGAGCAATTCAGGAGAGGAGATTCTGGGCATGAGAGGGACACGGGGGTAGAGGGGTTTGCGGTCGCGATTTGGGAAGGGGC
>JAUYEE010000224.1 GCA_030691545.1 bacterium | reverse complement strand
TCGGCGGCGGCGACTGTCTCCATCCGCGGCTCATTCCGCAAACATCGCGGAGACGCTCACGGACATTTCCCTTGACACGTTGAGGGGAAGGGCTTCATTATCTCGTTTTCAAAAATGGGGGGGAGAGGGAAAACCGGCGTTTCTCGTCGAAAAACCGGTGTGTCTGGCACATTCAATACCCCGGCACAGGGCGCGACGTAATCAAAGGCAGACGACTGTCTGTGTAAGCGTGCCACGAAACGAGCAATTCTATCGGACGGTAAGATGGCTGAAGACGATTTGATTCCAGTGGACGTCAAGAAAATCGCATTGACCTCGTCCTACTGTGCCGTCGTAGTCGGCAACGAGGAAAAAGAGTTCGCCGTTTACATTGAGCCAGCGATCGGTGTCGTCATCAAGATGTTCATCGAGGACGTGGAGAAACCCCGGCCCCTCACCCACGATCTGATTGGGAACATCTTGTCGGGACTCGGGGCAACAGTCATGAGGGTGGTGATTAACGACATCCAGGACAACACCTACTACGCGCGCGTCTTCCTGAAAGAGGAAAATGAGTTGGGCAAGAAGATTGTCGAGATTGACAGTCGCCCGAGCGATAGCATGGCCATCGCAAAAATGGCGAAGTGCCCCATGTTCGTCACCCGGAAGGTCTTTGACCTTGTGGGCAAGCCCCCCTCCGAGTGAGGTCACGGATTCGCAAATCCAATCGCGCGGGCGAGACCGAGCGGGTCTCTGAGGAAGGACAAAGGGGGTCGAGAGAATATGAAGGGGAGGTGCCGGAGCACCCCGTCAATGCAGCCGCCAAAACGAACGCCACATCTCCCTATGCTGTACCCCGACCCCTTCTCGATCTCACCAACCAGAGCATGAGCCGCGCCTCCCCTATCGCACCGCCTCCTTTGTCTTCGGCAGGGTACGTTTCAGATAGTCGAGAGCTTCCTCCGCGCTATCCACGAAGCGGAACAGCCTCGCGTCCCTTTTGCTGATTGTTCCCATTTCCACCATGAAATCAAAGTCCACGACCCGTTCCCAGTACTCGCGTCCAAAAAGGAGGATGGGAAACTTGTGCGGGATTTTTCCCGTCTGGCAGAGGGTGAGGACTTCCATCAGTTCGTCCATCGTCCCGTACCCCCCGGGGAAAATGACCAGCGCGCGGGCGAGGTAAATGAACCACCATTTCCTCATGAAGAAGTAATGGAACTCGAACTCGTATCCGGGCGAGATGTAGCGGTTGGAAGGCTGAGCGGCTTTCGGGAGGCTGATGTTGAGGCCGAGGGATTTGCCGTGGGCCTCAGCGGCTCCGCGATTGGCCGCTTCCATGATTCCCGGTCCCCCACCGGAACAAATCACAAAACGCTTGCCGTTCGAGAAGCTTTTGGACCACAGGGTGATTTCCCTGGCAAGTTTCACGGCCTCCGTGTAGTACTTCGACATGGACAGAAGGTTTTCCGCCTGGCGAAGCTCGTTCCATAGCGAGGGAGCGGGATTCTCTGTCGCAGCGACCTGTCGTTTGACCGCTCGCAGACGGGCCTTCGCTTGATTCTCAGGAAGAATTCGCGACGACCCGAAAAAGACGATGGTTCCCTTGACGTTGTTGTCCCTGAATCGCTTCAGAGGCTCGAAAAACTCCGCCAGGATGCGCAGGGGCCGAGCCTCCGCGCTGTCGAGAAAGTCAAGGTTCTGGTACGCCTTCTGTGCCAGTTTCGGGGATCCGGGCATCTCTCTTCTCCTGTTGTGCCGCACAAGTTTCGGGTGACGGTGCGATCATAGCATAATCTGAGCCAAAACGGGGCTTCCTCAGCACACGTTTTCGTAAATACAGTGACGAACCACGCGCGAGGCGGGAGGACCTGTTCTGAGCGGCGCCGTGTCCTGCCGGGCTTCAGCCGGCAGTTTCCCTTAGCCACCGTCTTCAGGCGGTGGTATGAGAGTCGCGCGACTTCCCCTCCGGAGCCGGCTTCAGCCGGGCTTCTCGATGACGGGATTCATCCGAAAAATGCGTCACCGAATTCATGAAATGCAGTACTCAGTGATAAGACCTGCTTCGCCTGCTTTTCCGCGAATTGAAGTGCGAAAACCGAACGGAGCGACTTTCGCTTGATGGAGATAATGGCGAAAGATATGCTATGCAACGAAGTCGCCGGGTCCTCGGTCTCGGCCGGCTCAGGAGAGAGCTGCACAACGGACAGCATTGCTATGTCAGTAATCACCCTTACAACGGATTTTGGATGCGACAACTGGTTCGTGGGAACCATGAAAGGGGTCATCAAGAAGATCAACTCCGACGCGGAGATCGTGGACATTACCCACGCAGTGCGCTCGCAGAACATCTTCGAGGCGGCATTCATCTTAGGCAACGCGTACGCGTACTTCCCGGCGGGGACGATTCACACAGTCGTGGTGGACCCGGGTGTCGGTAGCGATCGCCACGCGCTGGTCGTCAAGAGCTCTCGTTATTACTTCGTGGCGCCGGATAATGGCGTCCTGAGCTTTGCGATGGAACGCGAGGAGGTCGAGAAAATCGTCAACATCGAGAGCGAGAAGTACATGCTTCACCCGGTCAGCGCCACGTTTCACGGCAGGGATGTGTTCGCGCCGGCGAGCGCGTACCTGTCTTTGGGAGTCGAACCGGAGGAATTCGGCCCGTCGGTGAAAGAAATCATCCGCCTGAAGCCCTCGGTTCCGAGGAAACTCGGGGAGCGAGAGGTGGTCGGACACGTCCTCTGCGTTGACCCCTTTGGCAACATGATAACCGACGTGACCGAGTCCTTTTTAGAGGAACTACTCGGCTCGTCGAGGGCAAAGAGGCTGCGAATCCTCGTCCGAGATCGGGAAATAGACCGAATCCGCGAGACCTACGCCCAGGGACGGGAGAACGAGCTCATTGCGCTGATCGGGAGTTCCGGGCACATGGAGTTCGCCATGAACCAGGGTCGAGCCAGCGACATCCTCGGGATGCAGGAAGGAGAGAACTTCATCTTGCGAGTCATTTAAGCCGGGCGCCTCGGACAACAGGCGCAACGCAGCGCCAGGCTCGCGAGCAAAAAAGCCGACGACCGCGCACCCCTCCCCGTTTCAGGCCGCCCGGGGACAACACCCACTTATTTCGTGAAACGCTACCTTCCTGTCGCTCTTCCGCACAGTTGAGCACGCGCCAAAAACGGTCGAGGCTCTGTCACGCCATGAGCTTTTTCAGGTCCTCGATGGTGGACTTCACGTGCTGAGCGGAGGTCTTCAGCTTGCCCGAATCCTCGGGAGAAAGCTCCAGCTCGATGACTTTCTCAACGCCTTCTTTCCCCAAGATAACCGGCACGCCGATGAAGACGTCGGAGATGCCGTACTCGCCTTCGAGAAACGTGGCACAGGGGAGGAGCTGCTTTTGATCGAGGAGAATGCTTTCCACCATTGCCGCAGCCGCAGCCGCCGGGGCGTAATAGGCGCTGCCAGTCTTCAGGAGAGCGACAATCTCGCCGCCAGCTTTCTGCGTGCGAGCGATCATTCGGTCAATCGCGTCCTTCGGGATAAGCTTGCCGATGGGGATGCCCGAGACCGTCGTGTAATCGGGCAAGGGCACCATGGAATCGCCGTGTCCACCGAGGACCATCGCGGCGACTTCCTTGACGGAAACGCCCAGTTCCATGGCCACGAAGCAGCGGAATCGGACAGAATCGAGAACGCCCGCCATGCCGACGACGCGCTTTTTGCCGAAACCGCTTTTCTCGTAAGCGAGGTACGTCATCACATCAAGAGGGTTGCTGACCATGACGATGATGGAATCCGGGGCGTATTGGACCACGTTGTCCACGACCTCGCCGACGATGCCCGCGTTGGTTTTCAGCAGGTCGTCGCGGGACATGCCCGGTTTCCTCGGTATGCCAGCGGTAATGACGACCACATTGCTCCCCGCGATGTCCTTATAATTGTTGGTCCCGGTAATCGCAACGTCCAAACCGAGCAGGGGTGCCATTTGCATCATATCGAGGGCTTTCCCCTGGGGCATCCCCTCGACGATGTCCACCAGAACAATGTCCGCGATATTGAGTTGCGCAAGGCTCAGCGCCGTGGTGGCGCCGACGTTCCCGGCGCCGACGATAGCTACCTTCGCGTTGGCCATTCTTCCCTCCTTGTCATCGTCTCTGGTTGCCTGAGATGTCTCCTCTCCCTGCGGGACAACGACATCTCTTTTCTGAACAGCGTAACAGGCAGAACCCGGACTGGCTCTGCCTGTAATCTCCGCGAACAGCGACATTACATGCAGGTAGGACGCGCGAGACACACTCCCGCACCGCGCCATCCGCGCGTACGCGTGATGCTTCCGCTCCCGCGCCAATCAGGTGCGTGCGTCCTGTTGGCTACTTCTTCATCGGCAGAATCTTGTACAGGCCCGTGCCACAGGTCGGACAGACACCCTTCAGCGCGGGTCGGCCATTTTTCATCGTGACTTCGGTAGCGTTTAAAATCTCCTTCTTTGCTTTGCACTTCACACAATATGCGTCTGCCATGTCTCCCCCTTTCTCTGTATGAAAGTGAAATCCTTCAATGGTTTCTTTCATCCCGACGAACTGGGAAATCGTCCTCACGCTAACAGCCCCGCCGGAGGGTGTCAAGCAAAAATAGCCTTCCCACGTAATGCCTCAGTCACCGAGGAACTCACCGCGAGGAACGCAGAGATCGCAGAGGAACACCAGACAGGATTAACAGCATTTTCAGGATTATCCTGTGTATCCTGTTATCCTGTCCAAACCTTGGCTTCCTTTTCTGCCACGTCTGCCGTCCGTAGGTGAGGGGATACCTCATGGGTCACTGGTTGTCCGGTCTGGGGAAACGCAGCCAATTCTGGAGATTCTCTTGGAACGCGCAGTCGAGGCACCCTCCCCTGTCCCGACTGCAATAGTCCTTGAAAAGCTGATGAAGCCCCTGCTGCGCCACGGCGGACTCCACCGGCACATCTTTCGGGTGCTTGGCGAAGAGGCGATGGCACACAAGCCGGGTGACCCTGTTCTCCTCCAGCTTCGGCAAGAAATTATAGAGGAGGTAGAGGGTGCTCTCGTACTCCTGGGCGGTCTGACGGAAATGCAGGAGAAAAATCGGGATGGCCACGTTCACAACAATCTCCTGGATGCGGCTTTCGCCGAGAAGACGAATGGGGCGAGACGACTTCTGCCCGCCGAGGTCGCAGCGGTACGACCAATACTTGTCTTCCTCGCAACGAAACAATCCGTGGAGACGCTTGGCTGCCTCGAGGTAGCGCTTTCGCACGTCGCCCGTTTCACGCGAAGCTGGCTGAACCGTCGCATCCCGTCGGAAACGGTCGTAGTCTTGTGCGAACGCAGTGTGCTTTTCTCTGAGGTCGTGAAGAATGCGAACCATGGTCGAAAAGACGGACTGGGTCCGGTGGCGGTGAATCCACTGCCCGGCGGCAGCGATTCTGCGGAGCGGCGCGTTCAGGGGACGGACTCTGAGGTCCCATTTCGCGGCGTCCATGGGGAAGAACGAGGAGCGTTCCGCGAAATCGCGCCAGACATCCTTCATGAACCGGAAGTACATCCGCGTTTCCTCGTCCCAGCGCTCGTCAGGCGTTTGCGGGAAAAGCCCCGAAAGATGCATCAGGAGGCTCTGGACGCCATAATGAGAATGTCCGGCGGACCGTTTTCCTGCTTCGCGCCGGAGAACTTCAAAGGGGACTCTCTCGGCGAGCATGAGGAAGGGGCTCTTGTTGCCGGGGTATCCGAGCGCTTCCATGAAACCCCGGTACAGCACCTCGTCCGGACTCGCCTCCCGCATCCACTCGGCGTATCGCGCAGATTTCTCTAAGATGCGCCATTCGCCAGCGATACTCAACAGCGTGCGAACCTGACCCTTGGTGAGGGAGGCGAGGAGCTCCGCGCACCTTCCAAGCCCGGCTTTCCTGTTGTAGGGAAAATCATCCGTTTCGATGCGACCGACCACTCGCGCCAGGGGCCGCGTGAGGTGACGCGACAGCTCGATCTGGTGGATTTCTTTTCCCGCAGAGGTGGAAGCGAATGGGGTCTGCGAATCGTGCCACATGAAGACATGAGCCACAACGCCGTCGTATCGCGGTTCGCGGTGGTGAAGATGCCGCTGCCAGTCCGAGGAGCGGACATGGACCTCGATGTCGCCGGTGACCGTCTGGCCTCCCTCAAGCTCGAGCGCAGCGCGCGTGAAATCGGGTCCTTCCGTGAGGTTCCATATCCCGGGAGAAAGGACTTTCACAGACCGTCCGTCCACAGTGTGAAGGTCCTTCAGGTACGTTTGCGTGTACCAGAGGCAACACACAAGACGTTCCGAGATCGGAAAATAGTCCCCGACGGGCTCTCCGAGAACCGTCGAATCCGAAGCCTTAAAAATGGAGTAATCCGCGCGAAAGCCCGGTTCTGCCATAGGTCACCTTGCATGATTGGTTTGCCCAGCAAGCCGCACCGCGTACGAAAGGCGATGCCCGGACGACAACCCATTCGCATTTCTTCGATGCCTAAGGCTATCAAAGAATGGCACGCCCTGAAAAGCCAAAGATGCGATCGGGTGTAATCCCTCCGATTCGGGGAGGGGGGAAGACTTACGGGGCCGGGCCCTGTGCGAATGAACCGTTGTATGGGCACATTACGGCCAGCCCGCGTCGAGGCCTCCGCAACGTGTCCGGCCGGGGCGACCCTCGTGGCCCGTGTGGTTCCCTATCTCGGCGCCGGCTCTCCCTGTCTGCGCATTCGTTGGGACCCCTATCCGCCATGACAGGTATTGCCAAGACCGCCAAAAAAAACTTGACAGGTCGCCTTCCAAGGGCTATAAATCCCCACGAGGATTGAAAATGACAGTGCGTACCAGTACACGACAGGCAATTGAACCACGGACGACGGAACATCTCTCACAGGTGGACGTCGGCTTGTGCTGCGCTCTGCGCGCGGGCTGGTACTGGTACTTTTACTTTAGCAGCCTCTCGAGGGGGAGTCCTTGAGATAGCTTGACACGTAGGAGTATAGGTCAGCCTCGGGACTCTCGGAGTTCCGAGGCTGTTTTTTTGTTGGCAAGTTCCGGGAAAGAAAATAGAGGTGAAGGAGGTCAGTGATGATTGTGGTTATGAAACGAGATGCAACTGCCGCTGAAAAAGACCGAGTCTATGAGGAGATTCGTCGGGCTGGCCTGCGGTATCAGGCCATCGAGGGTGTGGAGCGAACGGTCATCGGGGTCATCGGCACCCAGCCCGATACCGCCAGACTCTATGTGGAAGTCCTTCCCGGCGTGGAGAAGGTCATACCGATCCTCAAGCCGTACAAACTCTCCAGTCGGGAGCTCAAAAAAGACACCACCGTCATCCGTGTCAATGGCATCCAGATTGGGGGCAACGGCGTGGTGGTGGCGGCCGGTCCCTGCTCCGTGGAAGACGAGGACTCGCTTTTATGCGTCGCAAAAAGCGTGAAGGAGTCAGGGGCGGCGCTTCTGCGAGGTGGGGCCTTCAAACCGAGGACATCCCCTTACAGCTTCCAGGGGCATGGTGAGCCGGCGTTGAAATATCTCGCCCGCGCCAGGGAAGAAACGGGACTGCCCATCGTGACAGAGGTGATGGACACCAAGGACATTCCTCTGGTGGCCGGATATGCCGACATCCTTCAGGTCGGGGCAAGGAACATGAGCAATTTCAGCCTTCTCAAAGCCCTCGGCGACCAGCCGAAGCCTGTTCTTCTGAAGCGGGGCAGGGCTTCCACCGTGACCGAAATGCTGATGTCGGCGGAGTACATCTTGTCCGGCGGGAATATGAATGTTATCCTCTGCGAGAGAGGAATCCGCACGTTCGAGAACGGCACGAGAAATACCCTCGACATCAGCGCGGTGCCCGCGCTCAAGGAAGCGACTCACCTTCCGGTTTTTGTGGACCCGAGCCACGGCACCGGCAGAAGGGAATACGTCGAGGCGATGTCCCGGGCGGCTATTGCGGCGGGCGCCGACGGTCTGTTGGTCGAGGTGCATCATAGTCCGGAAACTGCCCTCAGCG